>JBAWCC010000167.1:0-13311 GCA_049590095.1 Allosphingosinicella sp. | reverse complement strand
GCTTCGCCCAGAGCCCTCGGCAGGGCCCGCGCCGACCGGCGCTCCTCGTCGGTCAGATAGGCGTTGCGCGAGGACAGAGCGAGGCCGTCGGCGTCGCGCTGGGTGGGCACTCCGACGATCTCGACGGCGAGGCCGAGATCCGACACCATCTGCCGGATGACGGCAAGCTGCTGATAGTCCTTCTCGCCGAACAGGGCGATGTCCGGGCGGACCTGCGCGAACAGCCGCGACACCACCGTCGCCACTCCGTCGAAATGGCCCGGGCGGGCGGCGCCGTCGAGGCTCTCGCCGAGGCTTCCGGCGTGGACCTCGATCCCGGTCCCGTCCGGATACATGGTCGCGACGTCGGGCGACCAGAGGAGGGCGCAGCCTTCCTCCTCCAGCATCCTGGCGTCGGTCGCTTCGCGGCGGGGATAGGTGGATAGGTCCTCATGGGCCGCGAACTGGGTCGGGTTGACGAAGATCGAGGCGACGACATGCTGCGCGCGCCGCCGCCCCTCGGCGACCAGGGCCATATGGCCGGCGTGGAGCGCGCCCATGGTCGGGACGAAGGCGATCGTGCCGCCTTCGGCCCGCAATCCGGCCACGGCTTCCCGAAGCGTTTCGATGTCACGGACCGTTTGCACGCTGTTGCCGCCTCCGATATCAGCCTGGGCGAGGCCCTTGCGGGGGCCGGACCGCAGAATCAAGGCCCAGAAATCCAGGGCCGGAAAATCCAGGGGTAGTAATGGCGTCGCCGCATTTCATCACCTTCGCCAATGAGAAAGGCGGCACCGGCAAGTCGACGACGGCGGTGCACAGCGCCGTCGCGCTCGCCGCCGCCGGGCGGCGGGTCGCGGCGCTCGATCTCGACACCCGCCAGCGCACCCTGGGCCGCTATCTCGACAATCGGGCGGAGACGGTGAAGCGGCTCGGCATCGACCTCGTCATGCCGCTCTACGAGACTTTCGATCCCGACAAGGGCGAGACGATCGAGGCGCAGATGGAGCGGATCTCCGAGGGCGTCGAGATCGTCGTCGTCGACACGCCCGGTCGCGACGATCCCCATGCCCGGGCGGCGATGATCCGCGCCGACACCCTGGTCACTCCGATCAACGACAGCTTCGTCGACCTCGACCTGATCGGCCAGGTCGACGCCGAGACCTACCGGGTCCGCCGCCCGAGCTTCTACGCGGAGCTGGTCTGGAACAGCCGGACCCAGCGCGCCAAGACGCATGGCGCGAGCGTCGACTGGGTCGTGCTCAGGAACCGGATGCAGCATATCGAGGCGCGCAACATGCGCCGGGTCGGAGAGGCGCTCGGCGAGCTCAGCCGCCGGGTCGGCTTCCGGGTCATTCCCGGGCTGGGCGAGCGGGTCATCTACCGCGAGCTCTTCCCCAAGGGCCTTACCCTGCTCGATCTGCCCCATCTCGGCGAGGTCGCGATCGCCCATATCGCGGCCCGGCAGGAGCTGCGCGAGATGATCGCCGGCTTCGCCTTGCCGCAACCGGGCGAGACGGCGCCGCCCCGGGCCGCCGCGCTCGCCGGCTAGGCTCGGATGGGCGTCCTCATCCTGCTCGCCGCGGGCGGACTGCTCTGGGCCTTCGCGACCGGCCGGCTCAAGAACTTCACCTATGAGGACGGGATCGCCGCCGCCCTCTTCCTGCTCGGCCTCAGCCTGTTCACCAAGGGGCGGCTCGTCCTCGGAGCGGCCCTGATGGCGGGCGCAATGCTCTGGGCGGCCTGGCGCCGTTCGAGTCCTTCGTCGAAGCCGATGCCGGCCGAGGACGCCCGGCGGCTGCTCGGGGTAAGCGAGGGCGCGACCCTGCAGGAGATTCGCGACGCCCACCGGCGCCTGATCGCAAAGGTCCATCCCGACACCGGCGGCTCGGCCGAGCTCGCCCACCGGGTCAACGCCGCCCGCGACACCCTGCTCGCCGAGACAATGAACCGGAAGCCCCCTCGAGCGTCTTGAAGGCGTCCCCCGACCCCAATTTCCCAGCCGGAGTTCCGAATGAGCCATCGCCTGCCGCCGACCTCTTTGCGCGAATATGACATCAGGGGGATTTACGGAGAGACGCTGGACGAGGAGGATGCGAAAGCGGTCGGCCGGACCTTCGGAACGCTCCTTCGCCGCGAGGGCGGAAGCGTCGTCGCCGTCGGCCGCGACGGCCGGGTCAGCACTCCGAAGCTCGAGACGGCGCTGATCGAGGGGCTGACCGCGAGCGGAATCGACGTCGTCCGGATCGGCCTCGGGCCCACGCCGATGCTCTATTATGCCGAGGCCGAGCTTGGAGTGGACGGCGGAATCATGATCACCGGGAGCCACAATCCCGGCAATTACAACGGCTTCAAGATGGTGATGAAGCACGGCGCCTTCTTCGGCGAGCGGATCCAGGAGCTTGGCCGGATGGCCGAGGCGGGCGACTGGGAGGAGGGCTCCGGCTCGGTCCGCGACGAGGAAGTGATGGAGCGCTACGTCGAGCGACTCCTTCAGGGCTTCGACGGCGGGCCTTTCCGGATCGGCTGGGATTGCGGCAACGGCGCCGCCGGGCCGGTCGTCGAGCGGCTGGTGAAGCGCCTTCCGGGCGAGCATTTCATCCTCTTCCCCGAGGTCGACGGCCGCTTCCCCAACCATCATCCCGATCCCACCGTCGAATCCAACCTCGAGGATCTGAAGCGGCTGGTCCGCGACAAGGGCCTCGATTTCGGGGTCGCCTTCGACGGCGACGCCGACCGCCTCGGGGCGGTCGACGGCGAAGGCCGGGTCGTCTGGGGCGATCAATTGCTCTCGATCCTGGCCGAGCCGGTGCTCCGGGAGGTTCCGGGCGCAACCATCATCGCCGACGTCAAGGCGAGCCAGGCCTTGTTCGACCGCGTCGCCGAGCTGGGCGGGAAGCCCTTGATGTGGAAGACCGGCCACAGCCTGATCAAGTCCAAGATGAAGGAGACGGGCGCCCCGCTGGCGGGCGAGATGAGCGGCCATATCTTCTTCAAGCATGAATGGTACGGCTTCGACGACGCCATCTACGCCGCCGTCCGGCTGATCCGGGCCGTCAGTGAGCTCGGCGGGTCGCTGACCGGGCTGCGCTCGGCGATGCCGCCGATGATCAACACGCCCGAAATGCGCTTCCAGGTCGACGAGAGCCGCAAGTTCCCGGTCGTCGAGGAAGTCCTCGAACGCCTCGCCGCCAGCGGCGCCGAGGTCGACCGAACCGACGGCGCCCGGGTCAGCACTTCCGACGGCTGGTGGCTGCTTAGAGCCTCCAATACCCAGGACGTCCTCGTCGCCCGCGCCGAAGCCAAGGACGAGGCCGGCCTGACACGACTCGTCGCCCAGATCGACGAGCAGCTCGCTCTGTCCGGCCTCGAACGCGGCGAGCAGGTCGCCCACTGATGCCGAAGCTCTACCCGGAAGCGCTGCTCTTCTGCGTCGTCTGGGCGGCGCTGGCCATCTGGGGCGGGCTGGAGCTGGGCTGGAAGGCGGGAGCCGCCCTCACGCTGGGCCTGTTCATCCTGATCATGCCGGCAAGCGCCCTCATCCTGTCGCGAACCGGCAGCTTCTCGCTGGAGCGGGGGGTAAGGTGGGGGATTTTGGCGGCGGCGGCGATCGTGCTGGTGTCGATGGTCGACCTCGCCGGCTGATCACAGCAGCAGGGTTCGCACCTGCAGCAGCTCGCCGGCACGCGCCTGCTTCTTGTCGAATGTCACAAGCGTCGCGTCGGCGCCGGAGGCGATGGCGAGGTGAAGTGCGTCACCCGCCCTCAGCCCGGTTTCTGCTCTCTCTGAAAATTGAGCCGCAAGGCGGAAATCCTGCCGCGTCACCGGCAGGCAGCGATAAGCGGCGAGCACCTGGCTGTGCAGCGCCTCGATGGCTTGACGATGCTCGGCGGCCGACAGAAGCTGCATCCTCCGCTTCTGCGACAATGCCGCCGCAGCCTCGGTGATCAACCAATCGCTCGTCAAAATGTCCTCGCGACGCCCCAGCCATTGGAGAGCGATCGCGGTTCCGGCTTCGGCGGAGACGGCCGCCACGACGAGCGAGCTGTCCAGACAGAACATCAGTAGCGGTCGTCCCGCCGCGTGCGCTCGACGAAGCTCAGGCCTTCCGGGTCCTCATATTTCTTCATCCGGGAGGTGAGAGCCCGCAGCGCCTCGATGTCGAGGGGCCTTAGCTGCTTTCCGACGGGAACCAGCCGCGCCACCGGGCGGCCGCGGCGGAGGATCGTGACTTCCTCGCCCGCTTCGGCGCGGTCGACGAGGGCGCTGAGCCGCGCCTTTGCATCGGACAGGTTCACGTTATCCATCACCGTCTCCTGACCAGATACTTGGTCATATAGCCCATCTGGCAGTCTCCCTCAATCGTCCTCGTCTTCCCGGCCGACCAGGTTCAGCTCCCGCGCCTTGATCTGGCGGGTCATGCACCAGTGCATCAGGGCGTCCTCGCGTCCGTGGGTGATCCAGACCTCCCTGGGCCGGAGCTCCTGGATGGTGGTGGTCAGCTCGTCCCAGTCGGCATGGTCGGAGACGATCAGCGGAAGCTCGACGTTGCGCTGGCGGGCGCGCTGGCGGACCCGCATCCAGCCCGAGGCCATGGCGGTGATCGGATCGGGCAGGCGCCGCGACCAGCGGTCGTTGAGGCAGCCCGGCGGGGCGACCACGATCTTGCCCTTGAGCTCGTCCTTCGAGGCGCCGGTCGCCGGCCGGAGATCGCCCAGCTCGACTCCCCATTCGCGATAGAGTTCGCACAGGCGCTCCAGAGCGCCGTGGATGTAGATGGGCTCGTGATAGCCCCGGCCCCGGATCTCCATCATCAGCCGCTGCGCCTTGCCCAGCGCATAGGCGCCGACGAGGACGCAGCGCTCCGGATTTTCGTGAAGCCGGGCGAGGAGCCGGTCGATCTCGCTCGACGTGTCGGGATGGCGGAAGACCGGGAGGCCGAAGGTCGCCTCGGTGATGAAGATGTCGCAGGGCACCGGCTCGAAGGGTGGGCAGGTCGGGTCCGGGCGGCGCTTGTAATCTCCGGAGACGACGACCCGCTCGCCTCGATATTCGAGGACGATCTGCGCCGAGCCGAGCACATGGCCGGCGGGGACGAAGCTCGCCTCGACCTCGCCGAGCCGGATCACCTCGCCATAAGGCGTCGCCCGGCCGCCCGGCTGCGGCCCGTAGCGGCATTCCATGATCGCCAGCGTCTCCGGTGTGGCGAACACCTCCTCATGGCCGCCGCGGGCATGGTCGGCATGGCCGTGGGTGACGAGGACTCGCGCCTTGGGCACGTTCGGATCGACCCAGGCATCGGCCGGCCTGATGTAGATGCCTTCGGGAAAAGGCTCGATCCAGGAACCGAGACGGGCCATCGGGAGCTATATGGAGTCGAAGACGGGCAACGCCAAGCCGCGGCGCCCGCTCAGGGATGCAAGCCAGGGAGCGAAAAGCATGGATTTAGCCGGAGGCAGTTGGGGGATCGTCACCATCATCGGGCCGCTGCTACTTGCCGCCGTCCTGCTCTGGGCATTGCTCCGCAACCGCAAGACCAGCAAGCGCGACGTCGACCGGAGCGAGCGGGGCGCCCACGACCTCTATCATGAGGAAGAGGAGAAGAGGCGCAGCGGGGACGATGCGACGTCCTGACGTCATCCCGAAAGCCGGGACCTGCGAACGCCGCGGTTGAGCCTTCGCCGATGACGGCGTTCATGGATTCCGGATCGAGGCCGGAATGACGACGGATGCGCTCCCCCCGGTCATCTCCCGATGGTTCGCCGCCAAGGGCTGGGCCCCGCGGCGCCACCAGCTCGAAATGCTCGCCGCCGCGCGCGCCGGGCGGAGCGCCCTGCTCGTCGCGCCCACCGGCGCCGGCAAGACCCTGGCCGGCTTCCTCGCGTCGATCGTCGAGCTGATCGAGGCCCCGACCGAAGGCCTCCACACCCTCTACATCTCGCCGCTGAAAGCGCTGGCGGTGGACGTCCAGCGCAATCTCCTGACCCCGATCGGCGAGATGGGTCTGCCGATCCGGGTCGAGGCCCGGACCGGCGATACCCCCGCGGACCGCAAGGCCCGGCAACGGGTTCGCCCTCCGCAGATGCTCCTGACCACTCCGGAATCGCTCAGCCTCCTGCTCAGCCACGAGGACAGCGCCACCCTGTTCGCGGGCCTGAGGACGGTGGTGGTGGACGAGGTCCACGCCTTCGCCAGCGGCAAGCGCGGCGACCTTCTGGCCCTGTCGCTCGCCCGGCTGCAGCGGCTTTCGCCGGACCTGCGCCGGGTCGCCCTGTCCGCCACCGTCTCCGATCCCGAAGCCTATCAGGGCTGGCTCGCTCCCCATGGCGACATCGAGATGGTAGAGATCGTCCTGGGCGAGCCCGGCGCCGATCCGGACATCAGGATCATGCTCCCCGAGGACGAGCGAATCCCCTGGTCGGGCCATTCGGGCCGCTGGGCGGCGGCCAACGTGATGCGCGAGATCGAGCGGCACCGGACCACCCTCGTCTTCTGCAACACGCGAAGCCTCGCCGAGCTCATCTTCCAGGATCTGTGGACGGCGAACGAGGATCATCTGCCGATCGGGATCCATCACGGCTCGCTCGGGGTCGAGGCCCGGCGCAAGGTCGAGACGGCGATGGCCGACGGGCGGCTCCGGGGCCTCGTCTGCACCGCGAGCCTCGATCTCGGGGTGGACTGGGGCAATGTCGACCTCGTCATCCAGATGGGCGCGCCCAAAGGCTCCTCGCGCCTCCTGCAGCGCATCGGCCGAGCCAATCACCGGCTCGACGAGCCTTCGGAGGCCCTCGTCGTTCCCGGCAACCGCTTCGAATATCTCGAGGCCCGGGCAGCCCTCGACGCGATCGAGAACAAGGAGCTCGACCCGGAGATCTTCCGTCCCGGCGCCATCGACGTCCTCGCCCAGCACGTCATGGCCGCCGCCTGCGCGGCGCCGTTCCGCGAGGAAGAGATGCTGGAGGAGGTGAGGTCGGCCGCGCCTTATTCCGGACTGTCGGAGGAATTGTTCGCCCAGATCCTCGCCTATATCGAGAGCGGCGGCTATTCGCTCCGGGCCTACGACCGCTTCCGCCGGCTGACCCGCGATTCCGACGGCACCTGGCGGGTGTCGCATCCGCGCTTCGTCCAGCAGCACAGGATGAACGCCGGGATCATCGTCGACGCGCCCTTGCTCGACGTCCGCTTCCGCCGCGGCCGGAAGCTCGGAACGGTCGAGGAATATTTCGCCTCGACCCTGTCGCCGGGCGACACCTTCTTCTTCGCCGGCCTGGTTCTGGAGGTGGAGAAGATCGACGGCACCGACCTGTTCGTCCGGGCCACCACCAAATCCGCCCGGATCCCCACCTACGTCGGCACCCGGATGGCGATGACGACCAACCTCGCCGACCGGGTCCGGGCCTTCCTCTGGGACCGGGACCAGTGGCCGCGCTTTCCCGACGACGTCCAGGACTGGCTCCGGGTGCAGGGCGAGCGCTCGCTTCTGCCCCGCCCGGACCAGCTCCTGGTCGAGACCTTCCCGCACGAGCATCGCCACTACATGGTGATCTACAGCTTCGAGGGCTGGAACGCCCACCAGTCGCTGGGGATGCTGATCACCCGGCGGATGGAGAGCGCGGGGCTCAACCCGCTCGGCTTCGTCTCCAACGACTATGCGCTGGCCTGCTACGCGCTGGAGCCGATCGCCGATCCCGCCGCCTTGCTCTCGCCGGACCTGCTCGAGAACGAGTTCGTCGAATGGGTGCAGGGCTCGAACCTGCTGAAGCGCGCCTTCCGCGAGGTCGCGGTGATCGGCGGCCTGGTCGAGCGCCACCATCCGGGCAAGCGCAAGTCGGGGCGCCAGGTGACCTTCTCGACCGACCTCATCTACGACGTGCTTCGCCGCTACGAGCCTGATCATCTGCTTCTCAAGGCCGCCTGGAACGACGCCCGGGGCAAGATGACCGAGGTCGGCCGGCTCGTCCGGCTTCTCGACCGGGCGCAGGAGACGATGGTCCATGTGGAATTGGAGCGAGTCTCGCCGATGGCGGTGCCGGTGCTGGTCATCGTCGGCCGCGAGGCCACCGCCACCGGCGCTTCGGAGGATGCGATCCTGATCGAGGCGGAGAGCCTGGCGGAGACCGCTATGCGGCTGGACTGAGCAGCGCTCCCCGGCGAAGGCCGGGGCCCGGCAGCGCCGCGCAACGGCTGGATCCCGGCCTTCGCCGGGAAGCGGATGCAGGCTAGCGCCGACCCCTTCGCGCCAGCACGAATCCCACCGCCGCCATCGGCCAGCTGATCCGGTCCGGATCGGGTGTCGGCCCAGGCGCGGCCGCGCCTGTTTGCTCGGCCGCTACCGCGACCGACGCGGGATGCGCCGGAAGCCCCGCCGCCTTCGCCTGCTGCCGCTCGAGCTCCGAGTTCATCTCGCCGCCCATCAGGACGATATAGCCGCTGAGGTAGAGCCAGGTGAGGAAGACCACGACTCCGCCGAGCGAGCCGTAGGTGGCGTTGTAATTGCCGAAATTGGAGACGTAGAGGCCGAAGCCGAAGCTCCCGGCCAGCCACAGCAGGGTCGCGGCGGCGGAGCCGGGGGTCACCCAGGCCCAGGGCGCGTCGGGGCGGTTGGGGGCGTAGCGGTAGACGAGGGCGAGGCCGAGCCCGACCACGGCCGCCGCGACCGTCCAGAGCAGGATCTGGAGGGCGGTGTGGACGATCGGCGAGGAGAAAGGGAGGAGCTGCTCGATGAAGGCGAGCGCCGAGATGGCGAGGGCGCCGAGCAGAAGCACGACGACCAGCCCCGCCGTCATCAGCAGGGCCATCAGGGTCCGCCTCACGAAGCCGCGGCTCTCCTCCACCTCATAAGCGATGTTGAGCGCAACGATCACCGACGCCGACCCCTTGCTCGCGCCGTAGAGGGCGATCGCGATCGCCAGAAGCAGGCCGAAGCCCTGAGCGCCGGTCTTCTCGCCGGTGAGCGCCTGCAACTGATCGCCGATGATCGAGGCGGCCTCGCGGGGGAGAGTCCGGGCCAGGGTCCGGATATGCTCCGCTACGGTCTCAGGGTCCGCGACCAGCCCGTAGGTGAGCACCGCGGAGGCGAGCAACGGCACGAAGGCGAGAAAGCCGTAGAAGGCGACTCCGGCGGCGAGCAGCCCGACATTGTCGTCCCCCGATTCCTTCCAGGTGCGGACGAGGACTCCGCGCCAATCCTTGAGCGCGGGCCAGCTTATGGGTTGGATTGCCATGGTCGCGTGAACCGGGCGGGAGGCGCGGCGGTTCCCGCATTTTCGTCACCCCAGCGAAGGCTGGGGTCCATGCGGAATCGTCGAGAGCTCGCGGACTCGGCATGGATGCCAGCCTTCGCTGGCATGACGGCTAAACCATCGACCTCGGGTTCGAGAATACCCTCGTCACCTCCGGCTCGAAGCTCTCCAGAGGGTCGACCTCGAAGGCGGGATCGAAGGCCGGGGCGTCCCAATCGTCGACCAGTTTCTCGGCGAAGGAATACCAGCTCTCTTGCCTGAAGCGCTCGCGCCCTTCCGGATCCTTGCCGAGATGCTCGAAATAATAGCGGCCCTGAAATTCCTGGTGCCAGTAGATTGCGTGGTAGATGTCCTCGCGCACATAGGGCTTGAGCATCTCCGCCGCGATCGGTCCGTGATTGGGGATGGAGAAGAGCTTGCCGAGATCGTGGCAGAGCGCGGCGACCACTTCCTCGTCGCTCGCTCCGGAGCGGCGGGCGAGGGTTCCGGCCATCAGGGAGTGGGTGAGCTGGTTGGCGGCGAAGCCGACTTCGATCGCCTCCAGCCGGGCCAGGCTGTCCATGATCTGCCGCGCAGCGACGCTCTTGATATGCCTGCCGTGTTCGGCGGCGATATGCGCCCAGTCCCGGGCCGTGCCGTCCCTCATGTCCGTGAACATCGGCTCTCTCCTCGTCCCTTGCGGAAATAGACCTTCGCCGGGGTCTTCCACAAGCCGCGCCCCGAGGCTAGTTTCCAGCTTCGCGGGCCGGGGGGCGAACGTGGAGTATCGATGGCGTCCAGTGAGTCCGGAAGCCCGGCCGGCCCCGAAAGCCTCTCCTTCCTCGCCGACGGCGGCGAGATGGGCGAGCGCATGCGCAGCTTCGACTGGGCGGCGTCGCCGCTCGGGCCGCCGGAGGGCTGGCCACAGGCTCTGAAGACCGCCACCGGAATCCTGCTCACGTCCAAGTTCGCGATGTTCCTCGCCTGGGGACCGGAGCTTCGCTTCCTGTACAACGACGCTTATGCCGAGGTGCTCGGCGGAAAGCATCCGGCGGCGCTTGGCCACGCCTTCGAGGACGTCTGGGCCGACATCTGGGCGGACATCGAGCCGCTCGTCCGCCGAGCCCTCGCCGGCGAATCGACCTATTTCGAGAATCTTCCTCTGACCATGACCCGCAAGGGCTATTCCGAGGAGACCTTCTTCACTTTCTCCTACAGCCCGCTTCGAGGCGATGACGGCAAGGCGGCGGGAATGTTCTGCGTCTGCATCGAGACGACGGCGACCGTGCTGGCCGAGCGCGAGCGGATCAGCGAGGCCGAGCGGCTGCGCCAGCTGTTCCACCGCGCGCCGGGCTTCATGGCCGTGCTTCGCGGGCCGGACCACGTCTTCGAGATGATGAACGCCTCCTACCTCCAGCTCGTCGGCCACCGCGACCTGGCCGGCAGGACGGTGCGCGAGGCCTTGCCGGAGGTCGAAGGGCAGGGCTTCTTCGAGCTGCTCGACGAAGTCTATCGGAGTGGCCAGCCTTTCTCCGGAAGCTCGATGGCGATCGATCTCCAGCGCGAGCCCGGAGCGCCGGCAGAGCAGAGGCTGCTCGATTTCGTCTTCCAGCCGATCGCCGATTCGGACGGGAAGGTGAGCGGGATCTTCGCGGAAGGCTATGACGTCACCGAACGGATCGCCGCGGAAGAGGCGCTGAGGGAAAGCGAGGAGCGATTCCGGCTCATCGCCGATTCCGCGCCGGTGCCGATGTGGGTCACCAAGCTCGACCGCAAGCGAAGCTTCGTCAACCGCGCCTATGTCGAGTTCCTGGACATCAGCTACGAGGAAGCGATCGACTTCGACTGGAGGACCGTCCTCCACCCGGACGACGCGCCGCGGATCCTGGCCGAATCGATGGCCGGCGAAGCCTCGCTCGAGACGTTCGAGCTGGTCGCGCGCTACCGAAGCCGCGGCGAATGGCGCTGGATCCGATCGGTCTCGCAGCCGCGCCTGGGCCCGCAGGGCGAGCATTGCGGCTTCATCGGAGTGGCGCACGACATCACCGAGCTGAAACGGGCAGAAGCGGCGCTCCGCGAGGTCAACGAGACCCTGGAGCGGCGGGTTTCGGAGCGGACCGCCGACCTGAGCGCCGCCCTCGACCGGCTCCAGGCCGAGGTCGGCGAGCGCCTGAAGGCGGAAGAAGCGCTTCGCCAGGCCCAGAAGATGGAGGCGGTGGGGCAGCTCACCGGCGGAATCGCGCACGATTTCAACAATCTCCTCACCCCGATCATGGGCGGGCTGGAGATGATCGCCGGCCGGGTCGAGGACGCCCGGCTCAAGCGGATCGCCGAGACCGCGCTCGAATCGACCCGGCGCGGCGCCAAGCTCACCGGCCAGCTTCTCGCTTTCTCGCGGATCCAGAGGATCAGCATGGCGCCGATCGCGGTCAATTCGGTGATCGAGGCGATGCAGCGCCTGCTTCGCCACACGATCGGCGGCGCCGTGAACATCGAGACCCGTCTCGATCCCGGCGCCGGCCACGGCATCTGCGACTCCAACCAGCTCGAGAATGCGATCCTCAACCTCGCCATCAACGCCCGCGACGCGATGCCGGACGGCGGGACGCTGACCATCTCCACCGACCGGGTCCGGCTCGACGAGGCGCCGGACCATCCGGCCGGCGAGTTCGTCCGGATCACCGTCGCCGACACCGGCACCGGGATGCCGCCCGACGTCCTGGCCCGTGCCGCCGAGCCTTTCTATTCGACCAAGCCGCTCGGCAAGGGGACGGGCCTCGGTCTCGCCCAGGTCTACGGGATCGCCCAGCAGGCGGGGGGGACCCTTCGAATCGACAGCGAGGAAGGGAAGGGCACGTCCGTCCACATCCTGCTTCCGGCCGCCGGAGCCCCGGAGGAGGCCGGGGCCGAGGAAGCGCGCCGTTCGAGCCCCTCGCCGCGGGGCGCCGCCGCCGGAGCGAGCATATTGGTGATCGACGACGATTCCGACGTCCGGGCCTTCCTCGCCGAATCCCTGGAAGGCCTCGGCTGCACCGTCGCCGCCGCCGCTTCCGGGCCGGAGGGGCTCAACGCGCTGGACGGCTGGCGGCCGGACCTGGCCCTTATCGATTATGCGATGCCCGGAATGAACGGCGCCCAGGCCGCCCGGGCGGCGCGCGAGCTCCATCCCGGACTGCCGATCGTCTTCGTCACCGGCTATGCCGAAAGCGAGCAGCTCGAAGCGGCCCTGGGCTGCGACGTCCCCGTGCTCCGCAAGCCCTTCACCCTGGCGCAGCTGGCATCGGCGGTGGAGGAGAATCTCTTGCCTCCCCATGCGGAGCATGGGGAGGGGGACCACCCGTAGGGTGGTGGAGAGGTAGAAGGCGCGGACGCAGGAGGTTCGCGCGGGATCCTCGGAATCCACGCCAGCTACCCCTCCACCATGCTACGCATGGTCCCCCTCCCCATCGCTTCGCGACAGGGAGGCAAAAGGGTCTTGAACCCCGAAATTCCTCACCTAAATCGCCGCCGTCGGACGACTTGTTCACGGTGTCCGTACCTGTAATCCGCGAGGGGCGACGCGCTCTTTGCCGCCGCTCCTCACGATGTTGCTCAAACGGAGGACATTGACATGAGAAGCACGGATTTCACCCCCTATCGCCGTTCCACCGTCGGCTTCGACCGCCTTTTCGACTATCTCGAAAGCGCGCGCTCCGAGCAGGCCGACAATTATCCGCCCTACGACATCGAGAAATTGAGCGACGACCGCTACCGGATCACCCTCGCCGTCGCCGGCTTCAGCGCATCCGATATCGACATCACCGCGCGCCAGAACATGCTGGTGGTGGTCGGCCGCAAGTCGGAGACCCGCGGCAAGGACGGCAATTTCCTCCACATGGGAATCGCCACCCGAGCCTTCGAGCGCCGCTTCGAGCTGGCCGACTTCGTCCGGGTCGAGGCCGCCGACATGAAGGACGGCCTGCTCTCGATCGAGCTCGTTCGCGAGATCCCCGACGCGATGAAGCCGCGCAAGATCGAGATCGGAAGCGGCGAATCGCGCACGATCGAGGCGGAGAAGGCGCCGAAGAAGGAGCCCGAGGTGGCGTAAGCGGTATCCTCCCCATGCGAAGCA
>JBAWCC010000166.1:0-2057 GCA_049590095.1 Allosphingosinicella sp. | reverse complement strand
CTCCAGGACCGCGCGGCTCGTCAGGCGGGTCACCGAGCCGCCGCGTCGCGTCCTGCGCGAGACGACCAAGCCCTCGTTGGCCCACCCCGCGCTGCTCCCGGGAATCGGCGTGGAGAACACGGGCAAGGACTTCACGACCAACCGCGCCGTGTTCGTGGTCGCCGCGGTGCTCACCGGGGCGTTCATCGCGTGGGGCATCGTCGGCACGGAGTCCCTCACCACGGCCTCTGCGGCCGCGCTGGGCTGGGTCTCGAGCTCGTTCGGGTGGATGTTCTCGCTCCTCACGGTCGTCGTCTTCCTCTTCATGCTGTGGGTGGGGTACGGGCGGTACGGCTCGGTGCGCCTCGGCCGGGACGACGAGGAGCCCGAGTTCTCGCGGACCTCGTGGATCGCGATGCTGTTCGCGGCGGGGATGGGCATCGGTCTGCTCTTCTTCGGACCCTACGAGCCGCTGACGTACTTCCTGGACCTGCCGCCGGCTTTCGCCGACCTCGAGGCCGGGTCGAACGCCGCCATGTTCGCGGCGACCGCACAGACGATGTTCCACTGGGGCCCGATGGCGTGGTCGTACTACGCGCTCGTGGGCGGGGCCATCGCGTACGGCGCGTACCGCAAGGGACGCAGCCCGCTCATGTCCTCGCTGCTGGAACCGATCTTCGGGACGCGCACCCACGGGTGGGCCGGTGGGGTGATCGACATCGCCGCGATCGTCGTCACGCTCTTCGGGACGGCGGTGTCACTCGGGATCGGCGCGCTCCAGATCGGCCGCGGCCTCGAGCTCGTGACCGGTGTCGGGCCGCTCGGCAACGGGGCGATCGTCGCGATCATCTCGGTGCTCTCCGTGGTGTTCGTCATCTCGGCGGTCTCCGGGGTCAAGCGCGGCATCCGTGCGCTGTCCAACACGAACATGGTCATGACCGGGCTCCTCGGGATCTTCATCCTCGTGGTCGGCCCGACGGCGTTCCTGCTCGCGTTCGTCCCGAGCGCGCTCGCCACCTTCGTCGGCGACACGTTCGTCCTGCTCGCGCAGAGCTCCGCGACGAGCGACGGCGCATCGGTCTTCATGGACACGTGGACCACGTACTACTGGGCCTGGTGGGTCTCGTGGACGCCCTTCGTCGGCATCTTCGTCGCGAAGATCAGCCGTGGGCGCACGCTGCGCGAGTTCGTCACGACCGTGATCATCGCCCCCAGCCTCGTGACGCTCGTGTGGTTCGGCATCGTCGGCGGCTCCACGATGCGGCTCGAGCAGGAGGGCGCCGCCATCAGCGACGCGCAGTCGCCGCAGGACATGCTCTTCCAGCTCCTCGACCAGCTCCCGCTGAGCGGGTTGACGGCGATCGTCGCGATGATCGCGATCGTGATCTTCTTCGTCACGAGCGCGGACAGCGCATCGCTGGTCATGGGCAGCCTCAGCCAGCGGGGTCGCCCCGAGCCGTCGCGCTGGGTCACGATCACCTGGGGTGTCGCGCTCGCCGGGATCGCGGTCGTGATGCTGCTCGTCGGTGGCAAGCAGGCGCTCGACGGGCTGCAGGCGCTGGTCATCGTGACCGCCCTGCCGTTCGCGTTCGTGCTGATGCTCATCATGGTGGCGTGGTCGAAGGACCTTGCTCGCGACCCGCTCGTGCTGCGGCGGCGTTACGCCCGGGAGGCGATCCGTCTCGGGGTCACCCAGGCGATCGAGGAGCACGGCGACGACTTCGTGTTCGCCGCTGGCGCCACCGAACCGGACCAGGAGTCGGCAGGGGACTGGCTCGACACGGCGGACCCCGCGCTCACCGAGTGGTACGAGCCGCACGAGGTGCGGGCTCCCGAGGACCTCATTGCCGTGGAGGCGGGCGCCGGCGACGCTGCCCGCGACGTCGTCGACGCGGCCGAACCGATCACCCGGTCCGCAGAACGTGCACCCACCGAGGGCCGGGGCGACTGAGCCACGGAGAGTCAGTGCCAGCGGAAGAGCTTGCCCGCACCCCAGCCGAGCGCCGCCGTCCAGGCGACCAGCACGACGACGGAGAACGCGGGCACCGCCCCGTCGATCAGCGCCCCCCGCATCGCCT
>JBAWCC010000165.1:0-14099 GCA_049590095.1 Allosphingosinicella sp. | reverse complement strand
CGGCGCGCCCGTCGGCTTTGCTCGCCGCCGCCGGTCCGGAGCTGAAGCCGATGACCGGGGATTCCGTTCCGATCGGGGCGGCGGAGCGGCTGGGGCGGCTGGAGAAGGCACGGGCGCTGATGCGCCGGCACGGCCTCGGCTCGGTCCTGATCGAGCCGGGCGCCTCGCTCGACTATTTCACCGGGGTCAAATGGTGGCGCAGCGAGCGGCTGACCGCCGCTCTCATCCCGGTCGAGGGCGAGCCGATCGTCTTCACGCCTTTCTTCGAGGAGCCTTCGGTCCGCGAGAGCCTCGCGGTTCCGGCCGAGGTGCGGACCTGGGTGGAGCATGAGGACCCGCTGAATCTGGTCGCCGGAGCCTTGCGCGACCGGAAGGTCGCCGGCCGTCCGGTCGGGATCGAGGAGACGGTTCGATTCTTCGCCGTCGACGGCCTCCGCGAGGCGATGCCGGGCGTCGAGATCCGAAGCGGAGCGCCGGTCGTTCGCGGCTGCCGAATGATCAAGTCGCCGGCCGAGATCGCACTGATGCAGAAGGCGGCCGAAATCACCCTCGCCGCCTATCGCCATACTTACGGGCGGATCGACAAGGGCATGACGCCGGCCGAGATCGGAGCGATCATGAACGGCGCCACCGTCGCGCTCGGCGGCAGGCCGGAATTCGCGCTCGTCCTGCTCGGCGAGGCCAGCGCCTATCCGCACGGTACCGGCAAGCCGCAGGCCGTTCGCGAAGGCGAAATGGTGCTGATGGATTGCGGCTGCACCGTCCACGGCTACCAGTCCGACATCTCGCGGACCTTCGTTTTCGGCGGCGAGGCCGACGCGCAGCAGCGCAGGGTGTGGGGCCACATGCGCAAGGGCCAGGACGTCGCCTTCGCCGCGGCTCAGGTCGGACGCACCGCGGGCAGCGTCGACGATTCGGTGCGGCTTTATTACGAGAGCCTCGGCTACGGCCCCGGCTACAAGCTCCCTGGCACTTCGCACCGCACCGGCCACGGAATCGGCCTGGAAGGCCATGAGCCGGTCAATTTCGTCCGCGGCGAGACGACCCCGCTCGCGCCCGGCATGTGCTTCTCCAACGAGCCCGGCATCTACCTTCCCGGCAAGTTCGGCATCCGCCTCGAGGATTGCCTGTACATGACCGCGGCCGGCCCGCGCTGGTTCACCAGCCCGCCGCCGTCGATCGACAAGCCTTTCGATTGACTTTTCGGGCGGTAATGCGGCGGATAGCCGAAACAGGCGGAGGATGATTGATGGACGAGGCCAAGCAGGGCGTGTCGCTGCAGATGAAGATGCTGATCGGCTTCGTCGTCGGGCTGGCGGCGGGCCTCATCGTCTACCAGACCGCGCCCGACGCCGCCTGGGCCGACACCTTCCGGACCTACGTCACCGGGCCGGTCGGGCAGATCTTCCTTCGTTTGCTCTTCATGCTCGTGATTCCCTTGCTCTTCTCCGCGCTCGTCATCGGAATCGCGGAGATGGGCGATGTGAGGGCCTTGAAGCGCATCGGTCTCAAGACTCTCGTCTTCACGGTCGGAATCTCGGCCGTCGCCGTCGTCATCGCGCTGGCCGTCACCAACCTCTTCAATCCGGGGGCGGGAGTGGATCCGGTCGCCGCTCAGTCGATGCTCGCCGATTCGCGCGAAGGCGTCGGAGCGATCCTCTCGACCGCGGAGGAGAAGCCGGCCGGGATCAACACCTTCCTCAACCTCATCCCCAACAACGTCATCGCCGCCGCGGCCGCCAACGACATCCTCGCCGTGATGTTCTTCGCGCTTGTTTTCGGAATCGGCCTTCTGCTGGTGAACACCCCCTCGGCGCAGCGCCTCCAGGAGACGATCGAGGGCCTGTTCCACGTCACGATGCGCCTCATCGGGATCGTCATCCGGCTGGCTCCGATCGCCATCGCCGCCTTCATGTTCAACCTCGCCTCGGTCTTCGGCTGGGACCTGCTCCTGAGGCTCGGAGCCTACGTAGGGGTCGTCCTTCTCGCGCTCGGCGTCCACATGTTCGTCGTCTACCCGCTGGCGCTGGCGTTGCTCGCCCGCAAGTCGCCCGTCGCCTTCTTCCGGGAGATCCAGGAGGCGATGGTGATGGCCTTCTCGACCGCGTCGTCCAACGCTACGCTGCCGACGGCGATCCGGGTCGCCGACGAGCGGCTGAAGCTGCCGCCGCGGGTCTCGCGCTTCGTCCTTACCATCGGCGCCACCGCCAACCAGAACGGAACCGCCATCTTCGAGGGCGTGACCGTGCTCTTCCTCGCCCAGTTCTTCGGAGTGGAGCTGAACCTGGGGCAGCAGATCGTCGTGCTCCTCATGTGCATCCTCGGCGGAATCGGCACCGCGGGCGTTCCGGCGGGGTCGCTGCCCGTCGTCGCACTGATCCTCGGAATGGTCGGGGTCCCGCCTGAGGGGATCGGAATCATCCTCGGGGTCGACCGCTTCCTCGACATGTGCCGGACCACTCTCAACGTCACCGGCGACCTCACCGCGGCGGTGGTGGTCTCGCGGGGTGAGGAGCATGTGCCGGCTGCGTCGGCGCCGGCTACCGAAGTGGTCCAGCCGCCGCCGGCGCTTTCGTCCTGACCTCCCCTCCCTGGAAGGGAAGGGAAGGGAGGGGAAGGGAAGGGGGTGGGTAGGCGAGCGCAGCGAGACTTTTCGGGCGTCGGAGTTTCGGCCGCCTTCGGCGGACCCACCCCGGCCCCTCCCTTTCAGGGAGGGAATGAAATCACGCCGGCTCGAGCACCTTCTGGACGACGTCGTCCGCCAGCTTGCCGTTCAGTTCGGCGAGATGGTCGAACTTCGCCTCGTACGTCGCCAGCCCCTGGCTCACCGACCTCAGCTCGGCGTCGAGACCCTGAAGCTCCGCTTCCGGCACCAGGGCCTCGACGACGTCCCAGCGCGACCAGCCGGGGCGGCTGTCCATTCCGAGCATCTGGCCGCGCCGGCTGGCGATGGCCGATGTGACCCGCGACGTCGCGTAGCCCGGAGTGACCACCGTCACCTTGTGGACCGGTTCGAGCAGATGCGGCTGGGCCAAAGCCAGGGCCTCGCTCATCCCGATCCGTCCCGCCGTCCGGAAGGCGAGCTCGGAGCTGTCGACGCTGTGATAGCTTCCGTCGATCAGGGTCACCGCCACGTCGACGACGGGGAAGCCGAGCGGGCCCTTCGCCAGAGCGTCGCGGACGCCTTGCTCGGCCGCCGGGATATACTGCCTCGGAACCGCTCCGCCGTGGATCTTCTCGTCGAACCGGAAGCCTTCGCCGCGGCCGACCGGCCTGATCTCGATGACGACGTCGCCGAACTGGCCGTGGCCGCCCGACTGCTTCTTGTGGCGGCCGCGCTGGGTCACCGGCTTGCGGATCGATTCCTTGTAGCCGACCAGGGGCGGATGGGCGTCGACCGCCACTCCGTAGCGCCGCTTCAGCCGGGCCAGCGTGACCTTCAGATGCTCGTCGCTGATGCCGCGCAAGCGGGTTTCGTGGAGCGCCTCGTCCTGCTCCCAGTCGAGCGAGGGATCCTCCTCGACCAATTTGTGGAGCGCGGTCGAGAGGCGAACGTCGTCCTTGCGGTCGCTGGTGGCGATGGCGAGCGCGTAATTGGAGGCGGGCAGGGCAAGCTCGGGCGCCTTGCCGCCGGCGCCGAGCCATTCGCCGGCATCGACCCCTTCCGCCTTGGCGATGGCGACGATTTCGCCGATCGAGGCCTTGCCGAGCTTGGAGGGCTTTTCGCCCTGCATGGCGAACAGGGTGCCGACCCGAACCGTGTCGCCGGAGCTGCTCTTCAGCTCGGTGCCTTCGCTGAGCGGCCCGCCGAAGACCCGGGCCAGGGCGAGCCGGCCCATATTGCCTCCGTGCGAGATCTTGAACACGAAGGCGCAGCCCTCTTTGGCGCCGAGCCGTTCGGCCGCGGCCTCGGGGGCGGGCGCGTCGTGGCGCAGGGCCTTCATCAGCCGGCGCACTCCGAAGCCGTTCAGGGCCGATCCGAACAGCACCGGCACCACCAGATTCTCCTTCGTCTCGCGGGCGATGTCGGCGAAGATCGTCGCCTGGTCCGGGGTCTCGTCCATCAGCAGCTGCTCGAGCAGATCGTCGTCATGGTCGGCGAGCTGCTCGAGCATGTGGAAGCGGTCCTGCGACTCGCGGTCGGCGAGGTCGGCGGGGATTTCGATCTGCTCGGAAGGCTTGCCGGGCCGGTATTTGAACGCGCGCTCGAGCGCGAGGTCGACGAAGCCGGTGACCTTCTCGCCCCCCGATTCCTTGGCGCGGATCGGGATCTGGCGGGCGACCAGGGGCGAGGAGCTCATCGGCTGGAGCGCTTCGAGGAGCGCCCGGATCCCGCCCCGGGCCTGGTCGATCTTGTTCACGAAGATGAGGTGGGGGACCCCGAGCGACTCGAGCTGCCTCAAGGCCGGCTCGGCGAGGATGGCGCGCTCGGTATCGGGATCGACGACGACCACCGCCAGGTCGGCGGCCGCGACGGCGAGCGCGCCGTCGGCCGAGAAGCCGACCGAGCCGGGCGAGTCGACGATCGCGAAACGGTCGCCGAGGAATTCGAAATGCATCAGGTTCAATTCGGTCGAGCCGGCGCGCTGCCGGGCCTCAGGGCTCGAATCGCCGACGGTGGTTCCGGCGTCGACGCTGCCCTGGCGGTCGACCGCCCCGGCGGCGAAGAGCAGGGCCTCGGCGAGGCTGGTCTTTCCCGCTCCGCCCGGTCCAACGAGGGCGATCGTCCTGGTGCCTGTCGATCTGTCGGGCATGCGTCTCTCCTTGCCGTTTCAGGGCGCGAGCCGCGTTGAAGCGCGTCCGCGCTCAATCCCGCCAGCGTTCCACCCTTTGGCGCCGAATCGCAAGAGGGGAGGGAGACACCCCTCCCTGAAAGGGAGGGGACAGAAAGGAGGCGGAGACAAAGAGGGTAAACGATGGGAACACCCTCGCTCGGTCGCGCATTTAACCTGTGTTGCGATTGTACGCCGCTTGTACCCAGGGAGTGAACCATGCCCGTCTCGACGACTTTGCCGATCATGGCCGGTCTCTCGATCATGGGCGCAGCGCTTGGAATCACCCTCGGCAAATCCGCCGTCGCCGAAATCAACCCCGCTTATTTCAACGAGGCCGGGGACGATTTCCACGCCGACCTCGCACCCTATCGGAGCCCCGATTGGGGGCAGGCCCATCAGGCCGAATATCGCGCTGCCCAGCAGCCCGTCCTGATCCACGATCTGGGGAGCGGCTGCGTCGGCTGCCGAACCTATCCGGTGGCTTATGTCCCTCGGCACGATCCGGCCGTGGATATGCCCGTCGAGGGCGAGTTGCTCAGGGCCCCGGAGCCTACCAATGCCGCAATCGCCGTCGAGGCGGCGCCGGCGCCCGATCCGGACCGCGAGCGGATCGTGCGCTACGCCAGCTATCCGGTGAGCAGCGAGGAGCGGCCCGTCGAAGTCGTCGAGGTCGCCGAAGCGCCGGTCGAGGAAATGGCGGCGCCGACGGGAATGTGACGTTTCCCGGCGAAAGCCGGGCCCCAGCCCTCCCGCCGGTGCTGCTGGGCCCCGGCCTTCGCCGGGGAGCAACCCGTCTCCCTCACCCAGCGACGCGCTTGCCGCAGCGCAGCATGTGGCTTACCTTGGTCTCATGACCTCCACCAACGACATCCGCCGGTCGTTCCTCGACTATTTCGGCTCCAGCGGGCACCGGCAGGTGCCGTCGGCGCCGCTCGTCCCGCAGAACGATCCCACCCTGATGTTCGTCAACGCCGGGATGGTGCCGTTCAAGAACGTCTTCACCGGCCTCGAGACCCGGCCCTATTCGACCGCGGTCTCCGCGCAGAAATGCGTCCGCGCCGGGGGCAAGCATAACGATCTCGACAATGTCGGCTACACCGCCCGACACCACACCTTCTTCGAGATGCTCGGCAATTTCTCGTTCGGCGACTATTTCAAGGACGGCGCGATCGAATACGCCTGGCGTTATATCACCCGGGACCTCGGCTTTGCGAAGGATCGTTTATGGGTGACGGTTCACCCGAGCGACGACGAGGCGGCGGAGCTTTGGCGCAAGATCGCCGGCATCTCCCCGGAGAGAATCGTCCGTCACCCCGACAACATGTGGGCGATGGGCGACACCGGGCCGTTCGGGCCGAACAGCGAGATTTTCTACGACCAGGGCGACGCCTTGGCCGGGGGCCCGCCGGGTTCCCCGGACGAGGACGGCGACCGCTTCCTCGAGTTCTGGAACCTGGTGTTCATGCAGTTCGAGCGCTTCGGCGACGGCGAGGTTCGCAACCTGCCGAAACCTTCGGTCGACACGGGCATGGGAATGGAGCGAGCGGTCGCGCTCATGCAGGGGGTTCCGTCCAACTATCAAATCGACCTCTTCCGCAATCTGATAGAGGCGAGCGAGGAGCTGACCGGAACGAAGGCCGCGGGGGCGCAGCTGGCAAGCCATCGGGTGATCGTCGACCATTTGCGCTCCACGAGCTTCCTGGTCGCCGACGGAGTGCTTCCGGCCAACGAAGGCCGGGGCTACGTCCTTCGCCGGATCATGCGGCGCGCCATGCGGCATGCGCACATCCTCGGAGCCGCCGAACCGCTCATGCACCGCCTGGTTCCGTCGCTGGTTGCCGAGATGGGCGCCGCCTATCCGGAGCTGGTTCGGGCCCAGCCGCTGATCGAGGAGACTCTGAAGCTGGAGGAGACCCGCTTCAGGCAGACCCTGGCCAACGGTCTTCGGCTTCTCGACGAGGCGACGGGCGCGATGAAGCCCGGCGATACTCTCTCTGGCCAGGTCGCGTTCAAGCTCTACGACACGTTCGGCTTCCCCTACGACCTGACCGAGGACGCGCTTCGGGCGCAGGGCTTCGCGGTCGACCGCGGCGGCTTCGACGAAGCCATGGCGGGCCAGAAGGCCGCCGCGCGCGCCGCCTGGAAGGGCTCGGGCCAGAGGGCCTCTGAAGACGTCTGGTTCGACATCGCCGAGGAGCAGGGCTCGACCGAGTTCACCGGCTATGCCGGGCATGAAGGCGAGGGCGTGGTCGTCGCCCTCGTGAAAGACGGAGCGCGGGTCGAGCGCGCCGGGGCGGGAGACAAGGTCGTCATCCTGACCAACCAGACTCCATTCTACGGCGAAAGCGGCGGCCAGATGGGCGACACCGGCAGCGTCGGCAGCGACAAGGGGCTGAAGGCCGAGGTGGAGGATACGTCGAAGCCGCTCGGCCGGCTCCACGCGCACCATGCCGTCATCGAGGCCGGCGAGATCTCGGTCGGCGACGCCGTCCATCTCGCCGTCGACTCGGAGCGGCGCGGACGGGTTCGCGCCAACCACAGCGCCACCCATCTCCTCCACGCGGCGCTTCGCCACCGGCTCGGCGGCCACGTCACCCAGAAGGGCAGCCTGGTCGCGCCCGACCGCTTCCGGTTCGATTTCTCGCACCCCAAGGCCCTCACCGGCGAGGACATCGCCGCGGTCGAGGAAGAAGTGAACCGCCACATCCGCGAGAACGATGCGGTCACCACCCGGTTGATGAGCCCGGACGAGGCGATCGAGGCCGGGGCCATGGCCCTGTTCGGCGAGAAATATGGCGACGAGGTCCGGGTCCTCTCGATGGGCCGGGGCTCGGACGCCAGCTATTCGGTCGAGCTTTGCGGCGGCACCCATGTCAATGCGCTCGGCGACATCCAGCTGTTCAAGATCGTCGGCGAAAGCGCGGTCGCCGCGGGCGTGCGCCGGATCGAGGCGCTGACCGGCGAGGCGGCGCGGCAGTGGCTGACGGAACGGGAGCACCGACTGAGGGAAGCCGCCGCATCCCTGAAGTCGTCGCCGGAGGAAGTGCCCGCCCGGGTCGCTGCGCTGCTCGACGACCGACGACGGCTCGAGCGCGAGCTTGCCGAGGCGAAGAAGGCGCTGGCGATGGGCGGCGGCTCGAAAGCCGAGGCGCAGGGGCCGGAGCAGGTCGGCGGCCACGCCTTCATCGGCCAAATTCTCGACGGCATGGACCCGAAGGGCCTTCGCGGGCTGGTCGACGAGGCCAAGCAGCGGGTCGGCTCGGGGGTGGTCGTCCTCGTTGCCGTGAACGAAGGCCGTGCGACGGTGGCGGTCGGAGTTACCGACGATCTCACGGCCCGCCGCAACGCCGTCGACCTGGTCCGAAAGGCGGTCGAGGCCGTCGGCGGCCAGGGCGGGGGAGGGCGCCCCGACATGGCCCAGGGCGGAGGGCCGGACGGGGCGAAGGCCGCTGAGGCCGTCGAGGCGGTCAGGGCCGCGCTGGCAGAGCAGACGATCGCGGCCTGACTCCCTCTCCCTGCAGGGGAGAGGGAAAGGCCGCGCCAGCGGCCGAGGGTGAGGGGCTGGCCGTGCCCTCACCCTGGTTCGCTTCGCGAACCTGTCCCTCTCCCCTGCAGGGAGAGGGGATTATGCCGCGTCGCTTACCCCCGCCGCCGGCGGCTCAAGCCCGAACACGCTGCGCCCGCCATAGCTGTGCGAAAGCCTTCGCTCCTCCGCAATCACCGCCTCGAACGACGGCCCTCCGACATGCGCCTCGAGCCGCCGCGCCTGCTCGTCGAGGCGGCGGATCGCACCGAGCTTCTCGTCCCCGCCGAGCTTCGCCTGCTCGACCGCGGACTTCAGCATTCCGATCGTCCTGTCGTAGACCTTGATCGGAACCGGGAAAGGGTGGCGGTCCTTGCCGCCATGGGCGAGGGAGAAGCGCGCCGGGTCCGAGAAGCGCGAGGGAGCGCCGTGGATCACCTCCGCGACCATGGCGAGCGATCGGACGGTTCGCGCTCCGACTCCGGGGACGAGCAGCAGATCGGCGAAGTCCTTCGGCCCGGCTTCGGCGGCCGCGGCCAGGGTGCCGTGAAGCCGGCGCAGGACGACGTCGTCGGGACGGACATCGTGACGGTCGGGGAGGGAGAGGTGCGGAAGCAAGGGCTCGGACGCCGGAGCCGGAGCGCCCCTTTCGACCGAAGCCGCCTCGCGGGCCAGCCGGTCGGGCCCGAGGTCGGCGAGAAGCTCGAGCTGGGCCCGGCGCGAGGCGTCGGCCCGGCGATCGGCGAGGTTGAGGATTTCGCCCTGCCGCCGGCCTTCGATCGCGGCATGGGGCGAATCGACGAAGCTGGTCAGGCCTTCGGACAGCCAATGGTAGCGCCGGGCGGAGCGGCGCTCGCCGTTCATGCCCTGCTGGACCACCGCCCATCTGCCCTCGTCGGTGACGAAGAAGCCGTGCAGGTAAAGGTCGAACCCGTCCTGGAGGGTCGCGCTGTCGACCTTGGCGACGAGGCGGCTTGCCCGGGCCAGTTCCCGCCCGTCGAACCCGGCTTCGTCGCCCGCCGTGGCCAGCTCCGCCGGAGTCGCGCGCGAATGGCGGCCGCGCCCGCCGCAGACCCGGATCCCGAGCTCGCCGGCCCGCGGGTTGAGGCCGCGCTTCAGGGCTCCGATCACGCTGGTGGTGATCCCCGACGAATGCCAGTCCATCCCCATCACCGCCCCGAAGGACTGGAACCAGAAGGGGTGGGCGAGCCGGGCGAGGAAGGAGTCCCGGCCCTCGTGAAAAATGATCGCCTCGGCCATGACCGTCCCGAGCCGGGTCATGCGCTCCCCGAGCCAGGCGGGAACCCGGCCGCCGTGCAGCGGCAGGTCGGCGGAGCCGGATCGCTTTGCCATGACTTGCCCTCGCCGGGAACGGATACGGAACGGTAGCAGGAACCTCTCGACTTCGCCAGCCGTCGCTCCGTCGCGCTCCCGACTTTGCGAAGATTTGCAGGGGACATAGATGTGGCGAGATGTGGCGTTTCGTGGCGATTCCGGGCGATTTCCGGCGACTGCTATCCCTTCGCAGCCGAACCGCGTGCCGCCCAATTCGCCCGCAAAAACAAGGACTTGGTGGCGGAGTGGTGCCGTGCGTCGCTTCGCCAAATTCCGGCCCTGTCGCGCTTTGTATGGGAAAAACAATATGTTCACGAAGTGTTCCACGTGGAACGCCGTCATCGCGCCTTGAAAGCGTCCCTCAGCCGCCGCCGCTCGAGTACCGGCTCCTGCTCAAGCTGGCCCAGCTTCATGATCTCCTTCCGCAGCTCGGCGCGTTTCTCGTGGATCGAGGCGATCACCGGGCCCATCGCCATCCCGAGATCGACGAGCACGGCCTCGGAAAGCTGGAGCGAGGATTCGAGAGTCTCGGGCACGGCGTCGGTGGCTCCGGCCCGGTAGAGCTCGGCGGCGTGGGCGGGATCGCGGGCTCGGGCCACGATGGTGAGGCCTGGGCACCAGGCGCGGACTTTCTTGGTCACTCTCACGCCCAGAACGGGATCGTCCATGGTGAGGACGAGGGCGGTGGCGTGGCCGAGGTTGAGCCGGTCGAGGAACTCGGCCCGGGCGACGTCTCCGAAGACGATCGGAATTCCTTCCTGGCGGGCGGCGGCGACCGTGTCGATGCTCGAATCGACCGCGAGGAAGCGGCGGCCGTGGGCCTTGAGCATCTCGGCGACGAGCCGGCCGACCCGTCCGAAGCCGATGATCACCACCGGAGCCTCGTCGCCCTGGCCGGGCGCGGGGGTTTCCTCCTCCGCCTGGACGTCCACCCCTCGCGCCGCCATCTGGCCGAGCTTGGCGAGCAAGGGCGTGATGGTGAGGCCGATGGCGGTGACGATCTGCCAGAATGCGGCGGTTTCCGGCCGGATCAGCTGGGCGGCGGCGGCGGCGGCGAGGACGATCAGGGTGGTCTCGGAAGGAGAGGCCATGAGCAGCCCGGCTTCGGCGGCGACGGCCCGGCGGGCGCCGTTGAGTCGAAGGAGGAAGCCGGTGACCAGGGTCTTGACCAGAACGACCCCGATCACAGCGAGCCCGATCGACTGCCAATTGGCGGCGACCAGGCGAACGTCCACGCTCATCCCCACCGTGATCAGGAAAATGCCGAGGGCGAGCCCGCGGAACGGGGCGGTGATCACCTCGACTTCGCTTCGATAGTCGGTCTCCGCGATCAATATCCCGGCGAGCACCGCGCCCATCAGCGGCGACAGGCCGACGGCGGTGGTGGCGAGGCTGGCGACGATCACCACCAGCAGGCTCGCGGCGAGGAACAGCTCCGGGCTCTTGGTCCGGGCCGCCTGGGCGAACAGGGGCGGAAGCAGAAGGCGGCCGAGCACCAGCATGGCGGCGACGACGACCGCGCCGAGCAGCAGGGTGCTCATCAGCCCGTCGAAGCCGCTCGCGGCGGCGAAGGGCGCCATCGCTCCGAGCAGGAAGATGATCGGCACGATCGCCAGATCCTCGAACAGCAGCATCGCCAGCGCCGACCGGCCGACCGGGCTGGTAGTGCCGACCAGAGGCAGGACGAGCGCCGTCGACGAAAGCGCCAGCGCCAGGCCGAGCGCGATCGAGCCGCTGAGACTCTGGCCGATCAGGTGCAGCGTCAGCCCGATGAACAATGCGGAGACGATCAGCTCCGCAGCGCCGACTCCGAAGACCAGCCGTCGCATCGTCCACAATCGCCGGAAGGAAAGCTCGAGTCCGATCGCGAAGAGGAGGAGGATGATCCCGAACTCGGCGAACGGCTCCACCGCCTCCGGATTGGAGATGGTGATGTAGTTGAGCCACGGCATTTGCGCCGCCAGGGCTCCGAGCCCGGCCGGGCCGACGAGCAGGCCGACCAGGATGAAGCCGATGACCGGGCTGATCCGGAAGCGGGCGAAGGCCGGGATGACCACTCCCGCGGCGCCGAGAATGACGAGCGCGTCGCTGAAGCCCGAAGTCTGGAAATTGCCGTGCATCTTGCCTTTATGCAGGATTGGGAGGCAATGTCAGCAGTGGCGGGGGACGGGCGGTCATTTGCCTCCCTATCGGCGGAGCCGATGGGGAGGGGGACCGCCCGAAGGGTGGTGGAGGGGTCGCTGCCGTAGATTCGGAGGATCCGCTTAAGCCCACCAAGGCCGCGCCTTTTTACCCCTCCACCATGCTTCGCATGGTCCCCCTCCCCATCTTACGAAGGGGAGGCAGAAACACCCATCGCCTTCTCGAGGTTCGCCCTAATCGCCTCGAAGAACTGCTCGGTGGTCATCCAACTCTGCTCCGGGCCGATGAGGATGGCGAGGTCCTTGGTCATCTGGCCGGACTCGACCGTCTCGATGCAGACCCGCTCGAGGGTTTCGGCAAAGCGGGTCACCTCCGGCGTGTCGTCGAACTTTCCGCGGAACTTGAGGCCGCCCGTCCAGGCGAAGATCGAGGCGAGGGGGTTGGTCGAAGTGGCCTTGCCCTGCTGGTGCATCCGGTAATGGCGGGTGACGGTGCCGTGGGCGGCTTCCGCCTCGACGATCTTGCCGTCCGGGGTCATCAGGATCGAGGTCATCAGGCCCAGCGAGCCGAAGCCCTGGGCGACCATGTCCGACTGGACGTCGCCGTCGTAATTCTTGCAGGCCCAGACGAACTTGCCGCTCCACTTGAGCGCCGAGGCGACCAGGTCGTCGATCAGGCGGTGCTGATATTCGGTGCCCGCTTCGTCGAACCTCGCCTTGAACTCGCTGTCGAAAATCTCCTGGAAGATGTCTTTGAAGCGGCCGTCATAGGCCTTGAGGATGGTGTTCTTCGTGGAAAGGTAGACCGGCCAGCCGCGGTCCAGGCCGAAATTCAGGCAGGCGCGCGCGAAGTCGCGGATCGACTCGTCGAGATTGTACATGCCCATGGCGACACCCGAGGAGGGGAAGTCGAATATCTCATGCTCGATCTCCTGGCCGTCCTCGCCCACCCACTTGATGGTGAGCTTGCCGGGGCCGGGGACCTTGAAGTCGGTCGCCTTATACTGGTCGCCGAAGGCGTGACGGCCGACGACGATCGGGTCCGTCCAGCCTGGAATCAGCCGGGGCACGTTCTCGATCACGATCGGCTCGCGGAAGACGACCCCGCCCAATATGTTGCGGATCGTCCCGTTGGGCGACTTCCACATCTTCTTAAGGCCGAACTCCTCGACCCGGGCCTCGTCGGGCGTAATCGTCGCGCATTTGACGCCGACGCCGTGCTTCCTGATCGCCTCGGCCGATTCGACCGTCACCCGGTCGTCGGTCGAGTCCCGATTCTCCATTCCGAGGTCGAAATAGAGCAATTCGACGTCGAGATAGGGGAGGATCAGCCGCTCGCGGATCCATTGCCAGATGATTCGGGTCATCTCGTCCCCGTCCAGCTCGACGACGGGGTTCTTCACCTTGATCTTCGCCATGCGGCTCGCGCTTTCCCTTGAATTTCGGATGTCGCGTGGCTCTAGGCGGGGAGTGGGCGCTAATCAACCGGAGCGGTTTTTCCTTTCGGCGAGCGCGCTTTGCACGCAAGCTCGCTGGCGAAATGCCGTTCGACGCCCTCCTGCGCTATGAGCTCACCCTGTTCGTCCGGTCCTTCGCCGACGCTTTCAGCCGCAAGCGCGACAGGCTGCTGCTCGCGATCGTCCTGTGTCTGGCTCTGCTCTGGCTCCGCCAGAGCATAAGCGCCGCGGGCCCAGCCCCGCGCGGCCTGGAGTGGCTCGCACTGGCGGCGGCGCCGATGTCGTTCCGGTGGAACCAACTGGTCGGCCGCCGCCTGGCCTGGCTGGCCGAGGAAAGCGCTCTGGCGCCGTGCGCCGCGTCCCCGGCGGCCCGGCTTCGCTACCGGCTGGCGGCTCAGCTTCTTATTCTCGTTCCGATCGTCTTCGCGGCGGCGATGCTCGGCCTGACCGCGACTGCACTCGCGATGGCGGCGTTCGGGGCCGGCGCGCTGGCTGCGCGGTTGCGATGGGCTCCCGGGCGAGAAGACCTCCGACGCGGCTGCACGGGGCGTCGGCCGTTGAGCGGTCCCGGCACGGCATTCCTGGCCCTGCTTCGGGTCCAGGCGCTGGATTCGGCACGGCCTGTGGGCACCCTGATCCTTCTCGTCGCCGCCAACGCTTTGCTGACCTTCGCCGGTTCTTCCCTCGCAAGCGGCGCGGTACCGGCTGTGCATCTCGCCGCGACGGCCTTGCCCTCGCTGCTGCTGCTCGGAGCGACGGCGCGCAGCGACGCCCGGCTGACGGGTTTCCTTGCTTTCGCCGGCTATCGGCCGGGATTCGTCGCGCTCGCGGTTTGCGCCATTCCGGCGGCGAGCCTTGCGGCGGCGTC
>JBAWCC010000164.1:0-38266 GCA_049590095.1 Allosphingosinicella sp. | reverse complement strand
GGACGAAGCGGTCGCCCTCCGCGGCGACGAGGCGCTCGCGCCAGCCGGCTCCGGTCGCGACGAGCTGGCGGATCGGCAAGGCGTCGAAAAATTCATTGGCGACGGCGAGGATCGGGCCGTCGTCCGGTAGCGCCGAGAAGTCGTCGTGCCAGACGGCGTTCGGGACCCGCTTCGACTGCGCCGAGCGAAGCGCCGGGCTGGTCTCGACGAAATGGACCCGGGGCTCGAGCCCGGCCGCGCGCATCGCCCGAAGCGCGTCGGCGGCGAGCGTGCCCCGGCCCGGGCCGAGCTCGACGTAGAGCGCGCCTTCGGGGCGGCCGGCGCGGTTCCAGACGTCGGCCAAAGCGAGGCCGATCAACTCGCCGAACATCTGGCTGATCTCGGGCGCCGTGGTGAAATCGCCGGCGGCGCCGAGCGGGTCTCGGGTCGAGTAATAATGGTTATTGGCGAGGGCCATGTAATCGGAGACGGGGATCTGACCCTCAGCGGCTATCAGGCGGCGGAGGCGGTCGGCGAGGGAGGGAGGGTCGGACACATTATCTCCGTTCGAGCCCTTGACGTCATGCCAGCGAAGGCTGGCATCCATGCCGATTCCGTGCCCGCCGCCGACGCCCGATGGACCCCAGCCTTCGCTGGGGTGACGGAGGCTAGGCAACGCTCTCCGTCCCCGCGACCGGCTCCACCCTCTGCCGTCGCCGCTTCGCCGTCGCGATCAGCCAGGCGCCGCCGAGCACCATCGGAACGGTCAGGGTCTGGCCCATGGTGAGGCCCCAGGAGAGGTTCTCGAGACCCTGGTCCGGCTGCCGGACCAGCTCTACCGAAAATCGGCTGAGGCCGTAGACGAGCAGGAAGGTGCCGACGAGCTTGCCCGGCTGGTAGCGGGCGTCGGTCTTCCAGAACAGGAACCAGAGGATGAGGAAGAGGAGAATTCCCTCCAGCCCGGCCTCGTAGAGCTGGCTCGGGTGGCGCGGCACTTCGCCTCCGGTCGGGAAGATTATCGCCCAGGGGACGTCGGTCGGCCGGCCCCAGAGCTCTCCGTTCACGAAATTGGCGAGGCGGCCGAAGAACAGCCCGAACGGGACGCAGCAGGCGACGTAATCGTGGACCCGGAGCCAGTCGAGCTTGTGCTTGCGGGCCATGTACAGGATTCCGAGGGTCACTCCGAGGACGCCGCCGTGGAACGACATCCCGCCGTCCCACAGCCGCAATATCTGGAGCGGCTCGGAGAAATAATATTCCGGGCGGTAGAAGAGCACGTAGCCGAGCCGGCCGCCGAGGATGATCCCGAGCGTCGCGTAGAAGACCATGTCGTCCGCGTGCCGCCGGGCCATCGGAGCGCCGGGCCGGTCGATCAGCTTCATCAGATACCACCAGCCAACGAGTATCCCGGCCAGATAGGCGAGCGAATACCAGCGCAGCGGGAAGGGCCAGTCGAAGATCGTCGGCTTGAGCGGAAGGTCCGCGAACCGCACATAATCACCGGCAATCGACAGGCTTGTCAGTAAAGGATCGATCAAAGGCTTCCCCCTCCCGCTCCAGGCCCTAATAGGAAGGGGAAGCAGAAACGGAAAGGGAGAGTCGGATGCCGAGTGAGCTGGACCGCAAGTTCGACGCGGCGCTGGCGCAGGTGACCGGACCGGGCGGCCGGGTCCAGATCGCCGAGGACCGGGAAGGGCGCAAGATCGTCGCCAACCTTCCCCCCACCCTTCCAGGCATGTTCGACGCTTTCTGCATGCTTCACGGGGCGACGACCGCAGTCATCGCCGACGGCGAGCGGCTGACCTTCGCCGAGCTCAACGAGCATGCGACCCGGCTGGCCCGGGCTCTGGCCGGCGGCTGGGGGGTCGGCAAGGGCGACCGGGTGGCGATCGCGATGCGCAACTGCCCGGCCTGGATCGTCGCCTACATGGCGGTTCTGAAGGCGGGCGGAATCGCGACCCTGGTCAACGGCTGGTGGCAGCCGGACGAGCTTCGCCACGGCCTCGCCCTGACCGAGCCCAGCCTCGTCCTGTGCGACTCTGCGAGGGCGAGAAGGGTGGAGGCGACCGGCCTCGACATGAAAGCGGTGACTCTTGCGGTCGAAAAGCCGATCGCGGAGGCGCTTGCGCCCCTGCTCGGCCGCGGCGAGGCCGATCTCCCCGCGGTCGCGCCCGAGGACGACGCAACCATCCTCTTCACCTCCGGATCGACCGGAGTCGCCAAGGGCGCCATCTCGACCCATCGGGCGGTGACCACCGGAATCTACACTTATTCGCTCAACCTGATGGCCCTGCTCGGGATCATGGAGAGCGAGGGCCGAGGGCCGCCCAACCCGCCGCGCACCCTGGTCAACGTGCCGCTGTTCCACGTCACCGGCGAGGTGCCGGTGCTCCTCAACAGCTTCGTCATCGGCCGAGGAATGGTGCTGATGGCGAAATGGGACCCGGGCGAGGCGTTGCGGCTGATCCAGGACGAGAAGATCACCTATTTCGTCGGGGTTCCGACGATGAGCCTCGAGCTGATGCAGCATCCCGACCGCGAGGAATACGACCTCTCCTCGCTGACCGACATCGCCGCGGGCGGAGCGCCCCGCCCCGTCGCCCACGTCACCAGGCTTCAGGAGAGCTTCAAGGGCGCCCAGCCCGCTCTGGGCTATGGGCTCACCGAAACCAATGCGGTGGGCTGCGCGAATTTCTGGCAGAATTACGCCGACAAACCCGCTTCGACCGGCCGGCCGCACCGGCCGACGGTCGAGGTCGCCATTCTGGGCGAGGGCGACCGGCATCTGCCGACCGGCGAGAGCGGCGAGATCGCGATCCGCTCGGCCGCCAATTTCCGCGGCTATTGGAACGATCCCGCCTCGACCGCGGCGGCGTTCACCGCCGACGGCTATTTGAGGACCGGCGACATCGGCTATCTCGACGAGGAGCAATATCTGTTCATCGTCGACCGCAAGAAGGACATCATCATCCGCGGCGGCGAGAATATCAGCTGCCAGGAGGTGGAGGCGGCGATCTACTCGCACTCCGCCGTGTCGGAAGCGTCGGTGTTCGGGGTGCCTTGCGAAAGGCTCGGCGAGGTGCCGGCGGCGGTCATCTATTGCGAGGAGGATCGGGATTTCGACGCGGAGGCGCTTCGCACCTTCCTCGACGGCCGGATCGCGTCGTACAAGATCCCGCAGTTCATCTGGGTTCATGACGATCCCCTGCCCAAGCTCGGCACGGGCAAGATCGACAAGAAGAGTCTGAGGGAGCGGTACTCGGCGGAGGTGGGATAACGTCATCCCAGCGCAGGCTGGGATCCATGCCGACTTCGTGCCGCGCCGACTCCGAATGGACCCCAGCCTTCGCTGGGGTGACGAAGAAGCGAGGGCGACGGTGGGGCCTAGCCCCGCCTCCCCTCCCCCTCTATCAGCCCTTCATGGCGCGAGGCGGCGAGACGAGGGGCTTGAGCCGGCGGACCTTGCTCATAAGCGGGGGCGCCGGGGCCGGGCTCATCCTCGCCTGGGCGTTGTGGCCGCGATCCTATGAGCACAATCTGCGCGCCGGCGAAGGCGAGCAGGCGTTCAGCGCCTATCTCAAGATCGGCAACGACGGACGGGTGCTGATCGCGGTGCCGCAGGCCGAGCTCGGCCAGGGGAGCTGGACCGCGCTTGCCCAGATCCTCGCCGACGAGCTCGGCGCGGACTGGCGGACGGTCGGGGTCGAGCCGGCGCCGATCGGGCCGATCTACGCCAACCGGCTGCTCGTCGAGGGACCGGACGACGGCTCGTTCGCGGGCGGCGCCCGGCGCTGGCGGGCGCAGCGTTTCGAGGGCGGCGAGGCGGGGATGCTGACCGCCGGATCGACTTCGATCCGGGCCTTCGAGCGGCCGCTTCGCGAGGCCGGAGCGGGCGCTAGGGCGCTGCTGATGAAAGCCGCGGCGGGGCGCTGGGGAGTCGAGTGGGAAACTCTCGACACCGCGGCCGGATTCGTGATCGACGGGACTCGAAGGCTCGGCTTCGCGGAGCTTGCCGAGGAGGCCGCGGGCGAGGCGCTTCCGGATTACCTGCCGATCCGGGCCGGGATCGACAACCGCCTGGCCGGCCAGCCTTTGCCCCGGCTCGACTCGCCTTCCAAGGTCGACGGCTCGGCGCCCTTCGCCGGGGACATCAGGCTTCCCGAGATGGTCTACGCCTCGGTTCGAGCGGGGCCGACCGAGGACAGCCGGCTCGCTCGCTGGAAGAAGGACGAGGGGCTGAAGGTGCCCGGCGTGTTCGGTGCGCTCGACGCTCCGGGATGGGTGGCCTGCGTCGCCACCAACTGGTGGGCGGCGAACCGGGGGGTCGAGGCGCTGGAGCCGGTGTGGGACGTGCCGCACCCGCCGGTTTCGAGCGAGAGCATCGAAGCGGCACTGATCGGAGCGCTGGAGCGGGACGAGGGGCGACGGGCCTATGGCCGCGGCGATCTCGCCGAGGCGTTCGAGGGCGGGAGCGTTCTTCGCGGCCATTACGGCGCCGGACCGGCCGCCGGCGCTCCGCTGGAGACCCTGACCGCGACCGCCCGGCTCGGCGGCGACCGGCTCGAGATCTGGGCTCCGACCCAGGCGCCGGGACTGGCCAAAGCGGCGGCAGCGCGGGTGGCGGGGCTCAGCGAGGGGCAGGTGACGCTCTATCCGACACTCGTCGGAGGCGGCTACGGGCGAAAGCTGGAGACGAGGGCGATCGAGCAGGCGGCGATGCTCGCGGTCCGGACGAAGCGGCCGGTGCAGCTCATCTGGTCGAGGATCGAGGAGAGCGCCCAGGATAGTTTCCGGGCGCCGGCCCGGGCGCACTTGCTGGCCCGGCTCGACCCGGCCGGGATGATCCTCGGCTGGCAGGCGCGGATCGCGGCGCCCGACACCGGGGCGCAGCTCGAGGCCCGGCTGCGCGGGCCCGAAGGCGCGATGGCGGCGATCGGCGATCCGACGGCGGGCGCCGTTCCGCCTTATGCGATCCCGGCCGTCGCGGTCGATTATCTGCCGGCGGAGACGGGGATCAGGGTCGGCGGCTGGCGCTCCGGCGCTCACAGCTACACCGCCTTCTTCACGGAGAGCTTCATGGACGAGCTGGCCCGGATTGCGGGGATCGAGCCCTTGTCTTTCCGGATGCAGATGCTGGGCGACAATCCGCGGCTTGCGCGCTGCCTGACGACGGCGGCGACCCTGGGCGGCTGGGACGGCGGGACGCCGGGAAGCGCCCTGGGGATCGCCTGCCACAGCGCCTTCGGAAGCCATGTCGCGGCCCTCGTCGAGGTCGAGGTGACGGCCGAGCAGAACGTCCGGGTGATTCGCGCCGTTTGCGCCGCCGATTGCGGGCGGATCGTCAACCCGGACCTGGTCCGGCAGCAGATCGAAGGCGGGATGATCTTCGGGATCGCCGCGGCGACCGGCAATTCGATCGGCTTCGAGCGCGGACGGCCCGACGCGCTCGGCTTCGGTCATTTCGGATTTCCCTCCGCGGCCGTTTCTCCGGAGGTCACGATCGAGCTTCTGGAGAGCGAGGAGGAACCGGGCGGCGCTACCGAGCTCGGAGTGCCGGTCGCCGCGCCCGCAATCGCCAACGCGCTTCACGCCTTGACGGGCAGGCGGCTGCGCTCGCTGCCGCTGCGGGTAGGCGGATGAATCGGCCCGCGGACCATCCGCCGGTGGCGGCGCCGAAGATCGGAGTGCTCCTGATCAACCTCGGGACGCCCAACAGGCCCGAGTCGGGAGCGGTGCGGCTCTACCTGAAGGAATTCCTTTCGGACCCGCGGGTAATCGAGATCCCGCAGCTCGTGTGGCAGCCGATCCTGCGCGGCGTGATCCTGAGGACGAGGCCGAAGAAGTCGGCGCACGCCTACAGCCAGGTGTGGACCGAGGAAGGCTCGCCGCTGGCGGCGATCACGGCCCGGCAGTCGAAGGCTCTGCAGGGCGCGTTCGGGGAGAAGGTGATCGTCGATCATGCCATGCGCTACGGCGAGCCGGCGATCGCGAAGAGGATCGACGCTCTCAAGGCGCACGGGTGCGAGCGGATCCTGATCGCTCCGCTCTATCCGCAATATTGCGCGGCGACGACGGCGACCGCGAACGACGAGGCCTTCGCCCATCTTCGGCGGCTGCGCTGGCAGCCGGCGGTCCGGACCCTTCCGCCCTATCATGACGATCCGGCCTATATCGAAGCTCTGAAGGCTCGGCTGGAGGAGGGGCTGGGGAGCCTCGATTTCGAGCCGCAGGCGATCGTGGCGAGCTTCCACGGAATGCCGCAGCGGACGCTGGAGCTGGGCGATCCCTATCATTGCCACTGCCGGAAGACCGCCCGGCTGCTGAGCGAGGCGAGCGGGCGCCAGCTGATCGTCGCCTTCCAGTCGAGATTCGGGCGGGCGAAGTGGCTCGAGCCGGCGACCGACAAGATTCTGGAAGCCTTGCCCGCGAAGGGCGTCACGAAGGTCGCGATCTTCGCGCCCGGTTTTTCGGCCGACTGCCTGGAGACCCTGGAAGAGCTGGCGATACGCGGGCGCGACTCCTTCCTCGCCGCCGGCGGCAGCGATTTCGCCTACCTTCCCTGCCTCAACGACAGCCCTATGGGACTCGAGATGCTGCGCAGCATAGTGGGCCGCGAGCTTGAAGGTTGGAGGCGCGTTCCGTAAGGGCGCGGCACAAGCAAAAAAAATCCAGGAGAGCGAAATATGGCACGCGTTGCGATCGTCACCGGCGGCACCCGAGGCATTGGCGAGGCGATCAGCATGGCGCTTCGCGACCAGGGCGTGACCGTCGCCGCCAATTATGCGGGCAATGACGAGAAAGCGCGCCAGTTCACCGAGCGCACCGGGATCAAGGCGTACCGATGGGACGTCGGCGATTTCGACGCCTGCCAGGAGGGCGTCCGGCAGGTGGAGAGCGAGCTCGGGCCGGTCGACGTCCTGGTCAACAACGCCGGAATCACCCGCGACGGGACGATGAAGCGGATGGACCGCAAGGCCTGGGACGAGGTGATCGACGTCAATCTGGGCGGCTGCTTCAACATGGCCAAGGCGGTGTTCGAGGGCATGCAGTCGAGGAAGTTCGGGCGGATCGTCAACATCGGCTCAATCAACGGCCAGGCGGGGCAGTACGGGCAGGTCAATTACGCCGCCGCCAAGTCCGGAATCCACGGCTTCACCAAGGCGCTGGCCCAGGAAGGCGCCCGCGCCGGAGTGACGGTGAACGCGATCGCCCCGGGCTATATCGACACCGAGATGGTGGCGGCGGTGCCGGCGGACGTGCTCGCCAAGATCGTCGCCCGGGTTCCGGTCGGCCGGCTCGGCAAGGCGGAGGAGATCGCTCGCGGGGTGGTGTTCCTGTGCGGCGAGGACGCCGGGTTCATCACCGGCTCGACGCTGAGCATCAACGGCGGGCAGCATATGTATTGAGGGGTGGCCGCCAGCCGTCACCCCAGCGAAGGCTGGGGTCCATTCCGAAGAGGTAAATGGGCGCGGAGTCGGCATGGATGCCAGCCTTCGCTGGCATGACGGGGGGGTGCATGACCGGCCCGGTGAAACGCTCGGTGATGATCGCGGGGCATTCGACGTCGATCAGCCTGGAGCCCGTTTTCTGGGAGGCGCTGCGCGAGGCGGCGGCGGCGGAGGGGGTGCCGATCAGCGCGCTGGTGGCGCGGATCGATTCGGAGCGGCTCGAGGATCGCGCGCCTCCCAATCTGGCCAGCGCGATCCGTATCTGGCTGTTTTTGCGCGAGAAAAATAGATAGGAAAATACCGCTTGCTTTGTAGGGGTTTTCCTGTTCTAATTCTGTTCGAATTGGAACGGGGGAGCGAATCCGGGTGCTGCGGTTGCTTTTCCGCTTTTTGGAATGGGTGCTGGGGTGGGCTTTGCGGAAGCCTGCGCCAGATACCCCTCCACCATGCTTCGCATGGTCCCCCTCCCCATGCTTCGCATGGGGAGGCAAGTCAGCGGCCGAGCAGGACCCTCGCCTGGGTGGCGATCTGGGCGAGCATCGGGGCGGTGGTGACGGGGGCGTTGCGGACCCGGTCGACGACCCGGCGGAACTGGTCGATGCGGGGGCCTTGGGCGGCGACCCACTGGTCGACCGCCACCATCGGATCGCTTCCGCGCTTCTTGTGGAGGAAGTCGAGGCGGAGCTGCTCGAAATCGCGGGCGAGGCCCGCGGTGAGGAGCCGCTCCCACTGGTCGCTGGCCCGGAACTGATTGGCGGCGCCCTGGGCCCAGTCGAGCCCGAGCGCCTCGCCGAGGCGGGTGTAGGCGTTGGTGAGGCCGATCACATCGACTCCGAGGCGCTTGCCGAGCGCCGAGATGCCGACCCCGCCGTTCAGCTCGAACAGGCGGACGATCTTGCGGGCGACGTCGTCGGGCGCTCCGAGCTCGATCAGCCGCTTGCGGCGCTCGCCGGCCTCGCTCGCAACCTCGCGGCGGAGCAGCCCTTCCACCGCCTGGTCGAGGGCGTTGAGGCCCGGGGCGAGATTGTCGACCATCTCGGCGATCTTGGTCGTCGCCGAAGTGTTGCGAAGGATGTCGGCCATGTGGAGCTGAAGCGCCTGGCTGGCCTGATCGAACAGCTCGAGCCGGAGCTGCTCGGGCAGATCGGCGCCGTCGAGCCGCTCCCAGAAGCCTTGCATCCCGAACAGGCGCTCGGCCGCGACGAAGGCGGCGGCGACCTGGCCGAACGAGGCGCCTTCCTCCTCCGCGAGGGCGAAGGTAGCGGTGATTCCGAGGCGGTTGACGAGGCGGTTGGCGACCTTGGTGGCGATGATCTCGCGGCGCAGGCGGTGCTGGAGGATGGAATCGCCGTGGCGGGCCTGCATCGTCTCCGGGAAGGCGCCGCACAGCTCCGGAGTGAGGGTCGGGTCCTCGGTGATCTTGCCGGATTCGAGAGCCGCCTGGAGCGCCATCTTCGAGGTCGAAAGCAGGATGGCGAGCTCGGGACGGGTGAGGCCGCGATTCTCATGGGCGCGGCGCATCAGATCCTCGTTGGATTCGAGTCCCTCGACGGCGCGGTTGAGCCGGCCGCCCTCCTCGAGCAGCTCCATCGCCCGGAGCAGCGCCGGCAATCCGGCCGCGCCGCTGCGCTCGGCGATCGACAGCGCCAGGGTCTGGAGGCGATTGTCCTCGAGAACGATCGCGGCGACCTCGTCGGTCATCTCGGCGAGGAGCGCGTTGCGGTCCTCGAGGCTGAGCCGGCCCTCGCCCATCTCCCGGTTGAGCGGGATCTTGATGTTGACCTCGTTGTCCGAGCAGTCGACTCCGGCCGAATTGTCGATGAAGTCGGTGTTGATCCGGCCTCCAAGCTCGGCGAACTCGATCCGGCCCGCCTGGGTTATGGCGAGGTTGGCGCCCTCGCCGATCGCCTTGGCCCGGAGCTCGGCGCCGTTGACCCGGATGGAATCGTTGGCGGGATCGCCGACCTCCGCGTTGCTCTCGCTCCTCGCCTTGATGTAGGTGCCGATTCCGCCGAACCAGAGCAGGTCCACGGGCGCCGAGAGGATGGCGGTGAGCAGGGTGGCGGGGTCCGTCTCCTCGACCTCGAGGCCGAGCAGGGTCCGGATTTCGGGCGACAGCGGAATCGATTTCTGGGCGCGCGGGAAGATTCCGCCGCCCTTCGAGATCAGCTTGCGGTCGTAATCGTCCCAGCTCGAGCGGGGCAGCTGGAACAGCCGGTTGCGCTCTTCCCAGGTCGAGGCGGGATCGGGATCGGGATCGAGGAAGATGTGGCGGTGGTCGAAGGCCGCGACGAGCTTGATCGACTTCGACAGAAGCATTCCGTTGCCGAACACGTCGCCCGACATGTCGCCCACTCCGGCGACCCGGATCGGCTCCGACTGGACGTCGATGCCGATCTCCCGGAAATGGCGCTGGACCGAGATCCAGGCGCCCCGGGCGGTGATCCCCATCGCCTTGTGGTCATAGCCGTAGCTGCCCCCGGACGCGAAGGCGTCGCCGAGCCAGAAGCCGCGCTCCGTCGCGATCGCGTTGGCGATGTCGGAGAAGGTCGCAGTGCCCTTGTCGGCGGCGACGACGAAATAGGGATCGTCGCCGTCGCGAACGACGAGGCCCTCGGGATGGACGATCCTGTTGCCGACGATATTGTCGGTGACGGAAAGCAGGGAGCGGATGAAGATCCGGTAGCTCTCCGTCCCTTCGGCGATCCAGGAATCGCGATCGGAAGGCGGCGGCAGATGCTTGGGATAGAAGCCGCCCTTGGCGCCGGTGGGCACGATGACGGCGTTCTTGACCAGCTGAGCCTTCATCAGCCCCAATATCTCGGTCCGGAAATCGTCGCGCCGGTCGGACCATCTGAGGCCGCCGCGGGCGATCGGGCCGCCGCGCAGGTGGATGCCCTCGACCCGCGGCGAATAGACCCAGATCTCGCGCCAGGGGAGCGGCTGGGGAAGGTTCGGCACCTTCGCGCTGTCGAGCTTGAAGGCGAGCGCCTCGCGGCCGGCAGGCGTGAAGGCGTTGGTGCGCAAGGTCGCGGCGACGACTCCGTGCAGGAGCCTCAGGATCCGGTCCTCGTCGATCGCGGCGACCTGGGAAAGGCCGTCGCGGATCGTCCGCTCCGCAGCTTCGATCGCCGCTTCGCGCTCGCCCTTATGCCCGGGATCGTGAAGCGCGTCGAACAAGGCGATGATTCCGTGGGCGACCGCGGGCGCCCGGCGAAGCGCCTCCACCACCGTCAGCATCGAATAAGAGAGGCCGCCCTGGCGAAGGTAGCGGAACCAGGCGCGGAACAGGACGACGTCGCGCGGAGCGACGGCGGCGGCGACGAGCAGCTGGTTGAACGGGTCGTTCTCCGCCATGCCCTCGAGGACTTCGGCGATTGCGCGCTCGACCAGCGCGGCCCGGTCGAGCACATCCGCGGCGTCGCCGGCGCGGACCTCGAGCAGGAATTCGTGGATGTAGCCGAGCCGGCCGTCGTCGAGGGCGGTGGGATGCTCCTCGAGCACCCGGAAGCCGAAATTCTCGAACACCGGCACCGCGTCGGACAGCGGGATGACCTCGGCCAGGCGGTAGGTGTTGAGCCTGAGCCGCTGGGGGCCGTCCTCGGCCTGGCGGTAGAGCCTGGCGTCGCGCTGGGCGGCGCCGTCGAGCGCGCAGATCCGCAAGATGTCCTGCGCCGCCTCGGCCGGCGCGACCGAGGTCCGGTAGGTTTCGGGAAAATCGTCGAGATAGGACAAAGCGAGCCGGGTCGCGCGCTGCGGCCCGACCAGCTCGCCGAGCGCCTCCTCGACCGAGGGTTCCCAGCCGCGGACCATCTCGTCGAGGCGGCGATCGAGCTCGGCGACGTCGGGGTTCGGAGTCTCCGGCCCGACGTAGAGCGTGTAGCGGATGAGGGCGAGGTCGCCGTCGCCCAGCTCCACCGACCAGTTGGAGATCCGGCCCTGCGAGGCTTCCTCGATCATCTGGCCGATGGCGAGGCGCCGGCGGGTGGTCAGCTCGTCGCGCGGAAGCCAGATGAAGGCGAACATGTTGCCGTTGAGGATCGAGCGGACGAGGGAGAGGGTCGGCCTGGGCCGGTCGGCCAGCGACATGGCGGTGGTGACGAGCTCGCGCACCGCCTCGATGCTGAGGCTGACGAGAAGGTCGTGCGGCAAGGCGGTGACGGCGTGGCGGAGCGCCTTGCCGCTATGGCCTGAGGGAGCGAAGCCGAACTCGCGCTCGAGCTGCTGGAGCCGGCGGCGGAGCAAGGGCACTTCCTCGACGGGCGCGCTCAACGCCTCGCTGGTCCACAGGCCGGCATGGACTCCGATTCCGGTGACCTTGCCGTCTTTCCTGACCGGAACGACGACGAGGTCGAGCGGCACCCGGCGGTGGACCGAGGCCCGGCGCTCGGCCTTGGCGAGCAAGGGAACGTCGCCGCCGGCCTCGAAATAGCGCATCGCGCCCAGCGCTCCGCCCGGATCGGTCGGCTCGCCGGGGATCCGGAACAGGCCGAGAGTGTCGCTGGGCTGGCCGTCCAGGCTCTCGACCTCGTAGCCGAGAAGCGTCATCGCGCCGTTGGCGAACCAGCGCAGCAAGGCGGCGCCTTCCTCGTCGCCGGCGGCGTCGGCGTCGGAGCGCATCTGCGCCTGCATCGCCCGCCAGTCGGTGACGACGGCGCGGACGTCGGCGAGGACCCGGTGGAGATCGGCGACGATCTCGCGCCGGCCGCGGGCGTCGGCGCGGTCCACCTCCAGATACATGATCGATTCGCGGCGCCCGGAATCGTCGCAGGCCGGCTCGACCGACTGCAGGCAGCCCTGTTCGTCGCGGGTGACGCAGACGACGGGGTGGAGGAGCCGGTGGACGGTGAGGTTGCGGGCGGCGAGCGTGTTGGCGACGGAATCGACGAGGAAGGGCATGTCGTCGTTGACGACCCCGATCCGCATCCGGCGATGGCCGAGCGCCCCGCCCTGCGGCTCGACCCGGACGAGGGCGATCCCCGGCGGCCGGCGGGCGGCGCATTCCGCGATGAACTGCGCCGCTGCGACCCGGTCCGAATCGGTGAAGTGGGCGAGCTCGCCGGGAAGGGCGCCGTCGACGAGGGCGAAAGCGAGGGCGTCGACGATCTGCACGTCGGCGGCGGAGGGGTCCGCGACGTTGCTGTCGGAATTCATAAGAAGCTCCCGAAGGGGCGGCGCGCGGCGCCGTCGGAATGGTCGCGCGCCCTATGCAACTGTGCGTCGGAGGGGGCAAGCCCTGCATCATCCTCCCCATCGCCAGATGGGGAGGGGGACCACACGCAGTGTGGTGGAGGGGTAGAAGTCGCCGCAGCCCGAGGATCGCGCGGGAACCGCCGAGCCGCCTCGCCCTTTACCCCTCCACCATGCTTCGCATGGTCCCCCTCCCCATCCTTGCGGATCGGGAGGATATAGGAGAGCCGATGCCCCGCGAATCCGATTACCCGATCGACCCGCTCTTTCTAAACCGCTGGTCGCCGCGGGCCTATGACGAATCCGAAATGCCGGAAGAGGATCTGCTGAGCCTGTTCGAGGCGGCGCGGTGGGCGCCGTCGGCGTTCAACTCGCAGCCCTGGCGGTTCCTCTATGCCCGGCGCGGGGAGGCGGACTGGGAGCGGTTTCTCGGACTGCTCATCCCCTGGAACCAGAGCTGGGCGCACAGCGCGTCGGCGCTGGTCTACATCCTTTCCGACAGCTTGCCCGCCACCGGCAAAGCGGGCGAGCCGGCGCCCTCGCGCAGCCACAGCTTCGACTCGGGCGCGGCCTGGATGGGCTTCGCGCTCCAGGCGACCCGGATGGGCTATCAGGCGCACGGAATGTCGGGCGTGGATTTCGAGCGGGCGCGGGAGGAATTGAACGTGCCCGAGCGCTATCGGATCGAGGCGGCGGCGGCGGTGGGGCGGATCGGCGACCCGGCGACCCTGTCGGAGAAATTGCGGGTCCGGGAGTTTCCGAGCGGTCGCAAGCCGGTGGCGGAATTCGCGTTTCGGGGCGCGTGGCCCGAATAGCGTCGCCCCAGCGAAGGCTGGGGCCCATGCGGCTGCCGTCCGGACCCGGAGTCGGCATGGATGCCAGCCTTCGCTGGCATGACGGGTTGTGCCGGACCTCCTTCTGGTGAACATTCGCCGCGATGACCGTGGATACGACCAGCGAAGGCAAGACGTGGCGCCTCGTTACCCTCCCCGCTCGCCCGGAGCCGATCCGAGTCGCGGCCGATGAGACGGCGGTGATCGTGGTCGACATGCAGAACGCCTACGCCTCGCCCGGCGGCTATCTCGACCTTGCCGGCTTCGACATCGGCGGGGCGGGCGCCGTGGTCGAGCAATGCGGCAAGGTGGTCGAGACGGCCCGCGGCGCCGGCCTGACGATCGTCTATTTCCAGAACGGCTGGGACGAGGCCTATGTCGAGGCGGGCGGGCCGGGATCGCCCAACTGGCACAAGTCCAACGCCCTGAAGACGATGCGCGAGCGGCCTGAGCTGCAGGGGAAGCTGCTCGCCCGGGGCGGCTGGGATCATGCGCTGGTCGAGGCGCTGGCGCCGAAGCCGGGCGACATCGTCCTGCCCAAGACCCGCTATTCCGGCTTCTTCAACTCGCAGCTCGATTCGGTGCTCCGCTCGCGCGGCATACGCAACATCGTGCTGGTCGGGATCGCCACCAACGTCTGCGTCGAATCGACTTTGCGCGACGGCTTCTTCCTCGAATATTTCGGGATCATGCTGGAGGACGCGACCCACCAGGCCGGGCCGGACTATGTGCGACAAGCGAGCGTCTACAATGTCGAGACCTTCTTCGGCTGGGTCTCGACCGTCGCCGATTTCTGCGGAGCCTTCGGGCAGATTGAAGGAAACCGTTAAATGCCGTTCGAATCGATCAACCCGCCGCAATTCCCGACTCCGATCGCGCCTTATTCGGCGGGGACCAAGGCGGGCGGCACGGTCTATGTCTCCGGCACTCTCGCGCTCGGGCCGGGGGGCATTGTGCTCCATCCCGGCGACGCCGAGGCCCAGACCCGGCACGTGCTCGAGACGATCCGGATCACGCTCGAAGCCGCCGGAGCGACGATGGACGACGTCGCCTTCAACCATATCTTCCTGACCGACTGGGCCGATTATCCGGCGATGAACTCGGTCTATGCGGAATATTTTCCGGGGGCGAAGCCGGCGCGCTACTGCATCCAGTGCGGGCTGGTGAAGCCGGGCCTGGTCGTCGAGATCGCTTCCGTGGCGCACGTCTGATGCCGCACGCGGGAGGCCTCTGGTACGAATGGCACGGCCCGGAGGACGGCGAGTCGCTGATCCTCTCGCCCGGCCTCGGCGGAGCGGGCTCCTATTGGGCTCCGAACCTGGCGGCGCTGTCGAGCCGCCGGCGGGTCCTGATCTACGATCATCGCGGGACCGGCCGGAGCGGCTCCCTGCCGGACGGCCCGGTGTCGATCGCCGCGATGGCCGCCGACGTCCGCGCTCTGATGGAGGAGCTGGGAATTCGGCGCCCCGCCTTCGTCGGCCATGCGGTCGGCGGGCTGATCGGGCTCGAGCTGGGCGACGTCCTGGCCAGGCGGGTGATCGTCAACGGCTGGCCGAGGCTGGATCCGCACACCGAGCGCTGCTTCGACGTCCGACTGGACCTGCTCCGGGCGAGCGGCCCGGAAGCCTATGTCCGGGCCCAGCCGATCTTCCTCTATCCGGCCGGGTGGAGCTCGATGAACTCGGGGATGCTGGACATCGAGGCGGAGCACCAGCTCGAGCGCCTGCCCCCGGCCGGGACGATCGAGAAGAGGATCGCCGCGGCCAGGGCGTTCGAGCTTCGGCCCGGGCCGGCCTGCCCGACCCTGCTTATCGCCGCGGCGGACGATGTGCTGGTCCCGGCCCATTGCTCGGAACTGCTTGCGGGCGAACTTGCGAACGCGACGGTCGAGCGCCTCCCATGGGGCGGCCACGCCTGCAATGTCACCGACCCCGACGCCTTCAACCGACTCGTCCTGAAATTCCTGAGGAGCTGAACCGCCATGGAAATCGGCATCTTCGTTCCGATCAACAACAATGGCTGGCTGATCAGCGAGAATTCGCCGCAATACATGCCGAGCTTCGACCTCAACAAGGATATCGCTCTTCGCGCCGAGAAATACGGGGTCGATTTCCTGCTTTCCATGATCAAGTTGAGGGGCTTCGGCGGCAAGACCGAGTTCTGGGAATATGGGCTTGAAAGCTTCACCCTGATGGCCGGGCTCGCCGCGGTCACCGAAAAGATCAAGATCTACGCGACCTGCCCGACGCTCGTCATCCCGCCCGCCTTCGCCGCGCGGATGTGCAACACGATCGATTCGATCAGCCACGGTCGCTTCGGGCTCAATTTGATCACCGGATGGCAGCGGCCCGAATATAGCCAGATGGGGCTTTGGCCCGGCGACGAGCATTTCCGCAACCGCTACCAGATGCTCGGCGAATACGCCCATATCCTGAGGGAGCTTTGGGAAACGGGAGTCTCCGACTTCAAGGGCGAATATTACCGGATGGAGGATTGCCGGGTGCGCCCTCGGCCCGAGGGCGAGATGAAGATCATCTGCGCCGGATCGTCGGACGAGGGCCTGGCCTTTTCGGCCCAATATGCAGACTATGCCTTCTGCCTCGGCAAGGGCGTCAACACTCCGACCGCCTTCGCCCCCAACAACGAACGGCTGATGGCGGCGACCGCGAGGACCGGCCGCGACGTCCGGATCTACGCCCTGTTCATGGTCATCGCCGCCGAGACGGACGAGGAGGCGATGGAGAAATGGATCTCCTATCGCGAGGGCGTCGACGAGGAGGCGGTGGCCTGGCTCGGCTTCCAGGGCGCGGCCGACAAGACCAGCAGCACGACCAACGTGCGCCAGCTCGCCGACAGGGAGAGCGCGGTCAACCTCAACATGGGGACCCTGGTCGGCTCCTACGAGAAGGTCGCCCGGATGCTCGACGAGGCGGCGACAGTGCCGAACACTGGCGGAGTGCTGCTCACCTTCGACGATTTCATCGAGGGGACGGAGGCGTTCGGGACCCGGATCCAGCCGCTGATGAAGTGCCGGGAAGGGGTCGCCTGATTCCATGGTTCCCCGGTGAAGGCCGGGGCCCCGGCCTTCGCCGGGGAGCAATCAGGCCGCGGCTTTCCGGATCGCGCGCTCCAGCATCGCTTCGTCCGCCACCGGCGCAAGCACCGCGAGCCCGCCGACTTCGTCGCGGCGGGCGATGAGGAGGACGAACTCCGCCTCGCCGGGAATGTCGACATGGCCGAGAGGGCGGATTGCACGAAGAGCGTCGCGGGCGCTTTCGCCCTGGTCCGGCTTCGGCTCGGGCCGGCGGGCCCGGCGCTCGGCCTGGACGAGGGTCTTGAGGCCTTCGCTTTCGAGCCGCTCGCGCAATGCGCCGGCGGGAAGCTCGTGGCGCCTGGCCCAACTCAAGGCGGCGGCGAACTCGGTGAGCCGGCCCTTGTCGTAATCGCTTCCGAAGACGAGCTTGACGACCGGGGTCATCGGCGCCCGTGCCTGGGCCTTGAGCCCGGCGTCGTCGAGCAATTCGGCATAGCTCTCGCGATCCGCTTCGGCGGCGAGCGCGAAATCGTAGGCGAGGCCGAGAGCGCGGTAGAGCGCGGCCCGGCTGCGCTGGTCGGCGCCTCGGGCGGCGTCGGCGCTGTCGCGGGCGATTCCGAGGCGGTCGGCGAGGCCGGCGCCGAGATCGAGCTCGGGCTCGTCCCAGGACGAGGCGGCAGGCGTATCGAGCTCGAGCGGCTCGGCATTGGGTCCGTCGGCCCATACCGGGCTTGCTCCGGGCTGCGACGCGGCGGCGAGCGCGCTCGAGGCCTGGTGGGCGATGGCGGAGGCGGTCGCGCTGTCGGCGATCTCCTTCCAGTTGATCACCCCGTAGATGAAGTCGATCGTCTCCCCGCTCGAGGAGAAGGGCATCAATATGCCGCGATACATGGTGTTCCTGCCGCGCTGGCCGACGAATTCCGCCTCGAAGCCGATCGGCGCCTTGTTGGCGATGATCTGCATATAATGGTCGGTGAGCCGCGAAAGGAGCGAGCGCTTGGGAACTTCGCTGATTCGGCGGACGTCGCCGATCAGGTCGCACTCCTCGCGAAGCGAATCGCCCAGCCAGGCGATCCTGGGATCGTCGCCGCCTTCCGAGAAATCGAGAAGGACGCTGTTCGGCCCGAAGTCGCCGAGCGCCTCCGGATCGAGCGCCTTGATCGACGGATAGGCGCGCCCGTCGAGAAGCGAGACCCAGTAATTATAGGCCCGAACGTGCATTCGCCTCTCGTCGAGACCGATTTCGGGCGGCACCTCGATGCCGCCGTCATCCTCCGCGACGTTATAGTCCGACTGCTCGTCAAATGCCCGCAGGCTGTCCATCAGGCGGTCCTTGTGCTCCCCAATAGGCGAAGCTTTGCACCGGACGTGGTTGAAAAACCGTTAAGGTTTGTGAATGACGTGTCGCCCCAGCACAGGCTGGGGCCCCGGCGGGTGAAGACCGTCGTGCTTTTCACCCCCTGGAGTACCAGCCTTTGCCGGGACGACGGTTCTTGTCATCCCCCGCCGCCGCTGATAGACGCGCGCCCTCCCCTGGGGAGCGCCGCTTTAGCTCAGCTGGTAGAGCACATCATTCGTAATGATGGGGTCAGGTGTTCGAGTCACCTAAGCGGCACCATTCTCCCGACGGACCGGTCAAAATACATAGGTGCAGCCCGATTGCGGCGTGCCGTCGCGGCTTCCGAGGAACAGGTCCTTCAGGCGCAGCCGTCCGCCCGCCAGCTCCGCCTTGCCCTCCAGGTCGAGGTTGGGCGGGACGAAATTGCCGCCTTCGACCGTCAGCCGGATCCGCTTCGTGGCCGGATCGAAGCTGTAGGTGCCCCAATAATCGCGATAGGTTTCGAACGGCAGGAAGGTGACCGAGAAACGGTTCTCCGGCTGGAACTCGAGCTCGCGGACCGGCTCGTGGGCGGTGCAGCCTTCCAGGCTTTGCTGGGACCGGCGGCCGGTGAGGACGATTTCGTCTTTGGCGACGACCCGGAAGCGCGCTTCCACCGGCTTGCCGGCGTGGCGGAAGCCGACGGTGACGATCGAGCCGACGCTCGCGTCCGGCGCGATCGTGACCGAGGTCCGGTCGGCGCTCAGGGTCGCGGGCCCGGTCACCGACCAGTCGCTCGTGCATTTCACCGGCACTTCCGCGGTTCCCGCGGGCGACCTGTCGACCGTCGGCACCACCCGGACCACCGCGCCCTGGCGGTAGATTTTCGTATCGGTGGCGAGGAAGGCGAAATGATAGCCCGGCTGCAGGCAGTCCATGTCCGGAACGGGCGGCGGCGCCTTCGACGCGGACCGGCCGCTCTGCTCCGCGATCAGCTCCGCCCTCAGGCTGCCGACCCCGCGCCCGCCGACGCGGCGCTTGCGGCCGTAGACAATGTCGCGGATCAGGGGCCACTCTGCGCGCCACAGGCTGAGACGGTCGCTTCGATCCGAAAGCCGCACCTCCGCGAACATGCGCGAGCCGCCCCGGTACCAGGCCCGCCCGGGCTCGCATCCGGCCTTGGGGTCGGCGGAGGTGAGCGACGGCCTGGCAGCGGCGCGGCGATCAAGCATCTCGCGAAGCGACTCGACGAGGAGCGGACGCGTATCGTCGGGATCGGCGCTTCGCTCAGCCGCGCAAAATTGCCGGACCAGGCCGACGAGGCGCTCGCGCTCGCCGCCCTCCCGGATCTCCATCGTCGGCACACAGCCGGCCAGAAGCGTGGCAGGCAGCAGCAAGGCGCGAGTGGCAAGCTTCATCATTACGCTCCGGCAGCGGGGGGAACGGTCCGAAATCCAGGGCAAGGCTGGCGATATTCGAGCGGCGGATCAACCCATGACCGAAGCGTGTGCGCTTCCCTGAAAAGCATCTCCACCCGGCGCGAATATCCACGCAGTTACAAGAGGTTCCTTCAGCTCCGGAACCGAACTGCCGCGAGCGGGTTTGTGCAGGGTTAACGGCTTCTTCACCCTCCTTCAGCTGTTCGAGAGGCGAAAATTGGGGCTCGACCGCGCGTTGCAATCGACGTTGCTTCCCTGCTTCGGCAGGCGTTCCGGACGCGCCCCCGGCCGCTCCCCCTGCCGTCCGATCCAATCCACAAACCGCGAGCCCCAGGCTTGATTGCGCACCCGATCTCCAGGGTCGAGGCGCTGGCGCCTTCCCAAAATTAATCCAGGGAGATTTTGTCGATGTGCTCTTATTGCGCGATGAAGGGCCTGCGGTCCCGCTCCGATCCCTCCGAGCAAACCAACGCCCATTTCGGCGCGAAGGACTCGCTTGCGAACATCGCCGCCGCCAGCGCCGGGGAGCTTACGCCCTACGACCTTCAGTCGCTGCAGATGTCGGCCGTGAAGCTGACCGAGGCCTTCCCGATGGACGGGGTTGGCGACCTTAAGCTGACGACCCTCGTGACCGACTTCCTGATCACCACCGACAACGTTCCCGACGCACCCGACACGGCGGGAAGCACCAACCCGGTGCTGACCGTCACCGGCCCGGGCGTGACCATTCCGATCGTCTCGACGATCGACATCATCGGCGACCAGGATTTCTACAAGGTCACCCTCACCGCCGGCACCACCTACGAGCTCGGCCTCTATTCCTACAATGGCGGGCCGAACCTCGTCGGGCTCACCGACCCCTATATGGAGCTTTACGGGGCCGACGGCACGACCTTGGTCGTGAGCGCCGACGGCGGCGCCGACACGCCGTATAACCAGACCAATTCGGGCTTCGACGTGCTGCTCACCTACACGCCGGCGGTGAGCGGGACCTATTATGTCAACGCCCGCGCATTCTCGAACAGCCCACTGACTCCGACCGGCGATTCGATCGGCGACTATCAGCTGTTCGCGCGCGAGCAGGATCCCAACGACCCCAATGTCTACCGGCCTTATTACCAGCCGGACGAGCCGCTCTACGCGCTCGACTGGGGTAGCCAGGTCAACCGGGTCAACCAGTCCGCCCGCAACCCGGACGGCAACGAGGGAGCCCGCTCGACCTCGGCCGGCGGCGCCGATCCTACCGGCAACGCGCAGGGCACTCCGGTCTATTCCTCCCTGCTCGACATTCCGGCTCTCGCCGCGTCGCAGGGCAAGGACATCACCGGCAAGAACGTCATCACCATCTACTTCGCCAAGCAGGGCGATCTCATCACTTCGCTCGAAGATCCGGCCAGCCCCGGCCTGCCGCCGGCGACCCTGGCGCTGAGGGACGTCCAGGCCTTCGAGCTCGACGCCGTGATGACCGCGCTCGGCGAGTTCGAAAAGGTCGCCGACGTCGTCTACCTGGTCGTCACCGACCGGGCCCACGCCGACTTCACCTATGCGAGCTATATCGGAACGCCGGGCCCGGGCGTGTCGCTGCTCGGTTCGATGAGCCCGCCCGACGAGCCCGACGAGGGTCTCGCCCAGTTCAATTCCGGCGACGAAAGGTGGAACGCGGTCAACCTCGCCCAGGGCGGCTTCTCCTTCGTCACCCTGATCCATGAATTCGGCCACGGCCACGGTCTGGCCCATCCCCACGACAATGGCGGCAAGTCGGGGGTCATGAACGGAGTCTTGGCGGAAGGCGCGGGAGTGGCCGACTATACGACCGGCGATTATGGCCTCAACCAGGGCGTCTTCACGATGATGTCCTACGAGGACGGCTGGCAGACCTCGCCTTACGGCAACGCTCCGACCGACGTCGGCTACGGCTATCTCGGCGGGCTGATGGCCTTCGACATCGCCGCCATCCAGGACAAATATGGAGTCAACGAGGAGCATGCCACGGGCAACGACGTCTACACGCTGAAAGACGTCAACGCGGCCGGCACCTTCTATTATTCGATCTGGGACGGCGGCGGCACCGACTCGATCGTCTATGACGGTAACAGGGACGCCAATATCCACCTCCGGCCGGCGACCCTGAAATACGAGCCCGGCGGCGGCGGCTTCGTCTCCTACGCCTACGGCATTTACGGCGGCTTCACCGTCGCCAACGGAGTCACGATCGAAAACGCGTCGGGCGGCGGCGGCAACGACACGCTCCGCGGCAATGTCGTCGCCAATATATTGAACGGCGGCTCCGGGGCGGACCTGATCCTGCTTCAGGACGGCGGTGACGATACGGCGCTGGGCGGAGAAGGGAACGATCAGATTTACTACGGCGCCGCCTTCACCGCCGCGGACTCGAGCGACGGCGGCCTCGGCACCGACGTCTTGATCCTGCAGGGCGATTATGCGGTGACGATGGGCGTTAACAGCCTGCAGAATTTCGAATATCTATCTGTTCAGTCGGGATCGTCCACGCGGTACCAGGACACAGCCGGCAACAGCTACAGCTACGATATCACCTTCGTGGACGGGAATGTGGGGGCGGGCCAGAAGTTCGTCGTCAACGCCTCGCAACTGCTCTCCGGCGAGAGCTTCACGTTCGACGGCGGCGCCGAGACGGATGGCTATTTCCTGATCTACGGCGGGTTCGGCGCCGACACGGTGACCGGCGGCCTGGGCAACGACATCTTCCACTTCGAAGGCAGTCGCTGGGGCGCGGGCGACGTCGTGGACGGCGGCGACGGCGCCGACGCGGTCGTGATCCGAGCGACCGGCGGCATGAACACGATCGCCTTCGGCGAAACCCAGTTGACCAATATCGAGTCGATTTCGGTCAGCGATCGCTTCGCCCTGGGCGGAGCGGGCCTGCCCTCCTACGACCTGACCCTCGCCAACGGCAACGTCGCGCCCGGCAAGACGCTAATCGTCAACGGCAGCACCCTGCTCGACTCGACACAGGTGATGAACGTCGACGGCAGCGCAGTTCAGGGCGGTCATTTGATATTGTACGGGGGCGCCGGAGGCGACTCGCTGATCGGAGGCGACGGCAACGACCTGATCTACGCCGCCGGCGGCGCGGACGAGATGACGGGAGGGGGCGGCCGGGACACGTTCCAGCTGCGCAACGTGGCGGACTCCAGTCCGTCCAGCCCCGACGAGATCCTTGACTTCGTATCGGGTGAGGACAAAATCGACCTCCAGTTCATCGACGCCAACGCAAATGCGGCCGGGAACCAGGCCTTTGCGTTCATCGGCGCCTCGGCCTTCAGCGGGAATGCGGGCGAGCTTCGCGCCTATGGCGATAGCGGCGCATGGGTGGTCGAAGGAGATGTCAACGGAGACGGCGTGGCGGACTTTCAGATAATCGTGAACTCGGCGTCCGCGCTCGTCGGTTCGGACTTCATTGCCTGATACATCACGCAAGCAACTGTAAAAAAAGGGGAAATGACGATGCGTAGAGAGATTGACGGACACATTCTTCGGTCGAGGTCGAGCGAGTGGGTTGCGCCCTCGGTCAAGCGTATCGAGGCCGGTTCGGCGGAGCTCAACGTCACCGGAGCGAATGACGGGCCCAACCAGGTAAGTTAGCGCACGGTCCGGCGAAGCCGGGTGGAGGGCCTTTCCCGGATCCGCGGGCCCTCCACCTCACTTCCTGCCCCGGCGGAATGCCGGTGAAGATTTCAGGCCACCACCGTTTCGGGCCTCGGCACGGGTGAATGCGCCGGACAGGCCAGAAGATGCTTCTGCACCTTGCCCGCGGCGGTGCGCGGAAAATCCTCGACGAACTCGAAGCTTGCCGGGACCTTGTAGGCGGCGAGGCGGGCGCGGCAGAAGGCCCGGAGCTCCGCCTCGGCGGGACGCGGCCGGCCCTCGCCGAGCCTCAGGAAAGCGCATCCGATCTCGCCCCAGCGCGGATCCGGGGTTGCGACGACCGCGGCCTCCGCGACCGACGGATGGCCGACGAGCACATTCTCGACCTCGGCCGGGTAGACGTTCTCCCCGCCCGAGATGAACATCTCCTTCCGCCGGCCGGCGACCCAGTAGAAGCCGTCCGGATCGCGGCGGGCGAGGTCGCCCGATTTCAGCCAGCCGTCCGCGGTGAAGGCGGTTCGGGTCGCCTCGGGGTTGTTCCAATAGCCCGGAGTCACGGCCGGCCCGGCGAACAGAAGGTCGCCGACCTCGCCGTCCCGGACGTCTCGGCCGTCCTCGCCGACGATCCGGACGGAGACCAGGAGCTGGGGCTTGCCAACCGAGCCGATCCTCTCCCACGAATCCGCCGGTGCGGCGAGGAAGGCGGTGGGGCCGGTCTCCGTCATGCCCATGCCGTTGCAGACCCGGAGGCCGAGGTCGCGGCAGCGGCGGGCGAGCGAATCGGGCAGCGGCGCCCCGCCGCAGCCCCAGTGGCGGACGTGACCGAGCGGCGCCGCTCCGAAGCGGGGATGGTCGACCAAAGCCTGGTAGACGGTGGGCACGGCGAAGAAGGTGTCGACCCGCCGGGCCTCGAGGAGCTCCACCACCGAATCGGCCTCGAAGCCGGGCAGGAGAAGGACCCGGCCGCCCTGGAGCAGGGTCGGCAAGGCGTGGAGGTTGATCCCGGCGGTGTGGAAATTGGGAAGGAAGGTCAAGGTCGTGTCGGTCGGGCCGAGGCCGATCGCGGTGCCGATATTGACCAGGTTCGCGAGCGCCATTCCGTAGGTGTAGATCACGCCCTTGGGCCGGCCGGTCGTCCCCGACGTATAGAGCAGATACCAGATTCCGTCGGCCGGCCAGCGGCCGCGCCCGGCGCGCGGCGCCGCGGCCTCGACCAGGGCTTCATAATCGCCGTCGAGGTCGAGGGCCGGAGGCGGCTCGGCGAGCCGGCGCGCTACCGCCCCGTCCTCGCCGCCGTGGAGGAGCAGCCGCGCTCCGCAATGGGAGATGAGCGGGTCGAGCTCGGCCGGCGGCATCCGCCAGTTGAGCGGGACGAGGATCGCGCCCAGCCGGGCGCAGGCGAACAGGGCCTCGAAGAAGGCGAGGCGGTTGCGGCAGAGGATCGCGACCCGGTCGCCCTCGCCGACGCCTCGATCCTCGAGCAAGGCGGCGGCTCGGGCGGCGCGCTCGTCGAGCGCCGCGTAGGTGAGGCTTCGGCCGGTCGCGAGCTCTTCCAGAGCGACCGAATCCGGAGTCAGCTCGGCTCGGCGCGCGATCAGATCGGGAAGATCGGCGGACATCACCTCTTCCTCAGGCCCTCCGACACCAGCTCGATGGCGATGCCGGCAACCTCGGCGGGGCTCAGATCCTCGTCCCACAGGCCATAGCGCATGCCGAGGAAGACGCTCATCCCGATGAGGGCCCAGCCCCGGGCCTCGTCCTCGCGCGCGCCGTGCCCGCCGTCGGCGATCTCGCCGCGCTCGCGGGCTCCGGCGAGATTGCGGCGATAGGCGTCGGCGAAGCTCAGATAATGCTCGCGATAGACGTCGCGGGCGACGAACTGCGCCTCCTCGATGATCCGGTAAAGCTCCGGATGCCTGCGCGTGAAGGCGATGAACGCCTCGAGCCCCATCCGCTCCGCCGCCAGACGGTCCGGAGCGCCCTTCACCGCCTCGGCGACATGGGCGCGGGTCGCCCGGCTCATGTCGAGGACGAGGGCCCGGAACACCTCCTCCTTGCTCTCGAAATAGGTGTAGAAGGTGCCCAGGGCGACGCCGGCACGGCGGGTGATCCCGGTGATCGCCGCCTCGTGGAAGCCGCGCTCGCCGAACTCCGCCGCCGCCGCCTCGATCAGGCGCCGGAGGGTCTTGCGCCCGCGCTCCGTCCTCGGCTCCTTGTCGCCGTTCCCGGCCGCCGCCGCACTTCCGCCCAGAGTCGCCATAGTCTCTCCCCGGCGGGGAAGCTGAACCGCTTTTCAGCTTTGCGCAAGCGCGGCCGTCAGCGGTCGCGGCCGGGCAGCGGCAGCAAATCGTGGCGGATGCTGACGAAGCGCGCGGCAAGGCGGATTTCGGCGAGGAGGAGACTGAGGCCGATGATCAGCAGGGCCATCGCGACGATGAACAGGACGGCGATCGGCCGCGAGAAGCGGATATCGGCAAGGTCGGCGACGAACAGGATGGCGATGACCAGGCAGACGAACAAGGCGCTGGCGGTGCAGGCGGTGATGGCCTTGTTCACGATCCGCATCCGGCGGATGATGACGAGCAACTCCTCGCTGGCCCGCTCCCGGGTCGAATCGTCGAACGAGACGAAGTCGCGCTCCAGGCTCCGGCCGCGGTCGACGATCCGGGCCAGGCGCTGAGTCAGAACGTTCAATATCCCGGCGATCCCGGCGAGCAGGAAGACGGGCGCGATCGCCAGCTCGATGAGATTGGCGACGGTGGCGACGGGCAGGGCCTTGTCCATACCCCCCTCAACACGCCCGGCCCCGAGAAGTGTCAAGATCTCCGAAAGCGCTTCCCTCCGCCTCCCCGCCGCCGCTATGGCGCGCCGACCATGTCCGCCGCCTCCACCCGATCGAAATCCCGTTCCGCCGCGCGTCTCGCCGCGGTCCAGGCGCTCTACCAGCGCGAGATGGAGCGGACTCCGGTGCCCAAATTGCTTCACGAATTCCATCATCACCGCCTTGGAGCGACGATCGAGGGGATCGAATATGCCGATGCGGAGGTCGATTTCTTCGACGATCTGGTGAGCGGAGTCGTCGCCCGCGAGGCGGAGCTGGATTCGGCGATCGCCGCCCGGCTGACCCCCGACTGGCCGCTGGCCCGCCTCGACCGGCCGATGCGCCAGATCTTGCGCGCCGGCGCCTATGAGCTGGCAGCCCGGATCGACGTTCCGACGGGAAGCGTCATTTCCGAATATGTCGACGTGGCCAAGGCGTTCTACGGCCAGAAGGAAGCCGGCTTCGTCAACGGAATCCTCGACTCGGTGGCGAAGGACGTTCGGAAGTAGCCTGCCTCCCCATCGGAGATGGGCTTCGCGGTAGGGAGGCAAGATGAGCGAATCGTCCTTCATCCAGTCCCTGCGCGCCCTGGCGACCCATTCCGCCGCCCGCGGCCTCCTCGACGACGCCGCCGTGCTCGACATCGGCGACCGCTCACTCGTCCTCACCCACGACATGCTGGTCGAAGGCGTCCACTATCTTCCCGACGACCCGCCGGCCGACGTGGCCTGGAAGCTGCTCGCGGTGAACCTCTCCGATCTCGCCGCCAAGGGCGCCCGTCCGCTGGGTATCCTGCTCGGCTACAGCCTGGGCGACGACGAATGGGACGAAGCCTTCGTCTCCGGCCTCGGCACCGCCCTCGCCGCCTTCGGCCTGCCCCTGCTCGGCGGCGATACCGTTCGCGGCGATGGGCCGCGCACTCTGGCGCTTACCGCTCTGGGCGAGGCCCGGGTCCCGGTGCCCTCCCGCGCCGGCGGGCAGGCGGGCGACCATCTCTGGGTGAGCGGCACGATCGGCGACTCGGGCGCCGGCCTGCGCGGGCTGAAGGGCGAGATACCCCAGGATCCGCTCCTCGTGGAACGCTACCGCAACCCGAGGCCCCGGCTCGAGGCGGGGCAGAGGCTCGCCCCGCTGGTCGGAGCGATGATGGACGTGTCCGACGGGCTCCTGATCGACGCCTCACGGCTTGCCGGGGCGAGCGGGGTGGCGGCGGAGATCGACCTGGCCTCGCTTCCGCTCTCGGAAGCGCTGCTCGCCGTCTCGGGCGGCGGGCTCGACGCCCGGCTGGCCGCGGCGACGGCGGGCGACGATTACGAGCTGCTCTTCGCCGCCGCGCCCGAGCTGGCGGCGGAGATCCTCGCTCTGCAGGACGAGCTCGGCCTCCCCTTCAGCCGCATCGGCACGCTCGGCGAGGGCTCCAGCCTGAGTCTCACCGACTCGGGAAAGCCCGCCCCTCTGCCTCCGCGGCTCGGCTGGGTACATTGCTGAACTAAGGTTGAATCCCGCGCGCAAGCCCCCTAAAGGGCGCGGCATATCCGGGCGCGTTCGCGCCGGGGCCCGTTGCCCTGCCCGGCTCAGCATCAAAGGGGAAGGAATCTCTCAATGGAAGTCGTGCTCATTGCCATAGCCTGCGGAATAGTCGCAGTGCTCTACGGCATTTTCACCAGCCTCCAGGTCCTGAAGTCCCCGGCCGGCAATGAGCGCATGGTCGCGGTCGCCACCGCCATCCAGGAAGGCGCCAACGCCTATCTGCGCCGCCAGTATATCACGATCGCCGTCGTCGGCCTCGTCGTCGCCGCGCTCGTCTTCCTCTTCCTCGGCCACATCGAAGCCATCGGCTTCGTCATCGGCGCCTTGCTCTCCGGCGCGGCCGGCTTCATCGGAATGAACATCTCGGTCCGGGCCAACGTCCGCACCGCCGAGGCCGCCCGCACCAGCCTCCAGCGCGGCCTCACCGTCGCCTTCCGGGCGGGCGCGATCACCGGAATGCTGGTCGCGGGCCTCGCACTGCTCGCCATCGCGGTCTTCTTCTACATCCTCGTGGGCCCGATGGGCTTCACCCCGAACGACCGCCAGGTCATCGACGCTCTCGTCAGCCTCGCCTTCGGCGCCTCGCTGATCTCGATCTTCGCCCGTCTCGGCGGCGGAATCTTCACCAAGGCGGCCGACGTCGGCGCCGACCTCGTCGGCAAGGTCGAGGCCGGAATCCCCGAGGACGATCCCCGCAACCCGGCCGTCATCGCCGACAACGTGGGCGACAATGTCGGCGACTGCGCCGGAATGGCCGCCGACCTGTTCGAGACCTATGTCGTCACCGTCGGCGCCACCATGGTGCTCATCGCCCTTCTCGTGGACGCCGGCGCCGAGCAGATGCTGGCCCTGATGAGCCTTCCGCTGATCATCGGCGGGGTGTGCATCATCACCTCGATCATCGGCACCTATCTCGTCCGCCTCGGACGCAAGCAGTCGATCATGGGCGCCCTCTACAAGGGCTTCTGGACGACCGCCGCCCTTTCGATCCCCGCCATCTTCTACGTGATGTGGCAGACCCTCGGCGGCGACATGAACGCCGTCATCGGCGGAGCTGCCGAAGCCGCCGGAACCGACGTCGCGGCCGACGTGGCCCGGACTGCGGTCGAGGACGGCTTCACCGGCATGGACCTCTTCTGGTGCTCGCTGGTCGGCCTCGCGGTCACCGGCCTCATCGTCTGGATCACCGAATATTATACCGGCACCAATTATCGCCCGGTCCGCTCCATCGCTAGGTCTTCGCAGACCGGCCACGGCACCAACGTCATCCAGGGCCTCGCCATCAGCCTCGAATCGACGGCGCTACCGACCCTCGTCATCTGCGTCGGAATCATCGTCTCCTACCAGCTGGCCGGACTGATCGGAATCGCCTTCGCGGCGACCGCGATGCTCGCTCTGGCCGGGATGGTCGTCGCCCTCGACGCCTACGGCCCGGTCACCGACAATGCCGGCGGAATCGCCGAAATGGCCGGGATGGAGGAGGACGTGCGCACCCGCACCGACGCCCTCGACGCGGTCGGCAACACCACCAAGGCGGTGACCAAGGGCTATGCGATCGGCTCCGCGGCGCTGGGCGCGCTGGTGCTGTTCGGCGCCTATACGGAGGACCTCAAACACTATGCCGGCGAGCTCGGAATTGGCGCCGACGGCATCGATTTCGCGCTTTCCAACCCGTATGTCGTCGTCGGACTGCTTCTCGGCGCCCTCCTCCCCTATCTGTTCGGGGCGATGGGGATGACCGCGGTCGGCCGGGCGGCGGGCAACGTCGTCCTCGACGTGCGCGAGCAGTTCCGCACCAACCCGGGCATCATGGACGGCACTTCGAGGCCTAATTACGCCCGCACCGTCGATCTCGTCACCAAGGCCGCGATCAAGGAGATGATCATCCCGTCGCTCCTGCCGGTGCTGGCGCCGATCGTCGTCTTCTTCGCGATCTCGGCGATCGCCGGGCGCGAGCAGGGCTTCGCGGCGCTGGGCGCGCTGCTTCTCGGAGTGATCGTCTCCGGTCTGTTCGTCGCCATCTCGATGACCTCGGGCGGCGGCGCCTGGGACAATGCCAAGAAGTATATCGAGGACGGCAATTACGGCGGCAAGGGCTCCGAAGCCCATAAGGCCGCCGTCACCGGCGACACGGTCGGCGATCCGTACAAGGATACGGCGGGCCCGGCAGTCAACCCGATGATCAAGATCACCAACATCGTGGCGCTGCTGCTGCTCGCGGCGCTGGCCGGCGGCGGCGTCTGATCCGCCTGTCCTGATCGGATGAAAAGACCCCGCCCGGATCGCTCCGGGCGGGGTCTTTTCTTTGCGGCTGGAAGGACGCATTTCGCGAGGCCGTTTTAAGGTCGAACATGCATCCGGACACGGCTGCGGGAACGGGCAAGCTGCCAGCGCTCCTTGACGACGAGCGCCTTGTTGCTCACACAGATGCTTGATGCGGCTTCAAGATGTCATCCGAGCTGAAAAGACGGATATCGATCAGGGGAAATGGGGCGACGGCAAGCTGCCCAAGAAGGCAATGCCACTGTCGAAGGCCGGTAGGCGAGCTTACAATATTGGAAGCGCGTGGCGCTGGCGCTTTATAGAGTTCACAGCCTTGGAGCGCCGGTTCGTGATCCGCCTCATCGTGAATCAGGGAAAGGCGAAGGCTACTGCTCATCTGGCGGAGCGGAGAGGTCCAGATAGCGCGGTTCTCGCATGTTATGAGTATCATGCAGATCTGCGGACGGGCTGGCACCTCCACGCTATCTGTGGCGAGATTGAAGGTGCGCCTTCGGGGACCTTGGTTCACGGCCCCTGGGTTCGAAGACTTCCGGCGGCAAATCGCTATCATCGCCGCAAGGCATTCTTTAACTCTGAGGCTGAAGGCGGCTGTGAGGCTTGGCTTTGGCATGAAACCATGCGATTCTTCGGCGTGGAAGAGAAGGGACCGCTAGTTTGAAAGAGGCGCTGTGCCGCGCTTTCTGCGGCGATCTCACGCTGACGGACGTACCAGTCGGCTACGCTGTCAGCACGACTTTTCGTCGTGACGATGGGGACGCTGTAGGATTTTACATCGTGCGGGACGCGGTGCGCCCGGGCTTCTTCCGGTTGGAGGATGACGGAACAACGATCCCGTTCCTCGAAGAAGCTGGTGTTGAGTTTTCCACTGAAGCTCGATCAGAGGCGTTCGCAGCCCTGCTCGAATCCCACAAGATTGAGTTCAATGAAGACGAGATGCTGCTGCATACGCAGCCGCTGCGTGAAGCCGATATTCCGGCGTCGGCAATGCGCTTCGTATCGTTCATGCTGCGCGTAAATGATTTTCTGCTTCTGACACGCGACAAGATAACCAGCACCTTCAAGGAAGATGCTGCCGAGATGCTACGTGTGCGGATCGGAGATAGGGCCGACATCCAAGAAGGTATTCCTGTCACCCCCGCTATGGCTGACAACGTCCCCGATGTGGTCGTGCGAGCCGCCGGACGTCGTCCCGTTGCAGTTTTCTTCGGATCGTCTCCTCAGCGAGTATACGACGCAGTTTTGCTGCAGATGCAGGCGCTTTATGAGGCACAGGAAGACGTTGCCGTGATCGCGCTGCTCGAAAACGATGGGATTATCAGCAGAGAGTTGCGTAGGCGTGCGACTAACAGGCTAACAGCGCTTCCGAGCTTCAGGGGTGACGAATTTGAGGCTATTCATCGCATCGAGCGAGAAGCGCTGGGTTCGTTAGGAGCGACACGACACTAGCCCCGGCTTTCAGTTCCCGGAGATTGGGCTCCTAGTCAACGGTTTCGCAACAGCGTCGGGAGCGGGCCGAAGCCCGCCCCCGTTCACAGAAGCAGCAGCCCCGCTAACCACACGAACGCCCAAAGGCATTTGTGCACCTCGCAGTTCACCGCAACCGTTACTGTTCTCGTGTTCCGGGACATTTTGGTCACCCCGGTCCACGGCGCGCCGCAGACCATAAGGTTTGCGTCGTTGGCCCCGGTCGAACGGATTGACCGCCGTTCACCGGATCATCGGCCCAGCCGTCCCAGAGGCCTCTGGTTCCGCTGGCATCGGTTTGGCGTGGAGCACATGCCTCCGCAGACAGAGGCCATTGCCGGAGTTTTACCGTGCGCTCCCCGATGTTTCGCGGTTAGTCCATCAGCTAAGCCGTGCCACCGGGGCTGATGGGTCCGCAACGAGATCATCACCCTGAGCAGTGTCAAAGTCTAGCCACTTTGAAAATCTCAACGAAATGCACGCTACCGGACAGTTCCGTTCAAATGCGTTCGCCAACTCTAGGTGAGAATTCCCAATAGTTGAAACAACGATTCCGCTAACGCGCTGGCCGTCAATCAGAGAATGGCGGATTTCCGCCGTTTCTTCCAGTTGGCACGCTCCCTGCAAACCTTCGAGGCATGGCCATCGGATCAACCGGCGGCCGGTTCAGGGAGACTTAAAATGACCTTCAATCTCGCCAGCCTGCAGCATATCGCCATCTCCGCCGTCGGCGCCATCTTCGCCGCGACCCTGTTCATCACCGCCGCCGTCGGCCCGGCCGGTCAGCTCATCTGACCGTCCGGCCCGCGGGGCAAACGCAATTAATCGCCTTCAATCGCGAGGAATCGCAACGATAAGGAAGGAAAGGCCATGAACGGTCCTTTCACCCTCGACAAAGCCAATGCCAAGATGATGGGCGTCTGCGCCGGCCTCGCCGACGCGACGGGAGCCGACGCGACGCTCATCCGCCTGGCCGCGATCCTCAGCCTCTTCGTGCTCGGCCCGGTTGCGATCCTGCTCTACGTCGTCGCCGGCTGCGTCGCGCCCGACCGCGCCTAGGGTCATTCGGCCGGGACGCTCCGCGCAGACCGGATCTCGGCCAGGCGGCGGGCATGGCGGGCATCGATCTCGGCCAGCCGTCCAAGCACCCCTTCCATCTCCTCTGGCCCGGCGAAATCGCCCCGCGGCAATTCGGCCATCAAGGGCGCGCCGCATTTCATGCAGCCCTCGTCGCCTTCGAAGGAATAATGGCCGCAGCCCCGGCACAGCCGGATCTCGCCGTCGGGATTTTTCGGCTGCTTCGAAACCGGATAGGCGCTCTCCGGCAATTCAACGCCCTCCAGGGTCTCGAGCGCGAGCCGCCACAACCCCTGGTCGAACGGCTCGCCCGGCGCCGGCGCGACCTGCTCGAAGCGCTCGCGAAGGCCCGCCTCGCGAAGGGTGCGGGCGCGATGGTCGCACATCGGGTTGTTGCCGGGCACTCCCAGGATCGACCCCGCCGTCCAGGTGCAGCCCGATTTGCACACCGATCTGTAATAGCAGCTTCCGCAAAAGCCCCAGGCCGGGCGCTCGACGTTGGGTCGGACCGACGCCTGCATGGCCAGCCAGATCTCGCTGAGCGAGCCATGGTCGCGGACGTTGCCGCCGCCATATTCGCCCTTGTGGAGCGAGGGGCAGCCCTTGACCACGCCGTCCGCCTCGATCGCCATCCCGCTTTCGGCGGCGCCGCAGCCGTCCCAATAAGCCGGCTCGTCGGTCATCGTCCGCCAGAGATGCTCGTAGGGGCCGAAATAGCCGATATTGTTGCCCGAGAAGAGTCGGAATCCGGCCTTTCGGCCGCGCTCGAAAAGCCGGGCGAGCGTGTCGTAGGTTTCCGGTATCTGCCAGGGCTGGAGGATCAGGTCGACCTGCTCGGCGGCGTTTCCGGCCGGGACGGTGAGCTGGATCTGCCACATCCGGGCGCCGGCGGCGTAGATCGCCTCGTAGGTTTCCTCGAGCACCGGCGCGGAGAGGCGGTTGACCTGGGTATTGCAGCCCGGGGTGAGCCCGGCGCGGGCGAATTCCTCGATCGCGGTCAGCGCCTGGCGGAAGCTTCCCGGCACGCCCCGAAGCCGGTCGTGAACCTGCTCGTTCCCGTCGACCGAGACTCCGGCCGACGAGAGCCCGGCATCGACGGCCGCCTCGATCTTGGCCCGGGTCAGCGCCCGGCCGCCGGTCTGGAGGCCGCACTTGATCCCGGAGTCGGCGACGGCCCGGATGATGTCGAGCCAGTCCCGGCGAAGATAGGCCTCGCCGCCGATCAGGCTGATCTCGCGGGTTCCGAGCGCCGCCAGCTCGGAGACGATCGAGCGGATCTCGTCGGTCGTCAGCTCGTCGCTGCGGGGACGGCCTGCGCGGGAGCCGCAATGGGCGCAGCGAAGGTTGCAGGCGAGGGTCAGCTCCCAGACGACATGGACCGGATGGCGGAGCCGGCGGTCCGCCTCGGAGCGAATCCGGACCGGCTCCGAGCGGGTCCCGCCGGCATCCGCCATGAGGTCAGCTTCCGCCGCTGCGGCGCCGGATCTCGGAGTCGAGACGCTCCAGCGCCGCTTTCAGGTCGCCCTGCGCCTCAAGCACCTCGCGGGCGTGATCGCGATGGGCGATCAGTTCCTCGACGCTCGTGTCCGGATCGCTCAGCGCGTCGGATATCGCGACTCCGTAGGGCGGAACGGGCGCCCCTGCTCTCGTGGCCATGAACCTTCTCCTGTCCCGGAGCCGTTACTGGCGGCGCCCGATCTCGCCTTCGAGCCGCTCGAGCGACCCGGCAAGGTCGCCCTGCTCCTCGAGCTGCCGGCGACCCTGGTCGCGAAGCTCGGTGAGCCGCTCCACGGTCGTCTGCGGATCCGAAATGGCGTCGTGGATGACGACTCCGTAAAGCGGGACCACGCCGCCGCCCGGCTTGGCATAGCCGCCGCCGCGCGACTGGATCTCCGCCTCGAGCTTTTCGAGCGCGCCGGCGAGGTCGCCCGACTCATCGAGCTCGCGGCGGCCCTGGTCGCGGAGCGCCGTCAGATTTTCGAGGGTCGAATTGGGGTCCTGGAGCGCGTCGCTGATCGCCACGCCATAGGGCCGTACCTGTCCGCCTGTCGGAGTCGCCATGTTATCCTCCCTTGTGGATAACCTATGATAAGCCCGATCGAGCGGCGGAGTCGATTGGATCGGCCCGAAACGGTTCTAATTCTTTCGGCGGGCGTACCGGGGGCATTTCGAGGGTCGGGGCACGCTTCGTCCCGGGAATCGCCCGGGCCGCCGCCACGCCCGTCGTCGCCCGGTCGCATTCCGCTCGCGCGCCGGACGCGGAAAGGGTGACGCGGGACTCGATTGCGGCTACCGGACGTCGCGGGAGGAAATGGAGAATGGAAGGTTTGGAGCTGGGCACAGTGGTCCTGGTGTCGTCGCTCGTCATGGGCGCGATCGCGCTGCCGATGACGGCGGTCGCGATCCATCAGCGCAGGCGCCGCTCGTTCGAAAAGAAGGCCGCCGTTCGGCGCAAGGAAAAAATCCAGCTCTGAACCCGGAGCAGCGTTCGAAACTTGCCGAACGCTATTAACGGCATCCGCCCGAAATTTTTTTGAGGCTCGTTTCGCCGACGTTCCCGAACGGCTCGTCGCCGCGGTTTTCCGCCCTTTTCAGCCCTTCCGCGGGACGATGCGCACCCCCCCGCCGGCCCCGTTCATCTTAACGCCATGAAACTCTTCAGACTTGTCGGTCGTTGGGCCCCCAAGTGAGTTGAAAGGGAGCCAAAGTAATGGCGACGAGTATCCTTGAAGCGCGTGGCGGCTGCATCATCCCCCAGGCGGACCAGCGCGGCTATCATATCGTCTATCGCGAGCATGAGACCAATTATTGCCCCGGCTGCGGGCGCACCCACTGGTATATCGGCCGGTCCATGGCGGAATGCGCCTTCTGCACTACCGCCTTGCCGCTCGAGAATGCTCCGATGATCGCCGGCGGAGCCATCGTCCGCACCATCCGCCGCCCGGTGTTCGGCGGCGAGCAGGCCTACGCGGCCTGAGAAACACCGGTCCCCGACCCTTGCAAGGGGCCGGCGGGTAATTCGACGACAAAGGGGACAGCCGATCCGGTTCGTCCCCTTTGTCGTCATTGCGAGCGGAGCGAAGCAATCCAGTGCGGCGTCGGAGGCCCGCTGGATTGCCTCGTCGCTTCGCTCCTCGCAATGACGCCTACGGCGTCACCTTCCTCACCGGCACTGCGGCGTTGCAGATATCGACCCCGCCCGCCGGGCGCTGGAAGAATTCGCCGCCGCGATTGGCCCGGCCCGTCACATATCGGCTGAATGCCAGGGTATCGGACCGCATCGCCTGGAAGGCGGGCCGCTCGGCGGCCGGAATGTCGGCGGCGAGCCGGGCCCGGAGAATCGCGATATGCTGCGCCGGATCCTTGTAGAAGCCCAGCGCCTCGGTGCCGCGCGGCCTTGCGGAGAGCAGAGCCATGCCTTCGACGACCCGGCCGATGACGGCGATGTTGAGGTCGAGGTGGCGGGGCGCATGGCCGATCACCGCATAAAGCTCGCCGCCGGTGCCGGTGTCGGGCGCAAGGTCCCGGCCGACGCCCACATAGCCGTAGCAATGGGTCAGCCAGGCGCGCCCCTCCTCGGGATCGTAGCCGACCGGCCAGCCATCGGCGTGCCCGACCATCGGGGCGTAGCTGTCGGGGAAGCCGAGGGGGCGGACCCGGAGCCCGGCGAGCGGCCGATGATATTCGTGCGGCGGCCGGCGGACGATTCCGGCGGGGAGCTCCGCCCCGGAATCGCCATTGCCCCATTGGGAAACGTAATTGTCCTGTACCCGGTAGATCGAGGCCTCGTTCCACCAGCCGGCCTTGGCGAAGGCGCGGACGTTGGCGACATGGACCGGCGCGAAATCGGGCGCGAGCTCGATGACGACCCGTCCGCCCTCCTTCAGATCGACGACGAGGAGGTTGGACGGATCGACCGCCCGCCACGCCTCGGCCGTGGCCTCCTCGATCACCTTGTTCGGATCGGGCGCGTCGACCACCGGCGCCGGGCGCCAGAAGGAATATCGGGCATTGGCGGCGACGGGTTCCGGAGGCGCCTTCCCGGAATCGGCCGCGCAGCCGGCGAGGCAGGAGGCGGCGAGGGCGGCGGACAGGATCTGGCGCATCGTTGTTCCTTGCGGGTTCAGCGCCACTCCTTACCCGACCCTGCCCGCGGGGCAAGCGATGGCGGCAAGGGGCCGTAGCGGGTTCCAGCGCTCTTGCTCCCTCTCCCCGGCGGGGACTGTTGCATAATTCTGGCGAAGCGCACGGCGGCAAAGCCCCTCCCCTGAAGGGGAGGGGCTGGGGTGGGGAATGTGGGGCAGGATGTTCGCTGACGTCGGTGAGGCGAGCAGACAACCCCCACCCCAACCCCTCCCCTGAAGGGGAGGGGCCAAGACGGCGAATTTTGCAATGGTCCCCAAGGAAGGAGGGGGAAGCTAGGCCAGGCCCGGCGGGGCGGGATCGGTGACGGCGGCGGCTCGGCAGAGGTCGCGCATCCTGTCGAGATGCTGCTCGGCGAGCTGGAGGTGGCAGCGCGCGACATGGACGTCGGCGCAGCGGCGCGCCTGGTCGAGCTCGGCCAGGGCGCGGCTCGAATGGTAGCTGATCTCGTCCTCCATGCGCTCATCCTGCTCCAGGCACGGACCGTCGTCCCTCACCTCGATCAAGCAACGACTAAAATTATGATTAACTTAGGTTTTTCTCGACCATCCGTCATTGCGAGCGAAGCGAAGCAATCCAGTCCGGTCTCAAAAGTCCGCTGGATTGCTTCGTCGCTCCGCTCCTCGCAATGACGGGGCGGATCAGTCGACGATCCGGAGCGCCGGAGTCTCGCCCGGCCGGCTCAGGGCCTTCATCCGGCCCAGATGCAATTCGGAGAGCGCGAGATGGGCGATCGCCGCCTCGGGCGACGAGGCGGTGCGGGCGCGGTCGAGCTCCTCGAACGCGCGGTCCACATGATGGCTGATCCGATCCTGGCGGGACATGTTCGCCGCTCCCCGACTCGGGGTGGTACTCTACAACGACTCGAATGTCGGCGATCCGGTCGCGCCGTGCAACTACATGGATCAGGGCGCGCGGAGCCGGAGGGACGACTCCCGGGCAAGGCTCGTCATCCCCGCGAAGGCGGGGATCCATCGGACGGCGGTGCGGGACCCGGACTCGGCATGGTTTCCCGCTTTCGCGGGAATGACGGGGAGCGCGCGGGAATGACGGAAATGTCAGGCCGCCTCTTCCCTCGCGCCCGTGGCGTCGTGGTGGAGGTAGCGATCGTTGAAGTCGCCGGCTTGGCGCATCCGGTTCCAGTCCAGAATCGCGATCGCCCGGCGGTCGCGGCGGATCAGCCCCTCCTCGCCCAGTTGCTTCAGCACCCGGTTGACGTGAACCGCAGTCAGGCCGACCGCATCGGCGAGCTGCTCCTGGGTCATCGGAAGCTCGTAGCTGTGGTTGCTGGCGAGGCCCGCCGCTTCGAGGCGAAGCGAGAATTCGCAGAGCAGATGCGCGACCCTCGCCCGGCTGTCGCGCCGGCCGACATTGACCACCCATTCGCGGAAGATCGCGGCGTCGATCAGGCTGTCGATCCACAGAGCGCGCCCGATCGCGGCATTGGAGAGGGCGAGCTGCTCGATCGCTCCGGGCGGGACGAAGGCGAGATCGCCTTCCGTCAGCATCTGGACGCTGTGATCGGCGATCCCGAGGAAGCTGTTCTGAAGATCGAGAAACTCGCCCGCGCAATGGAGCGAGATGATCTGCCGCCCGCCCTCGCCGGTCAGCTTGTAGCGATAGGCGAAGCCGCTCAGCAGCAGGGTGCAGAAATCCGGCACGTCGCCGTCGCGGACGATGTGGGCGCCGGCGGACAGCTTCTTCACGATGTGCGGAAGGCCCAGCAGGGCCTCGCGATCGGCCTGGGCCAGCGGCGACCGGCGTTCCAGGCGGTGGACCATTTTCTGGAAGGTCGGATGGATATCCGGCACGGCAGCTCCTTGTCCCCACGGCAAAAGGGGCCGCCGGCCTTGGCTTCCGTCCGGTGCCCCCTCGCAGCGCATTCATAAACAGCGAGCGGAAACACTACTCTTACCTAGATTAAAGGCGAAAATTTAGTTGTTTTTCGGGTGCTTCCGGGGGGTTCGTCGCCCCATCGAAGGTTGGGGCCCCGGCGGGTGAGGACGCCGCACCTTTCACCCCCCGTGATCCCAGCCTTCGCGGGACGTTTGCATAACGCTTGCGAGGCGCGCGGGGCTAA
>JBAWCC010000163.1:0-19174 GCA_049590095.1 Allosphingosinicella sp. | reverse complement strand
CCGCCTCAGCCCCGCGCCTGCTGCCTCGCCTCGAGCAGATCCCAGAGGCCATGATGCTGGACGAGGATCTGCTGCGCTCCGAACAGCAAGGCGCGCTGGACCGGGGCCGAAGCGCCGTAATCGTCCGCCAGGCGCGTGATCGAGTCCGGGCCGGCGGTGGGGTAAGCGGGCGTGTCGACCCCGAAGCGCGAAGCGGCGGAGTCGAGGCAGGTCCGGATCGCCGCCCAGTCGAGCACCAGCGCCATGGCGGCGCCGAGCGCGCAGCCTCGGCGTTCGGACAGGGCCAGCGTTTCCATCGCATGGCGCTGGCCGAGCACGGCCGCGTCGGTCTCTCCGGCGCCCGGAGTGCTCGGCACCGGTCCGGCCGCGACGGCGAGGCGGGCGAGATAGGCGCGCTCGCCGGCGAAGGCGTAGGTGGCGTTGGTCAGCCAGGCACGGGCGTCGGGCTCGACGACCCGGCTCGCGGCATGGTCGATCAATCCTGGATAGCGGCCGTGAAGGACGCACAGATAATGGATGAGGTCGGCGAGATCGCGGCCGGCGCTCGACGTCTTCAGCGACCGCGCGCTCGCCGCATAGGGATGGGCGACGCTGCCATGCTCGGCGAGCCGCTCCAGCAGCAGCGTGCCCGTATTTGGGCCGCCGGCTCTCTCTACCGATGCTGAAGCCATCTGGCCCTCCCGAAGCGGTTCCCGAACCGCTCTAAAAGCCTGACCTATATCATTGCCGTAAAAACCCGGTTTACGTCCCGTTAGGGCGACGGAAAGGCTGTTCCTCCCGAAAGGGGACAGTCACGAGTGACCGTCGCTCGTCGCGGTCACTCATGATCGTCCCGATCCGGGCTTCGTCAGGCGGCCAGGGCCATTTCCGGCTCGGCCTGCGCCTCGGCGATCGAGCCGGAATCGGCTTCGGCCGTCTTCGGGCTCGGATTCGGAACCGCGAATCGGGTGAAGACCACGAGCAGGCCGAGCCCGGCGTAAACGGCGAGCGCTCCCCAATGGGAGAAGAACAATCCGAGGGAAAAGGCGATCCTGAGGAACAGCGGGTTGAACCCGAAATCCTCGCCCAGCGCCTCGCACACTCCGATTATGGTGTGGTCGCGGGCGAAAACGGAAGGCTGGGAGGTCTGCATCACTGGCTCCTTGGCGTAGATGCAATTCCTTCAGCACGAGCCGTGCCAGATTGACCTAATCGGGCCTTTCCAAAGGGTTATTCAATCTTCGCCGGCCTTGCGCGGGACTTCGCGCGCCGCCGCTCCCCAAATGTTGGCAAATGCCGCCATGCCGACAGGCCGGCGAGTGGTCCGGCAATCGTAAAGTTGCAGCCGTTCTGGACCGAACGCCCGCTTCGCGCTTCTGGCCGGCTCCGCTATTTGGTACGAGGCACTCGATCGATCGAGTGCCCCCGCCGGTTGATTTGGCTTCCTCCGGCGGGGGCGGGGGCCGGAGCGTGCGAAGCACTGGCCTCCGGCCCCCATCTTCGATCCGATTCCGGATGATCTTTACATCCACAATGAGGATGGAAAGGTCAATCTTCGCAGCGCTTTTGCCGCCCATCTAAGAATCGACGCGCCGTGGGCGGCGGATTCAGCCCCCGAAAGTATAGGTCAGCGCCAGACCCCCCGAAAACTGGTCGCGCGATCCGAAACCGCGCACCACCGGCGAGTCCGCGGCGTCGCCGACCAGCCGGTCATATTTGGCGTAGCTGTAGAGGCCGATTCGCTTCGAAAGCTGGGTCAGGAATCCGGCGGTGGCGCCGACCGCCTGGATTCCGCCGTCGGGTCGATAGATTGCGAGGCCGGTGCGGACCGATTCGGGCGCCGTCACTCCGAAATAGGCACGCTGGTAGCGGCCGTCGGACCAGGTTACCCGGGGGCCGATGGAGAAGAGCCAATCGTCCCCGTCGCGGGCGACGAAATCGGCTCCGGCCTGGCCGATCCAGCCGTCGTGTCCGCCCAGGCCCTTGCGGAGCTCGGTGCGGAAGCGGAATTTCGGGCTGAACTCATATTCGACGAACGCGCCGGCCTCGACGGTGAAGGGCACCTTGTCGAGATCGGCTCCGACGTCCTTCGCCGTCCGGCTGCCCTCAAAATTGAGGGCCGGGCCGAGCTCGAGACCGCCCGTCCTGATCAGCTCGGGCCCGAAGCTCTCGTCCGGAGCCTCGAACTCGAAGGGATTCGAGCCGCGGGCGACCGAGACGTCGACGAGGGGCCGGAGGCTGTGACCGTCGGCGCCGGGATAGCTGGGCACGAACTGGGGGCCGAGGCCGATCCGGATGCGGCGCGGCTCCTTCGTCTCCGCCTCCGCGTCGTCCTGGGCGGCGGCGGGCGCGCTCCAGCCGGCGAGGAGCAGGGGGAGAACGGCGGCCGCGACCAGCGTTCTTCTCGCGCAGCGCACGGCGGCTTGCGGTTGGCAACCTTGAATCACCCCTGTTTCTCCTTCGCGAATCATCGCCTTAACTGACCGGATTCTGTCCGAACGACAACTGGCCCCGTGCGCGTCGCGCCGGGTCCTAGTCCAGCCCGCGTCGCGATAAAAGCGGAGCGGGCGTCGCCGAGCCTCATCTCTTCGGATTCGAAAGAAACATGGCGAGGGCGATGACGGCCGCGAAGATCGCGAGCACGGAGCCGGCGATCGCGAGGCCTGGAAGCACGAACCGGGCGGCGCTCTCCGGGAAATCGCGCAGGACGGCGTAGGCGGCGACCGCCGCCACGGTGCCGGCGGCGAGGATCGTCCAGACCCGGGAGGCGCCCGCCGGCTTGCGCCGGGCGGGGGGGCGAAGGAGCCGCTCGAAATGGTCGAGGACCCGCACGGCTTCGGCGCGCGCGCCTGCCGCGACGGGGATTCGGACGGTCGTGTCCACCGGCGGGCTGTGCCGGCTTCGGGGATAGCGGGTCGCGAATTCGAGACAGGCCGGTGGGCCTTCGATCCAGCGAACCCCGCGCAGGTCGGGAAGCCCGCCCGGCTTGAGCGAATGATAGCTTCCGTCGACCAGCGCCGACTTCTCTCCGACGATCACCTCGACCGGCGCCTCGAGCGCCGCCTTGCGGATCCAGAAATCGTTGGCGAGGGAGATATCCTTGGCGATGCGGCGCCCGTCGAGCCCGCGGAACACTTCCCATTCGACGGGAGAGACCCGCCAGCGCGCGATCACTCCGATCCCCGCGAGCAATTTCGCGCGGCCTCTCACCGCGAACAGCGCCTCGACCAGAATGTACAGCGGGAAAGGCAGGAGGGCCAAGCCGAGGAGGACCGGGACCACTCCGGTCCAATGACTTGCGACGGTCTCCTGGCGGACAGCCCCGAACCAGATCAGCCCCGCCGAAGCGGCGACGAGGAGGAAGCAGTACAGCGCCTTTCGGGCAGGATCGCGCATCCTTGCTTGATGGCAGCTTATCGGGTCCGCGATCAATGGCGGGGATGGCTACCCCCGCTCCCTGCAGTGGAGAGGGTCGACTCGCCGAAGGCGAGCGGGGTGAGGGCCCGCCCTGCGTGGACGGTCGCTCGCCGGTCCCTCACCCTCCCGCAGCTACGCTGCGGTTTCCCTCATAATTCGGTGCCATGGCGCAATGGCGGGGAGGGAAAGGACCCCTTCGCGCCTTCGCGCCTTCGCGTGAACGACCAAATCCCAATCCGCATGCCGGAGATTTTCCACTACGCCGGCGAAAGCGCGCTCGAATTGGGCGCCGGACACCGAATTCCCGGCGAAGCGCCGCTTTGATCCGATATGGTCGAGATTGATTTTGACCTTGAATTCGAGCCGAGCCTACTTGGAATCTTGAGTATATCAATCCGCAACTTCGATCCCAAAGGATATCCCATGATCAAGGCCAATATGAAGCGCCTGGCGATCTCAGCCACGTTTGCTCTGGGTGCCGCGTTGGCGACCGCCGGGCCGGCGACGGCGCAATTCCCCGAGGGCAGAGAAATTCTATATCGCTCCACCTATTATAGCGACTCGACGTACACCGAAGCGGTCGGCCACGAAGAGAATACCTGCGGCTCCAGCGGGGTCGGCAGCACTCCCGTCTACGGCACATGGACGCCCTATGTTATAACGGAGCCGTGGGCCTATTGCACCAACGGCTGGCTTTCAATTTGGGTAGGCTAAGTCCGACCTGACGATGCTCATTCCGTTCGAAAGCTGCGTAACAGTGACAGTATACATTTATGCCTCCCCCTCGCTCGCTTGGGCGACACGGAGTAAATGTATACTGTCACTGTTTATCCCTTCGCGCCTTCGCGTGAACGACCAAATTTCCGGATGGCCTAGCCGCCTTGGGGCTTCCATCCGGTGTCGAAGCGATGCTCCCGGCCGTCGCGCGGCCTGTAATTCGGGTCCCGGCGCACGGCCTCGACCTCGTCCTCCGCAAGCACCTGCCAGACCTCGGTCTCGTCGCTATAATCGCCGCCCGCCGACCAGTCGTTGATCTCGAAGCGGTACCACCGATAGAGCTGCCCGCACTTCCGGCACCGGTGGATGGCGATCTCGGTCCGGCCATTGTCGTCGGTCCGCTCGATCTCGGCGGTGTCCGCCGGATGCCGAGCCCCTACTCCGAGGCAAATCCAGCTCTTCCCGCTCATCTCCGCTCCCTCGGCCGTCCGACGGCCTCGCTACCCCATGCCGGAGGAAGAGGCGAGGGGGCCGAAGCACCGGCCGCCTTCATCCAGGCCTTCCCCGTCATCCCGGCGGAGGCCGGGATCCATGAGCACCGCAGCGGAGCGACGGTTACCACCGATCCATCACCGCCCCAGGCCTCTTCGCGCCTTCGCGGCTTTGCGTGAGACAACTCTCGAACCCATCTGCAGGCGCGTACTCTGAACGGAGAGTCGCACACGAAGCCGAAAAGCCGCGAAGGGACAGGTCAATATCCGAAAAACCGAAAAGACCGCCGGGCCGCCCCCGCACCGGCATCACGCCCCTCACCGGGCTCCGAGTCCCCGCCGAGCTGAACGCGAAGCTCGACGCCTGGATCGAACGCCAGCCGGACCCGAAGCCGTCGCGCTCGGAGGCGATCAGGCGGTTGCTGGAGAGGGCGCTGAGCACGTGAGGCTCAATGCTTTTCAATCAGCAGCCTGGGTACTACGAGAGGCAGGAGCCGAATGATGACCAGAATCGAATTATCAGGATACGTCCAGATCGTAATTGGAATTGTAGGTATTGTTCTCACCCTCCTGACAGCACCTTCAATTTTGGATGCGATTGACGCATTGGGCGCTGGTCAGGCTCTCCCCAGGGAGTTCGCCGGGATTGGTGGTGCAATCCGAATATTCAGTGTTGTGTTCGTGCTGGTCGCTCTGGTTTTCTTAGTGTCGCTCGGGCTATCCATCACTCTATCAACCCTTGCAAGTGGGCTGGGGGCCTATCATCCGATGCTTTGCGCTGGCATGGCAGTCGGTGCACTCATCTGTTTTTCTATTAGTATTACGCTTGCAGCTTTGGGAACGCCTATTTGGGTCCCCAGTCTTGCTTGTGCAGTTGCCCTAACCATTTTGTCGGTTGTTGCCGCTGCGGACTCGCACCTCCCGCATTTTTGGGTAACCGGCAGCATATTCGTCGGCATTCTCTTTTTGATTGGTCTCGCAACAATTCCCGCAGTTGTGGGCTTCCGCTAGCTAGATGGGCCTGAAGGGAGGCGACCGCTAGTCTCTTGGGTGACGAAGCAGAACGGTTAACCGCCCGAAGTGGGAGATCAGCATGGCACGGCACAAGGCGAAATCGAGAAAAGTTCGCGCCCCTTTGTCTGCGCCTTCGTCAGCCGCAATTCCGATCTGGAAGAAGCCTTGGCTGTGGTTGGCTGGGTCGATAGCTGCCCTTGCCCTGCTGCTCACTAACATCAACTCGATTTTGTCAAATGCGCGTGCTCTCCCGAGCGAGGCGCGAAAAACTTCGGAACAATTTTTTGAATGGTACGGCGAATATGACGCCTGGAAGGGACATTGGACCAATTTCCCGGAAGGCTTAGTGGACATGGCCGAACTAAACCTTTCGCAGGAGGACTTCCGAATTGATATCGATGAGATTAAGAATGGTGCAATTGCTGGCATGATTGAATCGAAAGGTATCTGCGAGAAGACTCCGTTTTTTGAGCGATTTTCGATAGAGGGCAACATTTCTAACGCAAGCATAGCGAAAATAAACGTCTTTGACTACGTTGATGGGTACAAAAGGATTTTTGCGCAACTCACGTTGCGACGTAAAGGCGGTGTTATGACCGTGATTCCAGATGCTGATCCAATGGGCGCCTTCAATCAAGAAACTAGGATTGCTCTCGATCCCGATGAGTTCAAGGGGGATGATGATAGGCTACCTATTTGTGCAGATAAGAGCGAAAAGTTCATCATGGATGCTTTGAACAAGGTTCGAAAAGAGGAGAACGACTAGGCAGGGGTTCGACCGTTGCCAGCTATGTGCGAGCCGCCTGCTGGCACCGACAGCCCTGGAAAAAATGAGGTCAGAAATGCCGAAAAAAGTGGCCGGAGGATGGGCAGCGGAGTTTGGAGATAGATTCAGCGTGGTGGTGCCGGGCCGTCGGATTGCAGCAGCACGGGCAGCACCCACCGCCATCTATATCCATGGGCCGCTCGTCCGGGGCGGGCGTACCTATATCGACTATGCAGGGACGGACACCGATCTTCTGTCCATGGAGGTTCCATCGGACCCAGATTTTCTACGTGACTTGGCCGAGGCACTGATCGCGCGAGCCGACGAGATCGAAGCAGGCTGGCAACCAGCATGAGGGGAGGCAGGGAACTCTTGGCGAGCTTCGCGTCCTAGCGTGAAGCTCACGGATATTGCTGCCTCGAATGCACGACGCGGACGATTTCGACCGTCTCGGCGCCTACCCGGTAGATCAGGATATAGTTCGGGTGGACGACGGCTTCGCGAGTCCCTTCCACCCGCCCGGGACGATAGAGGAAAGGATGCTGGGTCAGTCCGCTGGCGCAGGCTTCGATAGCAGCTTGCAGCCGCTCCGCCGCTGGCTCGCTACGCTCCGCAATGTAGGACATGAGGCTTTCGAGGTCGGCGAGCGCTCTCGCCCGCCAGACCAGCTTCATCCGGTCTTGCGGGCCTTCGCTTTGATGATCGCCCGCACCCGCTTCATCGCCTCGTCGTGGTCAACGTTAGGGCGATCGTCGGCAAGGGATTCCGCGACCTTGGCCTTCAGCCAGCGCGTGTAAGCCTCGGCTTCCTCAGCCGTCTCGAACTCTGATCCAACGGGCGACGGATCGTTCATGCGGAGAGGATAGGCTCGGGCAGCCGAAAATTCCAACGCCAAAGGCGCTAAGCGCCAGTTTAAGCGAAGTTCGTATCTTGGCTCGACGCGATCGGATCGGCGGCGACCTTCTCGCCCGGCGGGCCTCTTTGCGGCCTCGCGGCTTCGCGTCAACCAAATCGGACCTACGGATTGCCCTCGAAACCCTGACGATCCCAACACCAGCCCTTCTCGCCCAAATGCCTGAAGCGGAACTCAGACCGCTCCCAGTTCGACCATGTCTCGCCGGTCGGCTTGAAGCGGTCTTCGGAGCTGCAGACAACGCGCTTGGCCTTCCTGTCCGTGAAGCGGCACTGGAAGTTGCGATGCTCGCTTTCGCCGTCGATCAGCTCCAGCACAACGCAGTCGCCGCGCGTGACGCAGGCGCATTCGCGGTGGAGGCTGAGGTCCTCAAATGCGGGCAGGGGGATGGGCGCCTCGGAGCAGGCGGCAAGGAGCACCAAGCCGGCCAGGCCCGTCCTTCGATCCGCCAAATGCAGGCTCCATCCAGGCATGCGCTAACCCCCAACACGGTGCAGCCGTCACGGGGGCGGCCCCGTGACGTCGGACGGGCTCAGCTGTGCTGACCCGCCGGCCGGACTGCGCTCACTCTTCGCGCTGCTCCGGCGGCTGCTTGCGCAGCCGGCGTCGCTACGCTCGGGCGCTTGTCATTGATCCAGGAAAGACCGCATTTTCCTCGAGCGCGACGGATGCTTCAGCTTCCGAAGCGCCTTCGCCTCGATCTGCCGGATCCGCTCCCTCGTCACCGAGAACTGCTGCCCAACCTCCTCGAGCGTGTGATCGGTGTTCATCCCGATCCCGAACCGCATCCTCAGCACACGCTCCTCGCGCGGAGTCAGCGAGGCCAGCACCCGGGTCACCGTCTCCTTCAAATTCGCCTGGATCGCCGCATCCACCGGGATCACCGCATTCTTGTCCTCGATGAAGTCGCCGAGGTGGCTGTCCTCCTCGTCGCCGATCGGGGTCTCGAGGCTGATCGGCTCCTTGGCGATCATCATCACCTTGCGGACCTTCTCGAGCGGCATCGACAGGCGCTCGGCCAGCTCTTCCGGGGTCGGCTCTCGGCCGATCTCGTGCAGGATCTGCCTCGACGTGCGCACCAGCTTGTTGATCGTCTCGATCATGTGGACCGGGATGCGGATGGTCCGGGCCTGGTCGGCGATGCTGCGCGTGATCGCCTGGCGGATCCACCAGGTGGCGTAGGTCGAGAATTTGTAGCCGCGGCGATATTCGAATTTGTCCACGGCCTTCATCAGACCGATATTGCCTTCCTGAATAAGATCAAGGAATTGCAGGCCGCGGTTCGTATATTTTTTCGCGATCGAGATCACCAGACGAAGATTGGCCTCGACCATCTCCTTCTTGGCGATCCGGGCCTCGCGCTCGCCTTTCTGGACCTGGTTCACGATCCGGCGGAATTCGGCGAGGCTCATTCCCGTCGAGGCGGCGATCTCGGCGATCTCGGCTCGGATCCGCTCGATCGCGGCGCCTTCGGCCTGGCAGAAGGCGGTCCATTTCTTGTCGATTGAGCAGACCCGCTCGGCCCAGCCCTCGTCCAGCTCGTGGCCGAGATAGGAATCGAGGAAGGCGCGGCGCGGCACCTTGTGGCGCTCGGCGAGGCGGAGCATCTGGCCGGCGAGCGCGGTCAGGCGGCGGTTGTAGCTGTAGAGCTGGTCGACCAGATATTCGATCTTGGCGCCGTGGAACTGGACGCTCTCGACCTCGGCGGTGAGCTGCTCGGAAAGCGCCTGGTATTTCTTCTCCTCGCCCTTCGGGAATTCGAGGCCGGCGCCCATCGCGTCCATCCGCGAATGCTGCACCTTGGAGAATTTCTTGTAGAGGTCGGTGATCTTGGCGAAGCGCTCGAGCGCGAGCGGCTTCAGAGTCTCCTCCATCTGGGCGAGGGAGAGGGTATTGTCCTCGTCCTCCTCCTCGAACTGGGGGCGGGCGCGGCGCTCGACGAGGCTGTCCTCCTCATCCTCCTCCTCGGCGGGGGCGGATTCGACTTCCTCCTCCTCCTTGAAGCTGGGACCGGCGGTCTTCTCCGAGATCTCGTCCTCGCCGCCTTCCTCGGCGCTCGCCACCTGCTCGGGGGTCGGGCCCTTCGACAGCATCGCGTCGAGGTCGAGTATCTCGCGAAGCTGCATCTCGCCCGCGTTCAGCGCGTTCGACCAGTGGATGATGGCGTTGAAGGTGATCGGGCTTTCGCACAGGCCCCAGATCATCGTGTCGCGGCCGGCCTCGATCCGCTTGGCGATGGCGATCTCGCCCTCGCGGCTGAGCAATTCGACCGCGCCCATCTCGCGAAGATACATTCGGACGGGATCGTCGGTGCGGTCGACCGTCTCCTTCTTCTTCTCGACGATGAAGCGCTCGCCGTCCGAGCCGTCATCCTCGCTGGCGGCGGCATCGGCCTCGGGCTCCTCCGCTTTCTCCTCGTCGTCGTCGGATTCCTCCGCCTCGACGACATTCACGCCCATTTCATTAAGGGCGCTCATCACGTCCTCGATCTGCTCGGAGGCCATCTGGTCCTGGGGGAGGGCTTCGTTGAGCTCGTCATAGGTGATGTAGCCGCGCTTCTTGGCGCGGGCGACAAGCTTCTTGAGCGAGGCTTCGTTGAGGTCGATCAGCGGCGCGTCGCCGTTGTCCTGCTTATCGTCCGTCTCGGCCTGCGTGTTCGTCTTCGCCATCTAAACGCCTTATGTTCATCCGCCTGCGCCGCTCTCGACCAGCGCCGCAAGCTGTCTCTCCGCCTCGTCCCTCGCCGCTCTCAGCCTCTGCTGCTCCCGGAAGGCGGCTTCATCGCCTTCCTCCTCGAGCCGGGCGGTCGCCGCGTCGAGCGCGGCACTCAGTCCGGGTTGCGCCGCCAATGTGTCGATGACCAGAACGAGATCGCGAGAAGCACGTTCCGGGTCGGCATCACGGCGGTTGAAGGAGAAGGCCAGTCCGCGTTCCAGGCGCAGCCTCTCGGCGAGAGGGGCGACGCCAGCCTCGGCCAATATGGTATGAACCTGCTCCTGATCAAGCTCGCCGTGCGCCATGGCGCCTTCGAGCAGGGCGTCGCGAAGCCGGGCGGCCGTCTTGTCGGGGATTGGAAGGGCTGCGATCGCCTCGGCATGGGCGGCGACCAGCTCGGGATAGCGGAGCAGTCCGTGGAGGACGGACCGGGCGGTCTTCGGACTGATCCCCGCGCTGGCCAGAGCCTTGGCCCGGTCCGAAACCGGACGCTGCGGAACGGACTTTCCGCCGCGAAAGCCTCCGGCGCCGAAGGGTCTCGGCTTCCAGGGCGGTCGCGGCGGCGGTGCGGTCAGCGCGTTGAATCGGCCGAGAAGCTCGGTCCGATATTGCTCGCGCACATGCGGGTCCTGGATGGTCGAGACATGGTCGCTGAGCCGGTGCCTGAGGCCGGCGCGCTGCTCGGGAGTGGCGAGCGGCTCGGCGTTCAGCTCATGGTTCCAGAGTCGGTCGACGAGCGATTCCGGAGCTTCGAGCAGGGCTTCCATGCCCTGGCGGCCCCCGGCCCGGATGAGGTCGTCGGGGTCCTGGCCGGCGGGGAGGGTGGCGAAGCCGAGCGAGCGGCCCGGCCCGACATGGGGCAGCGCCCGCATGAGGGCGCGTACCGCCGCTTTCTGCCCGGCGGAATCTCCGTCGAAGCAGAAGATAGGGACAGGGGAGAGGCGCCAGAGCAGGCCGAGCTGGGCTTCCGTCACCGCGGTCCCCAGAGGCGCGACCGCTTCGCCGATCCCGGCCTGGTCGAGGGCGATGACGTCCATCTGCCCCTCGACCACGATCAGTCTTTTCGACTCCCGGCTTGCGGCCGCGGCCTTGTCGATGTTGAACAGGGTCCGGCCCTTGTCGAACAAGGGCGTGTCCGGCGAGTTGAGATATTTGGGCTCGCCGACGCCGAGGATCCGGGCGCTGAAGGCGATGACCCGCCCGCGCCGGTCGCGGATCGGGAACATCAGCCGTCCCCGGAAGCGGTCGTAGGGCTCGCGCTCTCCGTCCGGAACCACGAGCAGGCCCGCCTCGACCAGGGCCTCGTTGCCGAAATCCTTCAGCGCCGCCCTGAGCCTGCCGCGCGCATCCGGAGCGAAGCCGAAGCCGAAGCGGCGCCGGGTCGCTTCGGAAATCCGCCGTCGCTCGAGGTAGGACCGGGCCTCCGACCCATCGATTCCGCCGAGCTGCTCCTCGAACCAGCTCTGCGCCGCCGCCATGACGTCATAGAGGCCGGTCGCCTTTTCCGCCCGCTCCTGGGCCCGGGGGTCGGCGGCCGGCACCTCCATCCCCGCCGCATCGGCCAGCTCCTTCACCGCGTCCATGAAGGGCAGGCCGCGCGCCTCGGTCAGCCAGCCGATCGCGTCGACATGGGCCGAGCAGCCGAAACAATGGGCGAAGCCCTTTTCGTCGTTGACGTAGAAGCTCGGGGTCTTCTCCTTGTGGAAGGGGCAGCAGGCCTTCCACTCGCGCCCCGCCCGCTGAAGCTTGACCGTCCGCCCGATCAGCGCCGACAGCGTCGTGCGGGACCGCAATTCGTCGAGAAACTGGGGGCTGAGGGACATCCCCCGAGCCTAAGCCGAAAGGCGGGCCTTCACCAGCGCGCTCGCCTTCGACATGTCGAGCGCTCCGGCGTGCCGCTCCTTCATCGCCGCCATCACCTTGCCCATGTCCTTGACCGAGCTCGCGCCCGTTTCGGCGACGATCGCGTCTATGGCGGCCCTGGCCTCTTCCTCGCTCATCTGGCGGGGGAGGAAGCCCTCGATCACCTCGATTTCGGCCGACTCGGCATCGGCCAGCTCCTGGCGGCCGCCCTGCTCGTACAGAGCGACCGATTCGCGGCGCTGCTTGACCATCTTCTGGAGGACCTCGGTGACGGTGACGTCGTCGTCCGCCGGCGCGGCGGCGCCGCGGAGCTCGATGTCGCGGTTCTTCAGGGAGGATTGGATGAGGCGAAGGGTGGCGGTGCGCGCCTTGTCGCCGCTCTTCATGGCGGTGACGAGCGCGGCCTTGATGTCGTCGCGAATCATGTCGTTTCGGTCCAGGCGTTGGAAAGGCGGGAGGATAGCGGTGCCGACGGCCTTTTAACAGATTGACGCTGCCCCCCGCCGCCTCTAGCCGTCGGGCCTTAGCGACATCGCCGTTTTCCAAAAGGAGTGCCCGCCCCCATGGCCGACGCCAAGCCTTCGCCCGCGCCCGATGGAGCGACGGGCGTATTGGTCCTGGCGGACGGGACGATCGTGTGGGGCCAAGGCTTCGGAGCGGAAGGCTCGGCGGTCGGCGAGATCTGCTTCAACACCGCGATGACCGGCTATCAGGAGGTGATGACCGATCCCTCCTACGCCTCGCAGATCGTCACCTTCACCTTTCCCCATATCGGCAATGTCGGCGCGAATTACGAGGACGTGGAGGCCGACAATCCCTGGGCGCTGGGCTGCGTCGTCCGCCAGGACGTGACCGAGGCCGGCAATTTCCGCGCCGTCCAGACGTTCGACGCGTGGATGAAGGCGAACGGCAGGATCGGGCTTTCCGGGGTCGATACGAGGGCGCTGACCCGCAAGATTCGGCAGGAGGGGGCGCCGAACGGGGTGATCGCCCACTCGGCGGACGGGAAGTTCGATCTCGACGCTTTGCTGGCCCAGGCGCGGGCCTGGCCGGGCCTCGAAGGCATGGACCTGGCAAAGGAGGTCAGCTGCAAGCAGATGTTCCGCTGGTCCGGCGGCGGCTGGAAGCTGGGCGCAGGCTATTCGGAAGGCGCCGAGGACGAGACCCGCCCCCACGTCGTCGCCATCGACTACGGCTCCAAGCGCAACATCTTCCGCAACCTCGCCGACGCCGGAGCCCGCGTCACCGTTCTCCCCGCCACCGCCACCTTCGACGAGGTGATGGCCCACAAGCCCGACGGCTTCTTCCTCTCCAACGGCCCCGGCGACCCCGCCGCCACCGGCGAATATGCGGTGCCGGTGATCCGTCAGCTGCTCGACACCGGCAAGCCCCTCTTCGGGATCTGCCTCGGCCACCAGCTCCTCGGCCTCGCCGTAGGCGCGAAGACCGTGAAGATGCACCAGGGCCACCGAGGCGCCAACCACCCGGTCAAGCGCCTCGCCGACGGCCGCGTCGAGATCACCAGCATGAACCATGGCTTCGCGGTCGAGGCGGAGAGCTTGCCGGAGAATGCCAAGCCAACGCACATCTCGCTGTTCGACGGAAGCCTGGCGGGGCTTGAGCTGACGGACCGGCCGGCGTTCAGCGTGCAATATCATCCGGAGGCGAGCCCGGGACCGCAGGATAGCGTGTATCTGTTCAGGAACTTTGTGGATCAGATGAGGGGTGGACGGGCATGAGCGTACTTGCTCAGCACGTAGCAGCTGTTTTATTACACCATGTCCGCACGCAGGGCGGAGCAAAACTGTCCCTCTTTGAAAGTGATATCCGGGTACTTCTTTCAGGAGGGTACGACATCGCGTGTCCGCCTGGCCTAATTAGCGATGCGCTGGCTGTCTTGATAGATATCGGGGGGTGCCGAAACCTCCCCAGTCCGCTGACGGGGACTTTTTGTCGGCTCGATTGGAATGGCGCTAACTACTACTATGGCAACTGGCCCTCGTTCTCCAATGAGTGGGGGGACGACGACGAAGCAGATCACGCATACAGCGTGCGCCGACAAGAAATCCAAAAGAAGTATCCAGTTCTGGAGACATATTTTGAGCTAGAGAACGCATGGATCGAGCGAATACTTAGCACGTTATCTGAAATGGATTTAGCTTTTCACTACTATGAGCAAGATGCACTTCTGGCGGAAGCAGCTATCCCCGCTTCTGATCGAATTGTAGCGCTCGACGACAATCAACGTGCAGAGTTGATTCATCCCTTAGAGCAAATTTCTAAGGAGATTCAAACTTCTAATTCCACAAGAAATGAATTAGGAGAAGAGGCTGATCGGATATCAGCGGAAATCGACGCAGGTATTGATTTAGCTAAGGCGGGTCGAGTCAGGCTATCAGCGATTATCGCTGTCCTAATCAAGCCGCTCAAATTTATAGCGGAGCGTTTTTCAGGCGCTGCCATCGGCACCCTAGCGACCGAGCTGATCAAAGCTCTGCTTAAGTTGCTTTAATGCCCCGCCGAACCGACATCTCCTCCATCCTCATCATCGGCGCAGGCCCGATCGTCATCGGTCAGGCGGCGGGATTCGATTTTTCGCGGCTGCAGGCTAGCCTGTACCTTGTCGAGCGTTTCGTGGGGATGATGCGTGACTGACGTGCTGGGGCTTCATCCGGTGATCGGACAGCTGACCCGCTGCGGGCTGAAAGCCGAAGGGCTGCGGGTCGAATTCGAACCGGTGGTGCAGGGCGATGTCGTCACCGTGACGGCTGGTGCCGGAGCAGATGCATCGATGTTCATCTGCATCCGCCACGCCTCGTGGGGAGAGGCGGATATCATCTTCGAGGAGGAGAGGCTGGGAAACCTGTACCGGGATTTCGAGCATTCGGTGAATTCCGCCGAAGGCCGGGCGCAGGCACGGGCCTGGCTTGCCGAGCGCGGGCGCCTCGGCGACCTGCCGGTCTTCGCCGAGGACGAGCCGGCGAGTTCAATCGTCGAGAAGGTGGAACGATATTGCGCGATCGAGCCCGGGACCGCGCTGGAGCTGCATGGCCATTTCATCGCGCTGAAGCCCGAGCTCCTTTGCCCTCCCGCGCTGACGGACTTTGAGTTTCTGATGAACGTGATGGACGCGATCGACCTTCAGAAGCATGGCCTGTCATTCGGCTTCATTGGAAACGCCGCCGTGGAAAGTAACGAAAACTGATGCCCCGCCGCACCGACATAAGCTCCATCCTCATCATCGGCGCCGGCCCGATCGTCATCGGCCAGGCGGCGGAGTTCGATTATTCGGGGACTCAGGCGGCCAAGACCCTGAAGGCAGAGGGGTATCGGATCGTCCTCGTCAATTCGAACCCGGCGACGATCATGACCGATCCGGAGCTTGCCGACGCCACCTATGTCGAGCCGATCACGCCCGGATTCGTGACCAGGATCATCGAAAAGGAGCGTCCCGACGCGGTGCTTCCCACGATGGGCGGGCAGACGGCGCTCAATACGGCGCTGGCGCTGTGGAAGGACGGGACACTCGAGAAATACGGCGTGCAGATGATCGGCGCCGACGCCGAGGCGATCGAGAAGGCCGAGGACCGGCTCAAATTCCGTGACGCCATGTCGAAGATCGGTCTGGAAAGCCCTCGCTCCGCAATCGCCCACAGCCTCGACGAGGCGATACGGGCTCTCGACACGACCGGGCTTCCGGCGATCGTCCGGCCGAGCTTCACTCTCGGCGGCACAGGTGGTGGAATCGCCTATAATCGCGAGGAATTCGTAGAGATCGTTACGGGAGGCCTCGACGCCTCGCCGACTACCGAGGTGCTGATCGAGGAATCGGTGCTTGGGTGGAAGGAATATGAGATGGAGGTGGTGCGCGACAAAGCGGACAACGCCATCATCGTCTGCGGTATCGAGAATGTCGACCCGATGGGGATCCACACCGGCGATGCGATCACCGTCGCCCCGGCGCTGACCCTGACCGACAAGGAATATCAGATCATGCGCAACGCAAGCAGCGCTTGCCTGCGCGAAATCGGCGTCGAAACAGGGGGTTCCAACGTACAGTTCGCGGTGAATCCCGAGAATGGCCGGCTCGTCGTCATCGAGATGAACCCGCGCGTGTCACGCTCCTCCGCGCTCGCCTCGAAGGCGACCGGCTTCCCGATCGCCAAGGTCGCGGCGAAGCTGGCGGTCGGCTACACCCTGGACGAGATCCAGAACGACATCACCGGAGCGACCCCGGCCAGCTTCGAGCCGACCATCGACTATGTCGTCACCAAGATCCCGCGCTTCGCCTTCGAGAAGTTCAAGGGCTCCGATCCTCTGCTTTCGACGGCGATGAAATCGGTCGGCGAGGCGATGGCGATCGGGCGGAGCTTCCACGAAAGCCTCCAGAAGGCGCTGAGGAGCCTGGAGACCGGGCTGATCGGCCTCGACGGGGTGCGCGAACTCTACGGAGCGCCCAGGATCGAGATCGAGGCGGCTCTGGCCCGGCCGACGCCCGACCGGCTGCTCGTCGCCGCCCAGGCGCTCCGCGAGGGGTTCACCGTCGCCGAGATCCACGCCATCGCCAGATACGATCCCTGGTTCCTCGAGCGGCTCAAGGAGATCGTCGACGCCGAGGAGGGTTTGTGCAGCGACGGCCTGCCGCGCGACGCCGCCGGGATGCGCCGGCTCAAGGCGATGGGCTTTTCCGACCGTCGTCTCGCCGAGCTCGCTCTCAAGTCCGCCAACATCCGCGGCGGCGGGGTCAAGACCCGGGCCCGGAGCCACGGCTTGCTCCACGACATCACCCGGATGATGATCGGCGCCACCACCGAGGAGGAGGTGAGGGCGCTGCGCCACAAGCTGGGGGTGCGGCCGGTCTACAAGAGGATCGACACCTGCGCCGCCGAGTTCGAGGCCAGGACTCCCTATATGTACTCGACCTACGAGGCTCCGAGCTTCGGCGAGCCGGAATGCGAGAGCCAGCCCTCCGACCGGCGCAAGATCGTCATCCTTGGCGGCGGGCCGAACCGGATCGGGCAGGGGATCGAGTTCGATTATTGCTGCTGCCACGCCGCTTATGCGCTCGCGGACGCCGGGTTCGAGACGATCATGATCAACTGCAACCCGGAGACCGTCTCGACCGATTACGATACGTCCGACCGGCTCTATTTCGAGCCGCTGACCGCCGAGGACGTGCTCGAAATCCTTCATGTCGAGAAATCGCGGGGCGAGCTGGTCGGGGTCATCGTCCAGTTCGGCGGCCAGACTCCGCTCAAGCTCGCGGCGGCGCTCGAGAAGGAGGGCATCCCGATCCTCGGCACCTCTCCCGACGCGATCGACCTGGCCGAGGATCGGGAGCGCTTCGCCGCCCTGGTCGAGAAGCTCGGCCTGAGGCAGCCGGAGAACGGAATCGCCCGAAGCCGCGAGGAGGCGATCGCCGTCGCCGAGCGGATCGGCTATCCGGTGCTGACGCGGCCGAGCTACGTGCTCGGCGGACGGGCAATGGAGATCGTCGACGGGCCGGCCCAGCTCGAAGACTATATCGTCACCGCGGTCCAGGTCTCGGGCGACAGCCCGGTCCTCATCGACAAATATCTTCGCGACGCGATCGAGGTCGACGTCGACGCCATCTGCGACGGGAGCGACGTCGCGATCGCCGGAGTGATGCAGCATATCGAGGAAGCGGGGGTCCATTCGGGCGACAGCGCCTGCTCGCTTCCGCCCTACAGCCTCGAGCCCGAAATCGTCGCCGAGATCGAGCGCCAGACCCGGGCGCTCGCGCTCGCGCTGGGGGTCCGCGGACTGATGAACGTCCAGTTCGCCGTGAAGGACGGCCTCGTCTATCTGATCGAGGTCAATCCGCGGGCGAGCCGGACCGTCCCGTTCGTCGCCAAGACCCTCGGCACCCCGATCGCCAAGATCGCGGCGCGAGTGATGGCCGGGGAGCCGTTGATGAGCTTCCTTCCGCTTCGAACCCAGGTCGATCATATCGCGGTCAAGGAGGCGGTCTTCCCCTTCGCGCGCTTCCCGGGGATCGATCCCGTCCTGTCGCCGGAAATGAAGTCCACCGGCGAAGTCATGGGAATCGATGACGATTTTGCCAAGGCCTTCCTGAAGTCCCAGCTTGGCGCCGGCCTCGATCTTCCAGTCGGCGGAACCCTGTTCGTATCGGTCAAGGACAGCGACAAGAGCGCGATCACGGCTCCGGTCAGGGCGCTCTCGGAACTGGGCTTCAAGGTCATCGCCACCGCCGGCACCGCGTCGTGGCTGGAGGAGCAGGGAATCGAGGTCAGCCAGGTCAACAAGGTGGCGCAGGGGCGGCCCCATATCGTCGACCGGATCAAGGACGGCGACGTCCACATCGTCTTCAACACCACCGAAGGCTGGCAGAGCCACAAGGATTCCGCTTCGATCCGCGCCTCGGCGCTGATGGCCAAGGTCCCCTACTTCACCACGGCCGCCTCCAGCGCGGCAGTGGTGAGGGCGATCGCGGTGCTCGGGGAGCACAGCCTTGAAGTGAAGTCCCTGCAGGACTATTATTCAGCCTCGCGAGCGTGATCCTGAACAATCGAACACGCAATCAGGGCGTCTTTCCACCGGAAGGCGCCCGAAAGAGAGTTTTTGACGAAAGGTGAGTGGCGATGGCGACGGTCGACAAGATGCCGATGCTGGCCGAGGGCTATGAGAAGCTTCAGACCGAGGTCCGGCACCTCAAGACGGTGGAACGGCCCTCGGTGATCGAGGCGATCGAAGTGGCGCGCGGTCATGGCGATCTTTCCGAAAATGCCGAATATCACGCCGCCAAGGAGCGCCAGGGCCAGGTCGAGGCGCAGATCGCCGACATCGAGGACCGGCTGAGCCGGGCGATGGTGATCGATCCCAGGACCCTGTCGGGCGACAAGGTCGTGTTCGCCGCCACCGTCCACCTCCTCGACGAGGACGACAAGCCGGTCGTCTACCAGATCGTCGGCCAGACAGAGGCCGACGCACGGATCGGCAGGATCTCCTACAATTCGCCGCTCGGCCGGGCACTGATCGGCCGGACCATCGGCGAGGAAGTGGAGGTCACCACCCCGTCGGGCGACCGTTATTATTCGATCGAGAAGGTCGAGTTCATCTAGGGCATGCGAGTCCATGACACCGTCATTGCGAGCGTAGCGAAGCAATCCAGCGGACTTCCGAGGCGGCACTGGATTGCTTCGTCGCTTCGCTCCTCGCAATGACGGGGGAAAATTAATGCGCCCACCCGACGACCTGCGCGCGGCGCCGGTTTCCCTCGCCATCGCCGCACTGACCGCCGCCGCCTGGCTGATCGCC
>JBAWCC010000162.1:0-7307 GCA_049590095.1 Allosphingosinicella sp. | reverse complement strand
GCCCTGGTCGGCGAAGGCGAACCACTGGGCGATCGCCGAATCATAGGCAGCGGTCGAGGCAAAAGCCTTTGCCGCCAGATACTTGCGGAAGTCCGACGACGTCGTTCCGCCGTTCGCCTCCAAAGTGGAGACAAGTTGAGGATAGTCGTCGGGATCGACACAGATCGCCACGAATCGGTGGTTTTTGGCAGCCGAGCGAACCATCGAGGGTCCGCCGATATCGATATTCTCGATCACCTCGTCGCGCGCCGCGCCGCGGGCCACGGTCCGGGCGAACGGGTAGAGATTGACGACGACCAGGTCGATCGCGCCGATATCGTGCTCGGCCATCGCCGCCGCATGGTCCGGATCGTCGCGAACGGCGAGAAGGCCGCCATGGACTTTGGGATGCAAAGTCTTGACCCGGCCGTCCATCATTTCGGGGAAGGCGGTGAGCTCGGAGACGTCCTTCACCTCCAGCCCGGCGTCGCGCAGAGCGGCGGCGGTGCCGCCGGTGGAGATCAGCTCGATCCCCCGGCCCGCCAAAGCGCGCGCAAGCTCGACCAGGCCGGTCTTGTCCGACACCGAGAGCAAGGCCCTGGCGACTTTCACTTTGTCCTGCAAAGTTCACTCCTATCCGGCCCGGCGGAAGATCCAGGCGATTGCGGTTCCGTCGGACGGGCTTTCGCCGGCGACGACCAGCTGCGAGGTTTCACGAAGAGCGCATTCGCCGTCGATCCACAGGCTGTCCTCGATGGCGAGGCGCCCGCCGCGGCAGCGGAACTGCCAGACGGTTCGGCCCCGGACCCTGAGCAATGCGCCCTGGCCGTCCGCGGTGGTCGCCGCCTCGACGTCCGGATGAAGGTGGAACCGGGCCGCATAGGGGATCGGCTCGGCCCTTCGGCGGCGGCCCTGGAGGGTGAGCAGATCCTGGCCGCGAAGCTCGCGCCCGTCGGCGGCGAGTGTGAGCTGGCGCTGATGGACGAGGCCGAAGCGGCGGACGTAGCCGTCGTGGCTCGCCTCGACCATGACGATTCCGGCGGTCTCGTCGCGGACCAGCTCGACCTGGGCGACGCCCTTGCCGAGGCTTCCGTCGTCATGGACCGCGGTCGAGTTGCGGTCGCCCAGGGTAAGGGTCGAAAAAGCGGCGCTGCTCCTCAGGGCGTGGACGAGCTCGGCGGGGAGGGCGCCGGCGGCCGAGCCCGGGCCGCCGCAATTGACGACGAGGCGGTTCGCCCCTTCCGACAATTCGAAGGCGAGGGTCGAGGCGCAGCCGCCGGCGAAGACCCGGGTGGGCGGCGGCGGAGCGGCGTCGAACAGGGCGATCGCGCTCTTCGCCTCGAGCCTCTGATAACCCCAGCCGCGCGGCTGGCGAAGCGGCCGGGCCCGGGCTCCGCTGCCCTCGACGGCGGCCGCGATCCGACGCTTCGAGGCCATGTTGCCGCCCTGCCAGCTCGACAGCGCCTCGTCGCCGAGCGTGGTTCCGAGCAGGACCCCGACCGATCCGGAAAGGGCCTCCGCCACGGCCTCGGGCATCTCGCGCTCGCCGGCGAAATAGACGGCGCGAAGCTGTGCGAGGAGCTCGACCAGCATGAGCTGCTCTTCCGGCGAACGGCTGACAAGGCCGCCGTCGTCGTGGAGCGAGGCGGCGAGCGCCCTCAGCAGCCCCGCCTCGCCGCGGCCGAGCCGGGCGGTTCCGCCCTGGACGACGAGCGCCGCGGCGATCACCCCGGCCCAGGCGGAGATCCGGGCAAGGCCGGGGCGCGCCTTCTCCGCCGCCTTGTCGAGATGGCGGGCGCCCCTCGACAGCGTGTTGAGGAGCACCGCCCGATAGGCGGAGTCGCGGCTCGACAGGATGTAGGGGGCGTAAGCGGTCCAGAACAGGATCCGGCGGCCCCACAGATCCGCGCGCCAGGCGCGCTCGGTGACCGTCTCGGCATAAGCGGCGAGCCACTTCTGGACCAGCTTCTCGGCGAGCTTGGAGGCGCGCTCCCGGGTCGCGGCGGCGGCGAGGTCGCGGAGCCATTCGAAGCTCTGAAGATAATCGGAAAGGTCGGCCGGCAGGGTCGGGTCGCCGAAATCCAGGCTTTCGACGGCGAAGGACTCGCCCCGGCGGACGAAGCGGCCCTGGAGGATCGCCTCCCCCGCCGCCTTGTCGCCCGCCACCGGATCCTTGGGGACGGCGAGCAGCTTGAGCGGATGGCGGCCGCGAAGTCGAAGGGCGTGGAACGGGGTTCTCCAGGACAGGCGGTGGACCAGCGAGGAGAGCTGTTCGCCGAGCGAGGCGCCGTGGCCGCCGCCGACCCGGATCAACCGCTTGCCCGGCTCGATCTCGTCCGTCTCCGGCGGGTCGATCTTCTCGATCAGGCTCATCGCCGCAAATCGCCGATATTCGAAGCATAACGCGAGGGACCGCCACGGAAGGTCGCGGTTCCGGCGACGAGGACATCGGCGCCGGCGTCGATCGCGCGGCGCGCGGTGCCGACATCGATCCCGCCGTCCACCTCGAGATCGACGTCGAGGCCCTGCCTGTCGATCTGCTTCCTGACCGCCTCGATCTTGCGGAGCTGGCTGTCGATGAAGCCCTGCCCGCCGAAGCCGGGATTGACGCTCATCACCAGTACGAGGTCGACCTCTTCCAGAACGTAATCGAGCATCTTGGCGGGAGTCGCCGGGTTGAGGGCGACCCCGGCGCGCTTGCCGAGCGAGCGGATCGCCTGGAGGGTGCGGTGGAGATGGGGCCCCGCCTCGGGATGGACGGTGAGGATGTCCGCTCCCGCCTCGGCGAAGGCCTCGAGGAAGGGATCGACCGGCGAGATCATCAGATGGACGTCGAACGGCCTGGCGCTGTGCGGGCGCAGCGCCTTGACCACCGCCGGGCCGATCGTGAGGTTGGGAACGAAATGGCCGTCCATCACGTCGACATGGATCCAGTCCGCCCCCGCCTCGTCGACGGCGCGGACCTCCTCGCCGAGCCGTGCGAAATCGGCCGAGAGGATGGAAGGGGCGATGCGGACGGGCTGCTGCACGCGCGAACGTTAACCCTGCCCGAGTCGCGCGGCAAGGAAAGGGCGAGACTTATCCCCGCTTTGTTGGCGAACTCCCCTCTCCCTTCAGGAGACTGTTGCATAATTCGCCGTCTTAGCCCCTCCCCTTCAGGGGAGGGGCTTTGCCGCCGCGCCCTTCGCCAGAATTATGCAACAGTCCCCTGCAGGGAGAGGGGTCAGGGAAATCCGGCCCGGCCCGGCGGATTGGACGGTTTCGGACCCAATGATCGTCGTGCGAACCCATAGGCAGTCCTATTCTCGCGGGGCCGGGCCGGTCGTTCGAGCGAGTCGCACGGGGGTTTCGGCGACCGTGGGAGAATGAGGATGTTGAGGAACCTGAGGAAAATGGCGCTGGTGCTCGGGTGCGCCACGATCGGCTCGGCCGCCTTCGCGGTACCGCCCGGGTGGGGCCAGAGGGACCCGGTGTGCGACCAGCAGGTCGCGGACGGATGCGTCGTCTTCTGGCAGACCCTGGGCTACCCGACCTACGCCGACTGCGTCAGGCTGGAGCAATGCTACCAATGCCCGCCGAATTACGGCTATCTGTGCGGCTATGACCCTCGAGCCGTCGACGGCGCCATAAGGCCCGATCAGCCCTGGTGAGCACGCGCGACGGGAGGGTTCGGGCCGCGCCCGAATCCTCCCGGCGCCGATCGGCCTTTCCGCCAGCCGACGGCCTCGCGCCGCAAATCGCAGTCGAACGGCGTGCGCGGCCGAGGCGCGGAATTGGGACTGTTTCGGACCCAATGCCGGTCGCCCGACCCCGGGCGAGGGCGTATCGTTACGGCGCCGGGCCGATCGTTCGAGCGAGTCGCGCGGGGGTTCCGGCGAACGTGGGAGAATAAGGATGCCTGGGAAACTCAACCTGAGAACGATGACGGGGCTGGCGGCGGGGCTGGCGTTGGCGGGGCTGTCGGGGCCTGCTTCGGCGCAGAGGCTGAATGAACCCCGCCCGGAATGCATGCAGGAAGTCCAAGCTTATTGCGCGATGTACTGGGACGAATCCTGGCAACCCAATTTCTCGTCCCAAGCGGCGTGCGTCGACCATTATGACGAGATGTGCTATTATGAGTGGTCGACGATTTATTACTGAGGGCTGACCGAGCGAGTCATGTCCGGACCGGGACTCCCGTCGGATCGTATCCGGCGGGGTCCCATTTTTTGCGAAGGCCGTGCGCCTCCGGGCGCGGAGCCGCCCATGCAGGCGAGGGTCCAGCGGCCCGACGCCGCCGACCGCATTCCTGAGCAAATTGAGATGACGGCAAGATAATGCCGCCGAAGTGAGTGAATGCATCCTCAGCTCTGAACACAAGGCTTGGGATTTTCCCGGTTGAGCTCCCAATTGAACTGTTTCGGACCCAATGCCGGTCGAATGGACCGGAGCGCAGGCGTAACATTCCCGGGCCGGATCGCTCGTCGAGCGAGTCGCGCGGGGGTTCGGCAACCGTGGGAGAATGAGGATGAAGAGGAAGCTCTTAATCGGGAAGGCAAGGGCGCTGGCGGCGTCGCTGGTGCTTGCGGGCGCCGCGATCTCCGGCACTTCGGCTTCGGCGCAATGGACGGAACCCCCGGCCTGCGAGGATCTCGAGGCCGAATGCGCCGCCAATTATCTGGCCCGGAACTACCTCACCCCCGAGGAATGCTACCGCCATTTGCTGTGCTACTCCTGCTGGGGTGGCTATATGTGCGGCGCCGACCCGGGCCACTGGGGCGCTACGAAGCCGGACACGGGCAAGCCCTGGTAGGGGCGGAACCGGCCCGCCGATCCGTCAGTGCCGACCGGCGGGCAGGTCCTGATTTTTGGAAGAGAAGACACGAAGGGACAAGAAGGAAGCGGTCGGCACGACGGCGCATCTTACTTGTCCCCATGTCTTCTCTTAAAAAGAGTTGCGTCGAGCTGTTCCTCGACGCGAATTCTCGCGATCGAAATCCAACGAAGCTTACAGCCGTTTCGGTTGTAAATGATCAGCAAGTTGGATGAATCCCTATATTGTCCCGCAGCGCTTCAGCTTAGTCTCGCCCAAGCGACTCGCCGGCGGCGTAGCGTACGTCCCGCCTTGCGACGCAGTCGATGAGGAGAGGGATTATGTCGAACGAAAGAAAGAGGGTACGCGGCGCCTTTGCCGCTTCGATCCTGCTTGCGGCTTCGCTGGCCTCGGCGCCCGCGATCGCGAAAAAGCCGCCGCCGCCGCCGACCGAGGATCCCGGCGATCCCGACGATCCCTGGTATGGCTGCACGCCCTGGGGGGCCGTCATCTACGGAGTCGATTGCTGCGATTATCCGGAATTGGTGATCCCGTGCCTCGGCCCCAATCCTCCTTTCCCCCCGGTCATCTACGATCCGGAAGAGATATCGGAGTCGGCAGGCGATTGAGTCCGGTCCGGCTGGGTCCAGGCAGGCAAACGACAAGGAGAGTGAAGATGACCCATGGAAGAAAGAGAGCGCGCGGCACCTTTGCCGCTACCGTCCTGCTCGCAGCCTCGCTGGCCGCGGCGCCGGCGATCGCGAAGAAACCGCCTCCTCCTCCGCCGCCGCCGGTGGAGGATCCGGACCCGTGGTTGGGATGCACGCCCTGGGGGTCCTACATCTATGACGTCGATTGCTGCGATTATCCCGACCTGGTGATCCCGTGCGAAGGCGCGGCTTCCGATCCCGCGGCCCGTCCCGAGGACTCGCCGGCGGAATATCTCGAGCGATAGCCGCCGGCGCGGAGCGGGCGCGGCTTCGGCCGCGCCCGCTCCGGCCTCGAAAGACGAGAGGGAGGACGGCCATGCCGAACGGAAGAAAAATACTGCTCGCGGCCTTGGCCGCATCGATGTGGCCGGCGGCTTTCGCGCTGCCTGCGGCCCCGGCGGAGGCCCTGCCCCCGAGCTATGGCAGTTGCCAGTACGACCCCTATTGGCGTGGCTGGTACAGGCATTACGTTTGGGGTTACGAACCCTGCACCCCGACCCCTGCAGAGGCCTACGGCGTCTGCGTTTATGATGAAGAGTGGGAGACCTGGGTAATATACTACGTCTTCGGCACGGTATATTGCGATCCTCCCGTTTAGGGACGGGGTCCGAGGCGGCCGGCGAACGTCCTTCGCGCGAGCCGGCGGGGTCCGACTGCGGGGCGGGGATCAGACCCGCCGGAAGCGGGCGATGAAGAAGCCGTCGGCGCCGCCCGCTTCGGCGAACAGGCCGGGGAGGATCCGGATACGGTTGCCTTCGACCGGGAACTGCGCCGGTAGAGTGCCGGCCTCGATATGGTCGGCCTCGAAGTCGCGGCGCTCGGACAGGAACGACTCGACCACCGCCTCGCCCTCCTCGGGCTCGAGCGAGCAGACCGAATAGACCAGGGTCCCGCCGGGCTTGAGCCAGCCGGCCGCCCGGGCGAGCATCGCCTTCTGGCCCTCGGCGAGCTCGGCGATGGCGCGCGGCCGGACCCGGTGGAGGACGTCGGGGTGGCGGCGGTAGATTCCGGTCGCCGAGCAGGGCGCGTCGAGGAGGATCGAATCCACTTTCTCAGGCGGCGACCAGCGCAATATGTCGGCCGCGACGACTTTCGCATCGAGATTGGTTCGGGCCAGATTCTCCGAAAGTCGTGCAAGACGACTTTCGGAGGAGTCGACGGCGGTCACCTCGAAGCCGGCGCTGGCGAGCTGCATGGTCTTGCCGCCGGGCGCCGCGCACAGATCCAGCGCGGTTCGGCCTTCGCCCGCGCCGAGCAGCCGGGCCGGCAATGAGGCGGCGATGTCCTGGACCCACCAGCCTCCCTCGCCATAGCCGGTGAGGCCGGCGACGGCCGAGCGGGCGGGGAGGCGCAAATGGCCGGGCATCAGGCTGACGCCCTCCATCTCGGGCGGCGGCCCGGTGCCGGCGGCGAAGACGAGGTCGAGCGGCGGCGGCGCGGCGAGCAGACGGGCTGCCTCGATCGCGACCGCCTCGCCCCAGTTGCGGGTCCAGCGCGCCTCGACGGCCGCGGGCAGCGAAGGCAGCGCCGGCAGCTTCGCGCCCTGGCGCATCAGGGTTCCGAAGACTCCGTGGACGAGCTTGCGCGGGCCGCCGTCGACCAGCGGCAGGACGGTGGAGATCGCCGCATGCGGGGGCGTGTCCAGGGCCAGTGCCTGGACGAGGGCGATTCGGAGGGCGAAGCGGGCCTTGGCGTCGTCGGGAAGGCGGTTGCGGGTGGCGCCGTCGATCAGCGAGTCGAGATCGCCGAGGCGGCGCAGGGCCTCGGCGGCGATGGCGTGGGCGAGGCCCCGGTCGTTGGGCGCCAGGCCACGAGCCGCGGTGTCG
>JBAWCC010000161.1:0-29887 GCA_049590095.1 Allosphingosinicella sp. | reverse complement strand
CCTTCGCCCGTCACAACGGCGTCCATTCCTCGCCTTCCGGCATCGGCGCGAAGATGGTGTCGATCAAATGCTCCGACACGGCCTCGGGCGTCGGCGGCTCCCAGCGGGGCCGATTGTCCTTGTCGACCAGCAGCGCCCGAACCCCCTCGACGAAATCGTGGCGCTGAACCACCCGGGTGGCGACGGCATATTCCTGGCGCATCTCATGGCCGAAATCCTGGACCCGGGCACCGTCGTAGAGCAAGCGGAGCGAGACCTTGCAGGCCTGCGGGCTCTTGGAGCGCAGGGTTTCCAGCTCCTTTTTCGCCCAGTCCGAGCCGTCCTCCTCGAGCGCCGCGAGTATCTCCTCATAATCGTCGGAGGCGAACAATCGATCGATCAGCGGCAAGTTCGCCTCGATCCGCGCCGGGGGAGGGGGCGTGCCGAATTCCTCCAGCAACGGCTCGATCCTCTCCGGATCGCTGAGGATCCGCGCCTTGAGATCGTCGAGCGCGAGCGACTGCATATAATGGGTGGCAAGTCCCAGCTTCAGGCATTCGGCGCCGTCGAGCCGGGCTCCGGTCAACGCAAGGAACTGGCCGGCCCGGCCGGGCAGGCGGGGGAGATACCAGCCGCCGCCGACGTCGGGGAAGAGGCCGATGGCGGTCTCGGGCATAGCGAAGCGGGTATTCTCGGTCGCGATCCGGTAGCGGCACGGCTGCGAGATCCCCACACCGCCGCCCATGGTGATCCCGTCCATGAAGGCGATCGTCGGCTTGGCGTAGGTGAAGAGAAGGTGGTTCAGCCGATATTCCTCGTGGAAGAAGGCCCGCGCCTCCGCCCCGTCCCCGACGCCGCTCCGGGCCAGCATGACCACGTCGCCGCCAGCGCAGAAGCCGCGCCCTTCGGCATGGTCGAGCATCACGCCGTGAACGTCGAGATCGTCCCGCCAGGAAAGGAGCGCGGCGATCATCGCGCTGCACATCTCCCTGGTGAGGGCGTGGATCGCCTTCGGGCGATTGAGGCGAATCCGGCCGACCTTGCCTTCGGTGCGGGCGATGACGTCGTCGGTCATCAGGGCCGTTCCCCGGCGAAGGCCGGGGCCCAGCCTTGCAGCGCCGTGTCCTTCGAAAGCTGGGTCCCGGCCTTCGCCGGGGAGCAGCTTCCTGCGTGGTGCGTGCTCACTGCCTCAGCATGTCCCGGGCCACGATCACCCGCATGATCTGGTTGGTGCCCTCGAGGATCGAATGGACCCTGAGGTCGCGCCAGAAGCGCTCGACCGGATAATCCTGGAGATAGCCGTAGCCGCCGTGGAGCTGGAGCGCCCGGTCGACCACCGAGGAGCCGGTATCCGTGGCGAGGCGCTTGGCCATTGCGGCGAAGCGGGACTTGTCGGGCGCGTTCTCGGTCACCTTCACCGCCGCGGCGTAAAGCAGCATCCGCGCCGCCTGGAGCTCGGTCTCCATGTCGGCGAGGGTGAACTGGGTCGCCTGGAAGTCGGCGATCGGGGTACCGAACTGCTTCCTCTCCTTGGTGTAGGCGATCGCCTCGTCGAGGCAGCGCTGGGCCCCGCCCAATGAGCAGGCGCCGATGTTGAGCCGGCCGCCGTCGAGGCCCATCATCGCGATCCGGAAGCCCTCGCCCTCGCCGCCGACGAGATTCTCGGCCGGAACCCGGACTTCGTCGAAATTGACCTGGGCCGTCGGCTGGGAGTGCCAGCCGAGCTTCTTCTCCTGCGCCCCGAAGCTGACTCCCGGCATGTCCTTCTCGATCACCAGGCAGGAAATGCCCTTCGGCCCATCCTGGCCGGTTCGGACCATGGTGACGTAGACCTCGTTCTCGCCGCCGCCGGAGATGAACGCCTTGGAGCCGGAGACGACGTAGCTGTCCCCATCCTTTACCGCACGGGTCTTGAGAGCCGCCGCGTCGGAGCCGGAGCCCGGCTCGGTCAGGCAATAGCTCCCCATCCGCTCCATCGGGATCATCGAGGGAAGGTATTTCTCCTTCACCGCCGCCGATCCGAAGCGGTCGATCATCCAGCTCGCCATGTTGTGGATCGAGATGAAGGCCGAGGTCGAGGGGCAGCCATAGGCCATCGCCTCCATGATCAGAGCCGCCTCCAGCCGCCCGAGCCCGATCCCGCCGCTCTCCTCGGAGACGTAGATCGAGCCGAAGCCGAGCTCCGCCGCCTTCCGGATCGTGTCGCGCGGGAAGATATGTTTCTCGTCCCATTCGGCGGCATGGGGCGTGATTGCGTCGGCGGTGAAGCTTTGCGCCATCTCCTGGATCTGGCGCTGCTCGTCATCAAGGTCGAATTGGCTCATGCCCGCGCTCTAGCGAACGCGGCGGGAATCGCAATCGGAAGGGATCAGCCCAGAATTTTAAGCGCCGCCAGGATCGCGATCGTGGCGGTGGTCATACCCAGCATTCGTAAGGTAAGCCGAAGCTCGAGCTCCTTCAGTTCCTTCCGCAGCTCATTAAGCTCCGAGCGCAAGCCCAGCTCGACCTCTTTCAGGTCAGTCTTGGTCGCGACGGACTGCAGCACGATGTCACCCATGGCGTCGGCGAGCGCCTCCGCATGGGCGACGCTCAGTCCGGCCGCTTCTAGCCGCTTTACGAAGGCGTGGGTATCGAAAGCGACGCGGGCATTCATGCAGCAACGATAACAGGTTTCGCTTTACGATCAAGTTGTCGGGCATTTTGCACTATAATACCGCAATCTCACCCCATCGTCGGGATCACGAACGCATTCTCTCCCGTCACGCTTCCGTCCGGCCACCTCTGCGTCACCGTCTTGGTCTTCGTCCAGAAGCGGACGCCTTCCATTCCGTGCTGGTTGATGTCGCCGAAGCCGGAGCGCTTCCAGCCGCCGAACGTGTGGTAGGCCACTGGCACGGGGATCGGCACGTTGATCCCGACCATCCCTACATTGACCCGTGCGGCGAACTCGCGCGCCGCGTGGCCGTTGCGGGTGAAGATGGCGACCCCGTTGCCGTACTGGTGCTCGGAGGGGAGGCGCACCGCCTCCTCGAAGCTGTCGGCCCGGACCATCTGGAGGACCGGGCCAAAAATCTCCTCCTGGTAGCTCCGGAAGCTCGGCTTCACATGGTCGAAGAAGGTCGGGCCGATGAAGAAGCCCTCCTCATGGCCCTGGAGCTTGAAGCCGCGGCCGTCGACGACCAGCTCGCCGCCCTCGTCCGCGCACATCCGGATATAATCCTCGATCCGGCTTCGGTGGGCGGCGTTGACCACCGGTCCGTAATGGGCCTCCGCGTCCGTGGAAACTCCGACCCGGAGCCCCTCGATCGCCGGAATGAGCTTCTCGCGTAGGTCCCGGGCGGTCTTCTCGCCGACCGGCACCACCACCGGCAGAGCCATGCAGCGCTCGCCGGCCGAGCCGAAGGCGGCGCCCGCCAGATCGTTGACGACCATGTCGAGATCGGCGTCGGGCATGACGATGCCGTGATTCTTGGCGCCGCCGAAGGCCTGGACCCTTTTCCCCTTCTCGGTGCCGCGGCTGTAGATATATTGGGCGATGTCGGACGAGCCGACGAAGCTGATCGCCTTGATCTCCTCATGGTCGAGGATGGCGTCGACCATCTCCTTGTCGCCGTGAACGACCTGGAGGATCCCGTCGGGAAGGCCCGCCGCCTTCATCAGCTCGGCGAGTCGGACGGGGACCGAGGGGTCCCGTTCCGAGGGCTTCAGGATGAAGGCGTTGCCGCAGGCGATGGCGACCCCGAACATCCACATCGGGATCATCGCCGGGAAGTTGAACGGAGTGATTCCCGCGACGATCCCGAGCGGCTGGCGCGTCGAATAGACGTCGATTCCCGGCCCCGCGCCCTGGGTATATTCGCCCTTCAGGGCATGAGGGATTCCGCAAGCGAACTCGATCACCTCGAGCCCGCGCTGCACATCTCCGCGCGAATCCGCGACAACCTTGCCATGCTCGGACGAGAGGAGGAGAGCGAGATCCTCCATATTCTCCTCGACCAATGCCTTGAAGTTGAACATCACCCGGGCCCGGCGCTGGGGGTTGGTCGCGGCCCAGGCCGGGAAGGCCTCGCGCGCCGCCTTGACCGCGGTCTCGAGGTCGGTCGCGGTGCCTAGGCGGACTTTCGCCTGCACTGCGCCGCTGTTCGGATCGAACACGTCGCCCGTCCTTGCGGAGTCCGGCCGTTCGCCGGAGGCATGGGAGCCGCCGCCGATGAAATGATCGATGTTACGCATGAGGAGTCCTCGGTCCGGGGATTTCGTGATTTGCCAGCCCACTAGCCAAGGCGGCGGGGAAATGCCAGTTGCTCTGTCGCCTGGAAACCCCGTCACCCCAGCGAAGGCTGGGGTCCATGCGGCGGCTGAGCGGGCACGAAGTCGGGATGGATGCCAGCCTTCGCTGGCATGACGGAGGAAAGATGAAGCTTGGTTCCTTGAAAGGCGGCCGCGACGGGCGGCTGGTGGTGGTCAGCAACGACCTCGCCTGGTGCGCCGACGCGACCCATATCGCCCCGACTCTCCAGGCGGCACTCGACGAATGGGACCGGCTCGCCCCTCAGCTCGAATTGCTCGCCATGGACCTGGAGCATGTCGTCATCCCCCGCGACCGATTCCACGAGCGGGAAGCGCTGGCGCCGCTGCCCCGTGCCTATCAATGGGCCGACGGCTCGGCCTATGTGAACCACGTCGCCCTGGTCCGTCAGGCGCGGGCGGCCGAAATGCCGGAAAGCTTCTGGACCGATCCGCTCATGTACCAGGGCGGCTCCGACGAGATGCTCCCCCCGCGAAGCCCGATCCCGCTCCCCGACGAAGCCTGGGGCTGCGACTGCGAGGCGGAGGTGGTGGTGGTGACCGACGACGTTCCCCAGGGAATCACCCCCGAGGACGCCCTGGCCCACATCCTTCTCGTCGGCCTGGTCAACGACGTCAGCCTGCGCAACCTCATCCCCGGCGAGCTCGGCAAGGGCTTCGGCTTCCTCCAGTCCAAGCCCGCCTCGGCCTTGTCGCCGGTCTTCGTCACGCCCGAGGCGCTCGGCGACCGGTTCAAGGACGGCAAGCTTCACGGCGCCGTCAAGGTCGACCTGAACGGCAAGCCCTTCGGACGCGCCGACGCGGGCATGGACATGACCTTCGACTTCGGAACCCTGATCGCGCATCTGGCCAAGACCCGGAATATCGGCGCCGGCTCGATCATCGGCTCGGGCACCGTCTCCAACCGCGATTCGGACGGCGGGCCGGGCAAGCCGATCGACCAGGGCGGCCTCGGCTACAGCTGCATCGCGGAGGTGCGGACGGTGGAGACGATCCTCGAGGGCAGTGCGAAGACCGAGTTCCTCAAGCGCGGCGACACGGTGCGCATCTGGATGGACGACGAGGCCGGCCACCCGATCTTCGGAGTGATCGAGCAGACGGTGGTCTGATCTTGCCTCCCTGCCGCGAAGCGGTGGGGAGGGGGACCACACGAAGTGTGGTGGAGGGGTAATTGGCGCCGGGACCAGCGGTTCTCGCGCGAACCTCCTGGGCCTCGCCTTCCACCCCTCCACCAGGCTTCGCCTGGTCCCCCTCCCCATCTTCGATGGGGAGGCAAAATCAGGTCACCGCACCGACATTATCTTCCGAATTCCGGTCGATGTAGAAATTGTACGGGTCGATTCCCGCATGGGTCGGCTTTTTGTCCGTCACGAATCGGAAGACCTGCTTGCCGCTCTTCACCGGCCGGCGATCCATCGTCAGCACGTTGTTCCTCTCGAAGCTGCCGCGGCCCGGCTCGGCGGTGAACAGGCCGATCGCGATCCGGTCCGCGAGGGCGGCGGGGCGCTCGTTGCCCTGGCCGTCGGCATAGGATTTCTTCGCCTCGACCGGGACTGTCACGTCCCACTTTCCGTCAGCCCGCCTCACCGCCTTCGCCTCTCCGACCTTTAGGTCGTAGACGGTGATCCGCTCGAACAGGTCCGTGATCAGCGCCTGGTCCTCGGGCGACTTCGCCTCGCGGCGGAATGCCTCGACCAGCTCGATCGAGCGCGGATAGGGCGCGGCCTTGAACTTGTACTTCTCGAGGACCGAGCGGATGGCGCGGTTGACCGCGTCCTCGCCGAGCCGCTCCTGGAGCAGGTACATGACCAGCGAGCCCTTGTTGTAGTGGATATATTGCTGGTTCTCGACCCGCATCAAGGGCTGCTCCTCGACCAGCTCGCCGCCGCGCAGCCGGAGATAGGCGTCGAGCTCGTATTTGAGGAATCGGCGCATCTTGTCCTCGCCGTAACGCTGCTTCATCACCATCAGCGCCGAATATTGGGCGAGGGTCTCGGAGAGCATGGTGCCGCCCTGCATGTCCGCGCCGATCATCTGGTGGGCCCAATATTGGTGGGCGACCTCATGGGCGGTGACGTACGTGACGTAGTCGATCTTTTCCGGGTCCGAATTGTCGGCGACGAAGCCGATCGCCTCCGAATAGGGCATGGTGTTGGCGAAGGCCTGGGCGAACGTGTCGTAGCCCGGGAACTCGATGATCCGCGCCTGGTCGAACTGATAGGGGCCGAACGCCTTTTCGTAATAGTTCAACGCCCCGGCCATCGCGTCGAGCATGCGGTCCACGTTCCAGTGATGGTCCGGGTGATGATAGACGGCGAGATCGACGCCCTTATGGTCGCGATGCTTCTCGGCATAGCGGGCCGACTGGATCGAGAAGAACGTCAGGATCGGGGCATCCGAGACGAAGCGGGCGGTGCGCCGGCCGCCGCTGACGGTGTCGGACACCTTCTTGCCCGGAGCGATCGGGGTCTGGTCGGCGACGGTCGAGACAATGATGTCCGCAGTCGCCCAGCCGTCCCCGAAATAGCTGCGGCGGGTGGCGGACAGATCCTCCAGCCTGGGCGGCCGCTGCTCGGCGGGAAGTCCGTATTTGCGGCGCTTCGAGCGCTCCTGGAGAGTCCCCATGCGGTTCATTCCGATGGCCGGGGTAATCTCCATATTGTTGAGGAAGGTGCCGTTGCGGACCAGCCTTGTGTCGTTGCCGGAGTTGCGGAAGCCCTTTTGCAAGCGCCGGGTCTGGAAGCTCAGGGTACGGGTCTCGCCGGGCTGCATCGGAGTCTCGAGCGCATAGATGCGATAGCCATATTCCTCGTCCTCGAACCGCAGCTTCGCGCCGGGGAAGGTGAGCCCGAGCAGCTCCAGGTCGTTCGCGGGCATCCGGACGTGGACGTCGCGTATCGGGGTCCGGGTGAGGTTGGAGAGGACGTAGCTTCCGTTCACCACCGCCCTCGTCTCGCTCGGATAGAGGGCGACGTCCAGCACCACCTTGGAAATGCTCGGATGGGGCAGGTCCGCATATTTGAGGAACTTCTTCTCATATTCGGCAGCAAATTCGTCGCGGGCGCTGCTCGTCTCGTAATCGTTGAGGACGTTGGTGTTGTACCAGGCATAGGCGCCGGTCGCGACGAACACGGCCAGGGCCGTGCCGGCGATGATGCCGGGGATTCCGGCGAGGCGCCGGGGCGCGCGTTTCAGGCGCGGCTTCAGCCTCGTCTCGGTGCCGCGCCGCCAGAGCAGGTGGGAGAGGACGAGCAGGATGACCGCGAAGGCCGCCCAGTAGAGCCTGAACCACCAGGCTCCGACCTCGAAGCCGCCGGAGCCGTTCATGTCGGACAAGGGCACTTCGGGCGCGCCGGCATATTGGTAGAGATTGTGCTCGAAGCCCATCGAGGTGAGGACGATGGTGGTGACGATGTAGACGACCATCACCGCCCAGCCGACATATTTGTTGGGGCTCAGCGACTGGACGAATACGGCGAGCACTGCGATCAGCACCGTCCCGATGCCGTTGGGAAGAACGAACCACAGCAGATATTTGCCCAGCTCGAGGTCGGTATGGCCCTTGGCCAGCTGGACGAGGATCGCGGCGAGGACCCCGAACAGCAGGGTCACGAACAGGACGAGGGCGACGGCGAGGGTCTTGGGGATCACATAGGCCCAATTGGGCAGAGGCGTGGCGTCGATGATCTCGTGCATCCGCCGGTCGCGCTCGCGCCAGACCAGCTCGCCGGCATAATAGATGGCTATGATGATCGGGAAGAGGGTGAACGAGCCTGCCAGGATGGGGATGACCGCCCGGGTCACCGGAAGAGTCGGAGTCCCGAACATCTCGCCGCTGAACCACAGATTGGCGAACGTGTTGATCATGCCCAAAGCGACGAGAACGGCGAAGGCGGGGCTCTTGAACACCTGCTTCATCTCGAAGCGGGTGCGGGCGGCGAGCTGGGCCCAGGCGGCCGAGCCGCCGGCGTCGGGAAGCGGAGCGCTCGTCGCCGGGGAGGGGACGAACGGGGCCTCGGTGGTCTCGGCCTTCTTCTTTTTCTTCGACATGCCGGGCTCGGCGAAACGGTAGCGGGCGATTGCGAGGAGGAGGAAGAGCGAGGCGATCCCGAGCCAGATCAGTCGATTGAGCAGGATCGCTCCCTCGATCGGCGGAAGGCCGATATTCCGCTCGGCCGCGGTCCAGTAGCGGACCGCGTTGGCGAAGGCGGGCAGGCCGAACGGCTCGATGAGGGCGATGGTGTCGCGAAGCTCGGGCCTTGCCTGGGCGATCCCGCTCAGGACCAGCCAGCCCAGGAAGAAGACGATGACCGCGACATAGGTCCACATCATCGAGCGGGTGAGCGTGGCGGCGGCGAAGAAGATGGCGCCGGTGACGACGAGGTTTGGCAAGCCGAAGACCAGGAAGCCGTAAGCGTAATTCGCCAGGCGGTTCGGCCCGAGGGTCTCGGAATCGACCCAGGGCATCAGCGAACCGATCCACAGGCCGAGCGGGACGAACAGGAAGGCGAGCGCCGCCGCCGCGATCGCTCCGGCGAAGCGCCCGCCCAGATATTGCACCCGGGTGATCGGCGTCGACCGGACGATCGGGCCGAAGCCGGTATCGTCGTCGCGGACGACGACGTTGGCGACGAAGGCGGTGGTCACGAACATGAAGAACAGGCCGAGTATCCCCTGGACCTGGGTCAGGGCGACCGGGCTGTTCTTGTGGATGTTGCCGCCGGCGCCGATCTGAATCGATTCCGAGGCCATGGCCCCGAAGGTCATGAGCAGGAACAACACCGCCGCCACCCAGAAGACGGGGTTCTTGAGCTGGTAGCGAAGCTCGAAGCGGGCGATCCTGAAGAACATGGGCTTTTGCTCCTCAGGCGGCCCGGCGCGATTGCGCCAGGGTCGAGAAATAGACGTCCTCGAGCCCGCCTTCGACCGATTCGAAGCCGTTGCCCGGATCCGAATCCGCGAGGATGTGGATGACCGTCCGTCCGGCGAACAGGCGGGTCGAGATCAGCTCGTATTTCTCGCGATAATCGTCGACCTCTCCGCGTTCGATCACCTTCATCCAGATCCGGCCCTTGGTCGACCGGATCAGCTCCAGCGGTGCCCCCTCGAGCTGGATCCGCCCGCCGGCGAGCACCGCCATCCGCGGGCAGAGGTCCGACACGTCCTCGACGATGTGAGTGGAAAGGATGACGACGACATTCTCGCCGATCTCGGCGAGCAGGTTGAGGAAGCGGTTGCGCTCCTCGGGGTCGAGGCCGGCGGTAGGCTCGTCGACGATGATCAGCTCGGGATTGCCGATCAGCGCCTGGGCGATCCCGAAGCGTTGCCGCATCCCGCCCGAAAAGCCCGCCAGCGCCTTCTTGCGGACATCCCAGAGGTTGACCTGGTGGAGAAGCCCCTCGACCGTCGTCTTGCGGGCCCCCGCCGAGGCGATGCCCTTCAGGACGGCCATATGGTCGAGCATGTCGTAGGCCGAGACCCGCGGATAGACCCCGAAATCCTGCGGCAGATAGCCGAGCGTCCGGCGAAGCTTCTCGGGCTCGGCGATGACGTCGATCTCGCCGAAGCGGATGGTTCCTTCGGTCGGGGTCTGAAGGGTGGCGACGTTTCGCATCAGGGTCGACTTGCCGGCGCCGTTGGGCCCGAGCAGTCCATACATCCCGCGCGGGATGGTCAAGGTCACATGGTCGAGAGCGCGAGTGCCGTTCGGATAGACGTGGCTGACGTCGGCGAGTTCAAGCATTTGAAGGAGTTCCCCAACCCTGATGTTCGGCCCCCGGGTCTGCCAGAGTGTTTTAGCAGTGTAAAGCAGCTGCACTTACCCCGGCTTGCGAATCCCGAGCGGGGGGTTCAGGGGTCGAACCCATGAGAAAGCTCGCCCTGCTCCTCCCCGCCCTCCTCCTTTCCGCCCCGACCTCCGCCGCCACGCCGCAGGAGATCGCCGAGGCGGTCAGCCGGGAGAGGCTCCGTGCCGTCGTCGAGAAGCTGGTCAGCTTCGGTACCCGGCATACGCTCTCGTCGCAGACCGACCCGAAGCGCGGCATCGGCGCATCGCTCAGGTGGACCGAGGCGGAGTTCCGCCGCTATTCGAGCGCCTGCGGCGGCTGCTTGGCCGTGGCGACGCCCTCCGACGTGGTAACGGGCCGCCGGGTGCCGGTGCCGACCCGGGTCACCAACGTGCTCGCCATCCAGCGCGGCACCGTCGATCCCAATCGGGTGGTGATCATTTCCGGCCATATCGACAGCCGGGTGACCGACGTGATGAACGCGACCGCGGACGCGCCCGGCGCCAATGACGACGGCTCCGGCACGGCCGCGGTGATCGAAGCTGCGCGGGTCCTCTCCCGGCACAAATTCCCTTACACCATCGTCTACGGGGTGCTCTCCGGCGAGGAGCAGGGCCTGCTCGGCGGCAAGATCCTCGCCGATTACGCCAAGGCGCAGGGCTGGGAGGTGCTTGCCAATCTCAACAACGACATCATCGGCAACAGCTGCGGCTCCGACGGCGTCTGCGACTCCGGCCATGTCCGGATCTTCTCGGAAGGGCCGCGCTGGCAGGGGAGGGAAGACCTCGCCGCCCGCCAGCGCAGCCTCGGCGGGGAGAACGATTCGCCGTCGCGCAACCTGTCGCGCTGGCTCGACGACCTTGCCGGCGACCTCGGCCTCGGCCTCGACGTCCGCCCGATCTGGCGGAACGACCGCTTCGGCCGAGGCGGCGACCACACGGAGCTCCTCAACGCCGGCTATCCGGCGGTTCGGCTGACGGTGGCGGTCGAGAATTACCATCACCAGCACCAGGATCTGAGGGTCGAGAACGGAGTCCAATATGGCGACACCGTCGACAAGATGGACTTCCCCTATCTGAGGAAGGTCGTGCAGCTGAACGTCGCGGCGCTGGCGGCGCTGGCCAGCGCTCCGCCGCCGCCGGAGCCCAAGGCGGAGGGGGCGGTTTCGACCGATACCACAGTGACATGGCAGCCGGTGAAGGGCGCCCACGCTTATATCCTGCGTTGGCGCCGCACGGATTCGGGGCAGTGGGAAGACAGTATCCGTCACCACGGCGAGTGCCGCGTCACGGCCGAGCCCCGGCCCTCCGACACGGTACGGGATTGCATCGCGGTCCTTCCTGGCATCCGCGTCGACGATTATGTTTTCGGCGTCTCCTCGGTGTCGAAGGACGGCATCGAATCGCCGGTGGCTGCCGCGCTTCCGGGCGGGGCGTTCCGGCCCTACACACCTCCGCCTCCGGCGCAGTGACCGTCATTGCGAGCGAAGCGCGGCAATCCAGTGGGGCGGGAACCTTCGCCAAGGTGGATTGCTTCGTCGCTATGCTCCTCGCAATGACGGGTCCAAATGGCTAAGAAACCCATCCGCGCCGGCCTTCCCAGCCGCCAGCAGATCCTCGATTTCATCGCGTCGAGCGACAGTCCGGCCGGGAAGCGGGAGATCGCCCGCGCCTTCGGCCTGTCCGGCCACGACAAGATCGCGCTCAAGGCGCTTCTCCACGACATGGCCGACGAGGGGCTGATCGACTCCTCCCCGGGCAGGGCGTTCCACCAGGCCGGCGGCGTGCCCAAGGTGACGGTGCTCAGGATCGTCGACGTCGACGAGAGCGGCACGGCCTGGGCAGTCCCGGAGAGGTGGGAGGCCGACCTGCCCGAGCCTCGGCTCCGGGTGCTCGAGCGCAAGGGCAGGGGCTCTGCGCTTGGGATCGGCGACCGGCTGCTCGCCCGGACCGAGCAGCGCGGCAACGGCTATGCCGCCCATCCGATGAAGAAGCTCGCGAAAGGCAGCGAGCTCGTCCTCGGGGTCGTGCACCGGGAGGGCGAGGGCTTCTGGCTCCGGCCGGTTGAGAAGAAGGAGCGGCGTGAGCTGCCCATCTCCGACATCGGTCCTGCCCAGCCGGGCGACCTCGTCCTCGCCGAGAAGGCGGGCCGGCCGCCGAGGCTGACTGCGCGCGTATCGGAAGTGCTGGGTGACCCCTTCGCGCCGCGAAGCTTCAGCCTCATCGCCATCCACAAGCATGGAATCCCGCACGAATTTCCCGATGCCGTGCTGGAAGAGGCCGAGCGGGTGGCCGGGCAGGTGCTCGGCAAGCGCGAGGATCTGACCCAGATCCCGATCGTCGCGATCGATCCGGCCGACGCCCGCGACCATGACGATGCGGTCTGGGCGGCGAGCGATGACGATCCCGCCAATCAGGGCGGATGGCGCGCGATCGTCGCCATCGCCGACGTCAGCTTCTACGTCCGCTCCGGCTCGGCGCTCGACAAGGAAGCGAGGAAGCGCGGTAACAGCGTCTATTTCCCCGATCGGGTCGTGCCGATGCTTCCGGAGACGCTCAGCGCCGATATCTGTTCATTGAAGGAAGGCGAGGACCGGGCGGCGCTCGTCTGCCACCTGCAGGTGTCGAAGGACGGGCAGCTCAAGTCCTGGCGCTTCAGCCGCGCCCGGGTCCGGATCGCCGCCAACATCGCCTATGAGGACGCCCAGGCGGCGATCGATGCACTGTCCGGGCAGGAGCGGATCGAAGTCTCGTCGCCGACCTGCTCGATGCCCGGGATCGAGGGGGACGAGCCGCCTGTCGACCCCGCTCTCGTCGAATCGACACTGAAGCCGCTCTGGGCCTGCTGGCGGGCCCTGTTCGCCGCGCGCGAGAAGCGCGCGCCCCTCGACCTCGATCTGCCCGAGCGGCGGGTCGAGCTCGACGAGAAGGGCCGGATCACCTCCGTTGCGCCGCGCGAGCGGCTCGACGCCCACAAATTGATCGAGGATTATATGATCGCCGCCAATGTCGCCGCGGCCAAGGCGCTGGAGGCGAAGAAGGCGCCGGTCATGTACCGCGACCACGAGCCGCCGGGTCGCGAGAAGCTGGTCGCGCTCAAGGATTATCTGAAGACCTTCGAGGTCGAGTTCGCGCTCGGCCAGGTGATCCGGCCGGCGACCTTCAATCACGTCATCGACCGGATCGGGGAGGCCGATTTCCGTCCGCAGGTGATGGAGCAGATCCTCCGTACCCAGACCCAGGCTTATTATTCGCCCGACAACAAGGGCCATTTCGGCCTCGCGCTCGGCTCCTACGCCCATTTCACCAGTCCCATCCGCCGTTATGCCGACCTCATCGTCCACCGCTCGCTCGTCCGCGCCTACGGGCTGGGCGAGGGCGGCCTCACCGACCAGGAGGCCGAGGCGATGGAGGTGACCGGCGAGCTCATCTCCCAGCTCGAGCGGCGCGCGATGGAGGCGGAGCGCGACACGCTCGACCGCTACGTCGCGGCCTATCTGTCGGAGCGGGTCGGCGATCTCGTCGACTGCAGGATCACCGGCGTCCAGCCCTTCGGCTTCTTCGCCACGGTCGAGGGGCTGGGCGGCGACGGGCTGGTCCCGGTCTCTACTCTCGGCTCGGACTATTATCGCTACGAGGAATCGAGCCAGAGCCTCGTCGGCGACGACAGCGGCGAGCGCTTCAGCCCCGGCCAGCGCCTGAAGCTTAGGCTGGTCGAGGCCAATCCGGTCTCCGGAGGGTTGAGGTTCGAGCTCGCCGAGGGCGGCTATACGCCGGCCCGGCCGCGCGGGGGCCCGCGCCGCGACGGGAAGCGCGGCGAGGAAAAGCGCCCGCAGGGGCGGCGAGGCCGCCCTTCGAACATCCGCCACCGCGGGCGGTAGCGCTGCCGCCGTCATTGCGAGGAGCGAATCGACGAAGCAATCCAGTGCTGAGTCGAACGCCGCTCTAGATTGCTTCGCTTCGCTCGCAATGACGGGAAAAGTCGGGGGGGACTCGCCGTTCCAATCCCGCTTTTTCGACAAACGGTCCACACGCTTCTGCCGACGACCCGCGGGCCTATAGGGTTCGCAGCCGGCCCCGCTTATTCTCCTGGCAGGGATGAAGACCAAGGAGAAAGTGGATGAGCATCAAGATGATTTTCGCGTCGACCGCCGCGCTCGCGATGGTTGCCGGAACGCCGGCCTTCGCGGCCAAGAACCAGAACCAGCATGTCGCCGTGTCCGAAGCCGGCGGCGGCGGCGACGAAAAAGCGAAGAAGGTCTGCCGCAGCTTCAAGAACACCGTCTCTCGCGTGAAGCGGGAGAAGCTCTGCCTGACCAAGGCGGAGTGGAAGAAGTTCGAGCAGGGCGAGCTGTAGGTCGGCTGACGGCTAAAGCTTCGGCAAAGTCACTCCGGTCTGCCTCATATATTTGCCGGCGCGGTCGGCATAGCTCGTCTCGCAGGGCTCGTTGCCTTGCAGGAAGAGGAACTGGCAGGCGCCTTCATTGGCGTAGACCTTGGCGGGAAGGGGCGTCGTGTTCGAGAATTCGAGCGTGACGTGACCTTCCCAGCCGGGCTCGAGCGGAGTGACGTTGACGATGATCCCGCAGCGCGCATAGGTCGATTTGCCGAGGCAGATGACGAGAACGTCGCGCGGCACCCGGAAATATTCGATCGTCCTCGCCAGGGCGAAGCTGTTGGGCGGGATGATGCAGACGTCGGTCTTGCGGTCGACGAAGCTGTTCGCCTTGAAGTCCTTCGGGTCGACGATCGCATTGTCGACGTTCGTGAACAATTTGAACTCGTTCGAGACCCGGGCGTCGTAGCCGTAGCTCGACAGGCCGTAGCTGATCGTGCCGTCGCGCTTCTGGCCGTCGACGAATGGCTCGATCATCCCATGCTCGAGCGCCTGGGCGCGTATCCATTTGTCGGACATGATCGACATTCGCGCTTCGTCTCCGTCATTCCCGCGAAAGCGGGAATCCATACTGAGTTGGAGCGGTTCTCAGGCCGCATGGATTCCCGCTTTCGCGGGAATGACGGGGGAGGGCAAGCCCCGGCTCCCTCACTTGATATGAAGGACGCAGATCAGGGTGAACAGGCGGCGCGCCGTGTCGAAGTCCATCTCGATCTTGCCGGCCAGGCATTCCCGGAGAAGCTCGGCGGCCTCGTTGTGGACGCCGCGTCGGGCCATGTCGATCGTCTCGAGCCCCCGGGGCGTTTCGGAACGGACGGTTTTGAAATAGCTCTCGCAGATGGCGAAATAATCCCTGACCGGCCGCTTGAAGCGTGCCAGGCCGAGGCGGATCGTCTCGAGAAACTCGCCCGCCTCGTCCTTCAGATCGATGGCGAGGCTGTTGTCCTCGATCCTGAGCAGGATCCGGAACGGCCCGTCATGGCCGGCGGGCTGGAAGCTGTTCGATTCGAGCAGGTCGAAGATCGCGACCTTGCGCTCGCGCTCGATATCCTCGCTCCGGCGGATGATCGTATGCTCGTCCAGCTCGATGTCGATGATGCGAGGATCGGCCATGGCGGGCATGTAGACGGGGCGGGCCTGCCTGTCATCGCCGGGATGACGGTTGGGAGGACGACGTCGGGATGAAGCTTATCCACAGCAGTTCCACAGACTTGCTGGCTTGAGCCCCCGGCCGGAAAGGAGGAGAAGGGCCTATGGTCGAAAACGTCATCCGCCTCGCCGGCGCGCCGGAGCCCGAATCGTCCGCTCTGCCCCAGAATGTGGAGGCCGAGGCGGCGCTGCTCGGCGCTCTGATGATCGACAACCGGCTGGCGGAGGACATCCAGCTCAAGCTCCGCCCCGACCATTTCCATGAGCCGCTCCACGCCCGGATCTACGAGCAGATACTGAAGCTCGTCGACCGCAACATGATCGCCTCGCCGGTCACCCTGCGGCCCTTGTTCGAGGCCGACGAGGAGATGAAGGAGCTCGGCGGCCCATCCTATCTCGCCCAGCTCACCGGAAGCGGCGCCGCGATCATCGGCGCCCGCGACTTCGCCGAGCAGATTTACGAGCTCGCGTTGCTCCGGGCCCTGATCGGGGTCGGCAGGGAGATGGTCGAGCAGGCGCTCGACACCAGCGAGGATGTCGATCCCAAGGGCCAGATCGAGGCGGCCGAGGCCGCGCTCTACCGGGTCGCGGAGGAAGGCGGGGGCGAGGGCAGCGTCAAGAGCTTCGCCGAGGCGACCCGGATGGCCGTACAGATGGCCGAGAAGGCGCTCAACACGGGCGGCGGCCTTTCCGGGATCACCACCGGCCTCGAGACGATCAACGCCAAGACCGGCGGCCTCCACCACAGCGATCTCGTCATCCTCGCCGGCCGTCCCGGCATGGGCAAGACCGCGCTCGCCACCAACATCGCCTTCAACGCCGCGCGCCGCTTCATCCGGGACACCGTCGAGGACGGGATCGCCCCGGACAAGTCGGCCGGAGCGGGGGTCGCCTTCTTCAGCCTCGAAATGTCGGCCGACCAGCTCGCCACCCGTATCCTCGCCGAGCAATCCGGGATCAGCTCGGAAAATCTGCGCATGGGCAAGATCGGCCAGCAGGATTTCCGAAACCTCGCCCGGGCCGCGGCGGACCTCGAGAGCCTTCCGCTCTATATAGACGACACCCCCGGCCTCACCATCGCGGCGCTTCGAACCCGGGCCCGGAGGCTCAAGCGGCAGCGCGGGGTCGGCCTGGTCGTCGTCGACTATCTCCAGCTCCTCCAGGGCACGGGCAAGGGCGGCCATGAGAACCGGGTGAACGAGATCTCCGAGATCAGCCGGGGCCTCAAGACCCTGGCCAAGGAGCTCAGCGTTCCCGTCATTGCCCTCTCCCAGCTCAGCCGCGCCGTCGAGCAGCGCGAGGACAAGAGGCCGCAGCTCTCCGACCTTCGCGAATCCGGCTCGATCGAGCAGGACGCCGACATGGTCTGGTTCGTCTATCGCGAGGAATATTATCTCGCCAACAAGCAGCCCGCCGACGATCATTCGGACTTCCCCGCCTGGCAGGAGGAAATGAACCGCGCCTACGGCCTCGCCGAGCTCATCGTCGCCAAGCAGCGCCACGGCTCGACCGGCAAGGTGAAGATGAAGTTCGAGGCGAAGATCACGAAATTCTCCGACTATATCGATGAAGGCTATCTGCCCGAGGCGAGGGGGTAGGGCGGGTTCCGTCCCCTCCCGTCACCCCAGCGAAGGCTGGGGTCCATTCGGACTCGACATGGATGCCAGCCTTCGCTGGCATGACGGGGATGGATCAAGCAACATCGGCTTATTGTTCCCGCTTCCGGCGGCGGCTAGCGTTTCCGGGACCCTCGGCCCGGAGACTCGAATGACCTTGTTTTTCAAAGCAATTACGGCGGCGCTCCTGATGACGACGATTACGGCCACGGCTTCGGCGCAGGGCATTGGCGACCCCCACGAATGGCTCGAGGAGGTGCGCGGCGAAAAGGCGCTCGCCTGGGCGAAGGCCGAGAGCGAGAAGACCCTGAAGGGCTTCCAGTCCGACCCGCGCTACCAGGGCATGTACGACCGCGCGCTCGAAGTGCTTCAGGCGAAGGACCGGATCCCGTTCGTCCAGATTCGCCCCGACGGCCTCTACAATTTCTGGCAGGACCAGACCAACGTCCGCGGCCTGCTCCGCCGCACCACCCTCGCAAGCTATCGCACCGCCAATCCGGTCTGGGAGCCGGTGCTCGACATCGACGCGCTCGCCAGGGCGGACGGCAAGTCCTGGGTCTACAAGGGCATGCAATGCCTTCCCCCGGCGATGAGCCGCTGCCTCGTCAACCTGTCCGAGGGCGGCGGCGATTCGACCGTCGTCCGCGAATTCGACACCGCCACGCGCCGCTTCGTCGACGGCGGCTTCTCGCTCCCGGACGGCAAGCAGGATGCCGACTGGGAAGACGAGGATTCGATCCTCGTCGCCCGCGACTGGGGCCCGGGGACGATGACCGAATCCGGCTATGCCTTCGTCGTCAAGCGCCTCCGCCGCGGCCAGGGCCTGGATCAGGCGGTGGAAATCTATCGCGGCGAGCCGAAAGACGTCGGCGCCGGGGCCTTCGTCCTTCGCGACAGCTCGGGCCGGTCGCACGGCCTCATTGGCTATCGAAGCGTCGGCGCCCGGGAAATCCGGTTCACCTTGCTTCGGCCCGGCGGCAACGTCCCGCTCGACCTTCCCGAGCGCTCCAATCTTTCGGGAATCGTCGACGGCCGGCTCCTCGTCCAGCTGAGCGAGCCCTGGCAGGCGCCCGGCGGGACCCGCTTCGCGACCGATTCGCTCATCTCCTACGATCTCGAGGAGTGGAAAAGCGACCCGCTGACGGCCCGGCCCAGCCTCGTCTTCGCTCCGGGGCCGCGCCAGACCCTGAGCAGCGTCGTCACGACGAAGGGGCGGCTGATCGTCAGCCTGCTCGACAACGTCCGCGGCCGGGCCCTCGCCTACGATTATGTCGACGGCAAGTGGCAGTCGAAGGAGATCGCCCTCCCGAGCAACGCCACGATCGGAATCACCGCCGCCTCCGACACCGAGGACCAGGCGATGTTCTCGGTCACCGATTATCTCACTCCGAACAGCCTGTGGTTCTACGACGCGGCCACCGGGAAGCTCGAAACCCTCAGGACCACTCCGTCCAGATTCGACGCCTCGAACCACGTCGTCGAGCAGCTTGAAGCGACCTCGCGCGACGGGACGAAGATCCCCTATTTCCTGGTCCGGCCGAAGACCATGAAGCCGGACGGATCGACGCCCACTTTGCTCAACGCCTATGGCGGCTTCCAGGTCTCCCAGCTTCCCGGCTATTCCGGGACGATGGGGCGGCTCTGGCTCGAGGCGGGCAACGCCTATGTCGTCGCCAATCTGCGCGGCGGCGGCGAGTTCGGCCCGGAATGGCACCAGGACGCCCAGGGCGCCAACAAGCAGCGGACCTGGGACGATTATATCGCGGTCGCCGAGGATCTCATCCGCCGCAAGGTGACCTCGCCGCGCCGGCTGGGCGTGATCGGCGGAAGCCAGGGCGGGCTTCTCGTCGGCACCGCGATCACCCAGCGGCCGGAGCTGTTCAACGCCGCGATCGTCCAGGTGCCTTTGTTCGACATGCTGCGCTACCACCAGATCGGCGCCGGAGCCTCCTGGATCAGCGAATATGGCGACCCGCGCAAACCGGAGGAGCGGGCCTGGCTCGAGGCCTATTCCCCCTACCAGAAGCTGAAGGCCGGGGTGAAATATCCAATGCCCTTCATCCACAGCTCCACCGCCGACGACCGGGTCACCCCCGTCCACGGCCGCAAGGCCGCGGCCCGCCTCGCCGAGCTCGGCCAGCCTTATCACTATTACGAGAATATGGAGGGCGGCCACTCCGCGGCGGCCAATCTGCCGGAGACGGCGAGGCGGCTGGCGATGGAATATGTTTACGCGACGCAGAGGCTGGTGGACTGAGCGGCAGGCGGTAAGGCCTTTCCCCTCTCCCGTTCTTACGGGAGAGGAGGGGCCCACCGCGAAGCGGTGGGAGGTGAGGGTCTTGCCGAGTCAGTGCTACAGATGGCGGCCGTTCAGGGTTTTGTAAAAGTACACTCGTAAGGAGTTACTGCAAGTATATCGGGCCCGGAAGTAGCAGCCATTCGATCGTCACGGCAGTGATCGAGTCCGACATCGATTGCGGCGACGAGCGCGCTGGCCAGTGATGTGGTTCGCCGGCCGCGTAGATCGGCGAGCAGCCGTTCGTAAGTCACCAGTACCTCATCGACGATCGAGCAAAGTGGAGGCTTCAAGTTTGTGCCATTTGCGGCGCGCAGGTCGCCGATGATCTCATCGACGGCTGCAGCGATCGCGGCCGGATCGTCGCGCGGATAGCGATGCGCCTCAAGCACCATGAGCCAGACGATCTCACCGAAGATTTGGAACGAAAGCGAGGCCGCGCTAACTGCCACATCGCCGGGCGGTGCGTGGACGAGCGGCTCGTGGATCCGGCGCAGGGCCCAGCCGCGCCGCGCGAAGCCGAGCAGCCAAAGATAATCTTCATTGTAATGTTCGACAAAGTCCGGAACCTCCGCGGCGCAGGCCGTAACAACGAGGAAGGCGGTCGATATCTCGCCAGGAGCGACGCAGGCAACATTCTCGCGCACCATGGCTGGCCGTATCGCACCTGAGATTCTTGCCCGGTCAGCGCCGATGCGGAGATGCTCGAGGATCGACAGGTCTTGCCGCCCGGCATAGTCGCAGCCGACCACGGTCCGTTCTCTCAGATTCATGCACAAGGCTTCGCCGAGCAACAGGTCGCCGCTGCAGTTCAGCATCCGGCCGCCATAGCGGGTTGGGCTGAAGGAGACGTCGTCGTCGAACATGACGAGGCGGTCGTGCGGCCACCCTTGTGTGCGCAGATGGTGGAGGGCGCGGTTCCGCGCCGCACCTGGTCCCCCACCAACCGGGTAAGGAAGGTGCGTGGGCATTCCCACGCCGCCCCGCGTGATCTCGATGCGGGCGCTATGCCGCGATGCGACCTCGACGACGTGCCGGCGCAGCATGTCTTGCTGATGCTCTTCGTCGGAATCGTCGGCAATACATAGTCCAGCCAGCGTCACGTTGGAGCAGGCGCGCAACGCTTGAAGAAAACTTTCCACCGCTCGCGCGGCACATGCGGCGCGGCCTCGGGTCGGCATCAGCGCCGCGATCCTCAACATGTCTTGACATGTCGAATAGAATCGAAATCGATGGCGGGGGGCCAGATTGCGTTGCCGCTGCCGACCTGAACCTTGACCAGAAGTTCAAACTGCGCCCCACCGTTGAGCTGGTCGACCAAATCGAGCGCAGCAAGCCTCAGATGATTACCCATTGCTGAGGGCGTATCAATGAGCGCGGTCGCGGCCGCGAGCGTTCCATAAGTCAGGGTGCCATGGAGAATGATCACGCGCGCCGCCGGATTGCGAGGATTTTGCGCCGCCAAGATTGTGCCCCAATCTTCGACAACTCCCCGCCGGGTTCGACGCGAAGGACGGAGCGGATCATCGCCCCAGATCAGCCCCTTACCGGTTTTGGGGTACGAAACCTTTGAGCCGAGCCGCTGCATGAAATCGCGAGTGACGCTGTTGCCCTCGTCGTCTTTGCAGCCCGGACCGCCGAGCAGCACGATGTTGCCGGTCAGGATGTCTGATGGAAAGTTGTCGCAAACATGGCGAACTAGACGAGCCTCGGGATAGCGACGAGCGAAGAAGGTCGAGAGTTCGAAAAGCGCATCCCTGTCCTCATAGCGGTCGATTTGCAGAAAATTCTCAGCGAGGGGATCGGAAAAAGAACTGGGCTCCACCTCCGGCGCACAGATGATGTGGATCTCTTGCGTACCCGCCGGGAACCAGACCTGCGCAATCAGCGGCTCGTTGCGATCGGGCTCGAGCGTGACCCTGGCTAGCGTTTGGGTTACGATCTCGACCATCCGAGCGAGGAATTTGTTTGGAATATCGGTCAGCGAAGGATAAGTCCCGGCGAGGATCTCGGCGATGTCAGAGGGTGGGGGTGGCTTTGCATTACGGCGCATCACCAGTACTTGCTTGTTTAAGGCCATTGCATAGCCGACCTCGTACATGACATTGGGGTTGACCGGCCTGCTACCATCCTCGGGTTGGCTGATATCGGCGATTAGGAAGTCGCATTCCCGGATCAGCCGCCTGATTTCGTTCGGCAGCGGCAAGCCATAGCCGACGCACTCGAAGTTCAGCCTGTTCTCGACCTCGGCATTGCCATTACTGAGCTCGGCGCAGGCCTTTCCGACCAGCGCATGGATCTGCTCCTTGAAGGCTTCACGGCCACCTTCATACATAGCGTCTTCGAAGGCGTGGCTAATGAAGCCCCTAACGATCATCGCGCGCCCCCGTATCGATGCGCGCCTCGACGAATCCCTTTAGCAGGCTGAGCGGCTTCAATTTGCGATTCTGATAGAGATGCGCCGGCGGCACATTGACGCGAACCGTCTCGCCGGCGCCGATGACACTGCCTGCGCCGATGATAATTCCGCCAACCAGCACCGCATTCTGCCCGATCACAGCACGTTCGCAGATCCGGGGCGACTTGGATTCAATCCTGTCCCAAGCCTCGGCGTCGCCGGGGTGTCGATAGTCATGCGCGATCTCGCCGAAATGCGTGACGAAGTCCTCGATGACCGTACGATCCGCGACATTGCCGCCGATGATACATGATGCACCGATCCGGGCACTGTCGAATACCGCAGCTCCATAAAGAAGGCGGGTATTGTTGCCAATCATTGAGCCAGCGCCGACGCGGCAATAAGCATCGATTACGCAATTCGCGCCGATCACTGCCCCGGGCTCGATCAGGACATACGGAAAGATCTTGGTGCCAGGACCGATCGCAACAGACGACTCGCCCTCCCACCCTACTGTTGCAAAAGGGCCGACCTCGACCCCTTCGCCCAAGTCTGCGCTCTTGGCCACGAGCGCATGGCTGGAAATCGCCTCCTCTGGCAATCCCTGAATCACTGGACCTCCCGCAGTACCTGGTCGATCATCGAGCGGATATAATCCCAAGATGCCTCTTCCTCTAAGTCTAGGTCGTCGGGGACATTGAGGACATGGCCTGCACCCTCGACAGAGATCAAATTGATCGACTTATGTTGTGCCGCCGCTGCCTGGCTGAGTGCTAAGTCGACATCGTCGTCGCAGGTTCCATGGAAGATCGTTGTCCTGATCCTTGCGCCCTCGAGCGGAGAAAAATAGAGGGCTTCGTTGAGCAAGCCACGGCCCAGCCGCAGCTCGTTGTAGTGAAAATAATCCTTCTTCTTGAGCTCGGTGTGCCATTTCGGGGCACAGGTCTCAATGTCGAGAAAATAGTCAAACACTGGCGCCAGCAAGAAAATCCGGTTGATCCCGCCAATTCGACCCGCAGCGGCATAAGCCAGCCCGCCGCCATAGCTGCTGCCCATGAGATAGCGCTTCAGCCTTTTCCCGTTTCCTGTGACTTTCTCTTCGAGAACATTCCAAGCGCTGAGGATATCGGAAAGGATGCCGTCAAGGGTGATCAATGGGCCTTCCAGCTTGCTCTCGCCATGACCTCGAAAATCGAAGCGCAGGGACGCGATACCTGCTTTGGCGAGTTCCATGGCGGCGAGATCGAAGATGCCCCATTCCTCGCGGTCCGACGTGATACCGTGGACGAAAAGCAAAACTCCCTTGGCGTCATCCTCCGGGCTCGTAAGGATCCCATGGAGCTTGAGGCCATCGCGCGAGAGGAACTTGAGTTTTTTTTGCTTGGGCTTTGGCAAGGATCGTCTCCCGACATGCTTTGGCTTGATACCTGAGGGTGGCGGCATTCAGTCATGGTAATAGAAATTCCAAATTCCAGCGACTGCCAATCGAAAGTCGCGCAACCGCTCGGCATCGGCGAGCGCCATGGCCTCGCGCATTTTTGGCGCGAAGCCCATGTTGTCATGGATCGGCGTCGCGACGAGCGGCCTTGTTTCAGACCACGCACGTAAGGGTCGACGTGTCTGATTCACGGCGGGCGCGGTCCAAAGCGGTCGGCCCGCTACCGCCCAAAACCGGCCGGTCCTACCCCTCCGGACTGTTCGCCGCGAACGGGTCCTTCAGCCCCACACCGATGCTCGCTCGCGCCGCCTCGGCCTCGGAGCTGGTCACCGGATAGGCGCAATAGTCGGCGGCGTAGAAGGCGCTGGGGCGGTGGTTGCCCGACAGGCCCAGCCCTCCGAAGGGGGCGTTGGACGGGGCGCCGTTGGTCGGCTTGTTCCAGTTGATCACTCCGGCGCGGATATTGGCCCAGAAGCGGTCGTATAGCTCGGGGCTTCCGCCGACCAGCGAGGCGGCGAGGCCGTAGCGGGTGGCGTTGGCCTCGGCGAGGGCGGCGTCGAAATCGGCGACCCGGATCACCTGGAGGACCGGGCCGAACAATTCCGCGTCCGGCCGCTCGGCGACGTCGGTGACGTCGATGATCGCCGGGGTCAGGAACGGCTTGTCCGCGACCGGCCGGTCGAGCCGCCGGATCGCCCGGCCGCCCTTGATCATCAGGTCGAGGAACGCCTCCTGGAGCTGGTCGGCGGACTGGTTGTCGATCACCGGGCCCATGAAGGGGGCGGGGCTGGCGTGCGGATGGTCGACGATGATCCGCTCGGCGAGCTTGACGATCTCGGCGAGCAGCGGCTCGTGCTGCCCCTCCTGGACGATCAGCCGCCGCGCGCCGGTGCAGCGCTGGCCGGAGCTCATGAAGGCGGACTGGACGGCGATCACCGCCGCGGCCGGGACGTCCTTGGCGTCCCAGACGACGAGCGGGTTGTTGCCGCCCATTTCGAGCGCGAGGATCTTGTGCGGCGCGTCGGCGAACTGGCGGTGGAGTGCGAGGCCGGCGCGGGCCGAGCCGGTGAAGAGAAGGCCGTCTATCCCCTTGCTCGCCGCAAGCGCCTTGCCGACGTCGATGGCGCCCTGGACGCAGCGGATGACGTCCTCCGGAACCCCGGCCTCGTGGAAGAGCCGGACCAGCATCTCGCCGACCGCCGGAGTCTTTTCCGAAGGCTTGAACACGACCGCGTTGCCGGCGAGCAGGGCCGGGACGATATGGCCGTTGGGAAGATGGGCGGGGAAATTGTAGGGGCCGAGCACGGCGAGGACTCCGTGCGGCTTGTGGCGGACCGCGACCCGGGCTCCGAGCGCGCCTTCCAGCCGCCGCTGCGAGGTCCGCTCCGAATAGGCCGTGACCGAGATGTCGACCTTGTTGACGACGGCGTCGACCTCGGTCGCCGTCTCCCACAGCGGTTTGCCGGTCTCGCGGGCGATGAGGTCGGCCAAAGCGTCCTTGTGGCCCCGGACGACGTTGGCGAAGCGGCGCAGGGTTTCGATCCTGACCGCGAGCGGCCTTGCCGCCCAGCCTGCCCAGGCGGAGCGGGCGCGGGCGACCTCGGCCTCGACGTCGCCGACTTCGCCGGTCCACAGATGCGCCCCGGTGGCCGGTTCGATCGAAGAGATGGTCGCCATGGCGGCTGACCCACCATTTTTGGCTGCGGCGGTCAAGCGCTCGCCCGCATGGCCTCGCCCATGCGCCGGACCGCGCCGATCTTCTCGTCGAAAAGCGCCCAGTCGTCCGCTTCGTCGATCCGGCTCCAGATCGCCTCGACCTCGTCGATAAGCATCGAGCAGGGCGCCTCGTCGGACCAATAGACATGATCGAGCGCGCGCTCGGCCGCGGCATATCGTGGCACAGCCTCGCGAAAACCGGCGAAAGCGTCACTTTCGTACACATCGTCCGCGTTGGAGGGCTTTCGCCGCCGGCCGCCGCGCCAGTCGAAGAAGAATCGGTCGAGGGCGACCGTCTTCGCCGCCAGCGCCGTCTCCAGCGCGGCGAGGAGGGCCGAGTCGCTCTCGTCGCCTTTGGGCCGGATCCCGAGCCGGCCGAAGATCGCCTCGACCAGCCGGCGCTGGAATTCGCGCGGGAAGGCGTCGAGCGCCGGGTTCAGGACGTCCGCTTCGGCGAGGGTCCTGAGCGAGACGGCGAGCTGGAGCACGTCCCAGTGGATCGCCTCGGGCTGGCGGCCGAACGCATAGAGGCCGGCATGGTCGAAATAGGCGGCGGTGAAACGGCCGTCCCAATACGGCGTGAACCGCCACGGGCCGTAATCGAAGCTCTGCGCCGTGATCGCGATATTGTCGCTGTTGAGCACTCCGTGGACGAAGCCGGCGGCAATATAGGAGGCGGCGAGCCGGGCGGCTTCCCGCGCGACGTGGCCGAGGAGGCGTGCCGCAGCGTCGTCCCCGCCGCCCTCGTCGGCGTAATAATGGCGCAGGCAATAGTCCGTCAGCTTCGCGAGGTTCCCGGTTTCCTGGAAATAGGCGAGCCGCTGGAAGGTGCCGATCCGGATGTGGCTATGCTGAAGCCGCACCAGCACCGCCGACCGGGTCGGCGAGGGCTCGTCGTTCCGCTCCAGCGCCTCGCCGGTCTCGATCAGCGAGAAGCTCTTCGAGGTCTCGACCCCGAGCGCCTCCAGCATCTCGGTCGCAAGCACCTCGCGAACTCCGCCCTTCAGCGTCAGCCGGCCGTCGCCGAAGCGGCTGTAGGGGGTCTGGCCGGATCCCTTGGTCCCGAGATCGAGGAGGCGGCCGTCCGCATCCCTGAGCTGGGCGAACAGGAAGCCGCGGCCGTCGCCGATGTCCGGATTGTACACCCGGAACTGGTGACCGTGATAGCGAAGCGCCAGCGGCTTCGGAAGATTGGAGGGCAAGGGCTCGAAACGGGCGAAATGCCGGATCCATTCGGAATCGGTCAGAGAGGCCAGCCCGACCGCCGGGGACCAGCGGTCGTTGCGGAAGCGAAGCAGGGCGCTCGGGAAATCGGCAATTTCCACGGGATCGAAGAAGTCGTCGCCAAGCTCGAGGATGGCGGGATCGGCGCGATAGGGAGATTGCGTGGGCGGAGGAACCATCGATCTCAAACCCCGCCTCTCACGCGCGGTTCCGCGGCGGATTTAACCCGGACTTAGCAATTGCGCATCATTCTGGGCGCATCGACAGGAGAGTGTGATGGACTTTATCCGCGCCGTCTTGCGCGACCGCCGGGGCGGGACCGCGATCGAATATGGCCTGGTTGCGGCTCTTATCGCCGTGGCCGCCATAGTCGCGTTCCAGAATGTCGGCACACAGGCCGATCTCAATCTCGACAATGTCGGCGCGGCGATGGACGTCAGCTAAAGGCTTGCCGCGACGGCGAGGCCCCGCAATATGCCGCCAAACGGGGGGCGGGACATGGCGGACTGGTCGGACGGTTGGTGGACGGCGGGCGACGGCCTGCGCCTCCATTATCGCGACTATGGCGGCGGCGACGACGGGCGTCCGCCGATCGTCTGCATCCCCGGTCTCACCCGCAACGCGCGCGACTTCGAAGGGGTTGCCGACCGGCTCGGGGGCGAATGGCGGCTGATCTGCGTCGAGCTCCGGGGCCGTGGCCAGAGCGACTATGCCAAGGACGCGATGACCTACGTCCCGCAGACCTATTGGCAGGATCTGGAGGCGTTGATCGCCGCACTGGAGCTGAAGCGCTTCGTCCTGTTCGGAACCTCGCTGGGCGGGCTGATCACCATGCTCCTGGCGCTGGCCGGCAAGGAAAGGATCGCCGGAGCCCTCCTCAACGATATCGGGCCGGAGCTCGAGCCGGGAGGACTGGAGCATATCCGATCCTATGTCGGCCGTTCGCAAAGCTGGCCGACCTGGCTTCACGCCGCCCGCTTCCTGGGCGAGGCGCAGAGCGACCGCTATCCGGACTGGGACATCGGGCAGTGGCTGGTCTACGCCAAGAGGCTGTGCAGGCTGAGCCAAAGCGGCCGGATCGTCTTCGACTACGACATGCGAATCGCCGAACCGTTCCGGCAACCGGGCGGCGACACCGGCTTCGACCTGTGGACGGCGTTCGCGGCCTTGAAGGGCGTGCCGTCGCTGGTGGTCCATGGCGGGATTTCGGACCTGCTCAGCCGCGCGACGGTGGAGCGGATGCTGGCGGAGAATCCCGATATGGAGGAGGCGACGGTGCCGAACGTCGGTCACGCCCCGACGCTCGAGGAGCCGGAGGCGGCGGCGGGGATCGACCGGCTGCTGGCGAGGGTGACGGCGACCTAATCGTCATTCCCGCGAAAGCGGGAATCCACTCGGACCCAGCATGGATTCCCGCTTCCGCGGGAATGACGAAGTCGCTGAGTTGATTTCTTAGTCTTTCTGCCCCATATGCCCCTCAGCGAAGCGTCATTGCAGCGTGAACGCCCCAATCGGGCCGGCTCCGTTTCGTCAAACCCAAGGTTTCCCTTTTCACGCGGGTCACCAGAACCCGCCGCGTTTCCGCGCGCCGTTCCGGCTGCGCGGAGCGCTGCACCATTACAGTGAGTCATCAATGTCTTTTGAAAATCTCGGGCTTTCGCAGCCCGTCCTCCAGGCGCTCGCTCTGAAGGAATATTCCACCTCGACCCCGATCCAGGAGCAGGCGATCCCGATCCTTCTGAAGGGCAAGGACCTTCTCGGAATCGCCCAGACCGGCACCGGCAAGACGGCGGCCTTCATGCTTCCGTCGATCGAACGGCTGATCGCGAGCGGCAAGCGGCCGCAGCGCGGCACCTGCCGGATGCTGGTCCTCGCCCCGACCCGCGAGCTCGCCTCGCAGATCGCCGAGAGCGCCCGCGCCTACGGCCGATTCAGCCACATCAGCGTCGCCACCGTGTTCGGCGGCACCTCGATCAACAAGAACAGGCAGGATCTGTCGCGCGGAGTCGACGTGCTCGTCGCCACTCCGGGCCGGCTTCTCGACCTGGTCGAGCAGCGCTGGCTCGACCTTCGGCAGGTCGAGATTCTCGTCCTCGACGAGGCCGACCAGATGCTCGACCTCGGCTTCATCCACGATCTGAAGAAGATCGTCCGCTTCCTTCCGGAGAAGAGGCAGAGCCTGTTCTTCTCGGCGACCATGCCGAAGGCGATACGCGATCTCGCGGACAAGTTCCTGACCAGTCCCGAGCAGGTGGCCGTGACTCCCGTCTCCTCCACGGTCGAGCGCGTCGAGCAGTACGTCACCTTCGTCAACCAGGCCGAAAAGCCGGCTCTGCTGACCATGATGCTTCGGGTCGGCTTCGCAGCGGCGTCGCCCGGCAAGAAGGGGGGCTCGATGGACCGGGTCCTGATCTTCAGCCGGACCAAGCACGGCGCCGACCGGATCGTGAAGCAGCTTGCCCAGACCGGGATCCCGGCCAACGCCATCCACGGCAACAAGAGCCAGCCGCAGCGCGAGCGGGCTCTTGCCGAGTTCAAGGACGGCAAGGTCAGGATCATGATCGCGACCGACATCGCGGCTCGCGGAATCGACGTTTCAGGGGTCAGCCACGTCATCAACTTCGACCTTCCCAACGTCTCCGAGCAATATGTCCACCGCATCGGCCGGACCGCCCGCGCCGGGGCGGCCGGCGTCGCGATCGCTTATTGCGCCGAGGACGAGCGGCCTTATTTGAAGGGCATCGAGCGCCTCACCAAGCAGACGCTCACCCCGGTGCCGCTGCCCGAGGGCTTCAACGCCGAAGCGGCCCGGATCAAGGCCGCCCGGGCCAATTCGCCGATCCAGATCGTCGAGCGACCCGAGCGCGAGGAGCGGCATGGCCGAGGCCGTCCGACCAAGCGCTTCAGCGCCCGACCCGCGCGTCCGCAGGGTCAGGCCCGCAGCGGCGGGCGTAGAAGGGCCGCTTCCAGGTAAGCATGTACGGAGGGGCTGCTTCCCGGCGAAGGCCGGGACCCAGTCCTTCCGTCCGTGCCGCTGGGCCCCGGCCTTCGCCGGGGAGCACAAGTTTTCGAGCCTGTTCCGCCTCCCTGTGGATTCCCGCTTTCTTGGGAATGACATAGGGGGGTAGAGCGGGCTCGTGCCGTTTCTCCTCCCCCTCCTGCTCGCCCAGGCGACTCCCGAAATCGTCGTCACCGGCCGCGGCCTCGCTCCCGCTGCCGGCGAGGAGGTGTTCGATACCATGGTCGTCGACCGCGATCGCCTTACCGGCTCCGCCTCGGGCCGGCTGGAGGAGGTGCTTCGCGACGTTCCCGGCTTCCAGCTCTTCCGTCGTTCCGACTCCCGCTCGGCCAACCCGACCAGCCAGGGCGCGACCCTTCGGGCGCTCGGCGGCAATGCGTCGAGCCGGGTGCTGCTCCTGCTCGACGGAGTTCCCCAGACCGACCCGTTCGGCGGCTGGATAAGCTGGCCGGCCTATCATCCCGAACGGCTCGGCGAGGCGCGGGTAACCCGCGGCGGCGGCAGCGGCGTCCAGGGACCCGGCGCGCTTGCGGGGACGATCGAGCTGGCGAGCGCCACCCCGG
>JBAWCC010000160.1:0-4099 GCA_049590095.1 Allosphingosinicella sp. | reverse complement strand
AGCGCTGGACCCGCGCCGCGGGCGGCCGGCTGGCCGGCGAGGTCGAGCGCCCGGTCTGGCTGGTGCCGGTGCGGGGGAGCGGGCTGATCGACGGCCAGGCGCTCGAGCCGCCCTCGGTGTGGCTGGTCGAAGACCAGAGCCGGGTCCGGCTCGATCCCGGATCGGAGACCCTGTTCGCTTATCCCGGACCCAAGGTGATCGACGCCCTGTTCGTCGATACGCGCCGGTCGCAGCCGGTCGAGCTTCTCGATGAACGCCGCCGCTACCGGCCGCCGGTTCGGCTGGAGCCGAACTTCAGGTAGCAACGAATATACTCCGCTACGGAACTTGCCGACTCTCGGAGCTTTATTGCCTTATGTTGTATGCGTTCCCGATCCTCATCGCCCTCATGCTCACCTATATGTTCTGGCTGACGGCCTTTCGGCTGCGGCGCGACCGGCTCGCCGTCGCCCGGCTGACCCGCCGTCCGGACCGGACTCAGCGCCGCCGGGCGCTTTCATAGGGCTCCGAGGTCACCGGATAGCCGATCCCCTCGGGGATGCAGACGAAGCGCCGGTCGCCGCGGTCCTCGACCCATGGGGTAATTTGTCGCACCGGGTATCGCTCCGCGTCGTTCCGGGCCTCCTCCAGCGAGCCGAAGCGGGCGAGGCGCTCCAAATTGCGGCGTGTCGGGAAGATCGCCTTGGCGCGCCCCGCCTCGATTTCGGCCAGCACCGTCTCCGCGCTCGCCCAGAAGGTATGGACGCTCTCGGTTTCGTCGGCGCTGTGCAGCGTGCCTCCTCCCGCCGGGGCCTCCGCCAGGTAGAAGAGGGTGTCGAAGCGCCGGGCCTCGCGGAAATTGGGGCACCAGCGGGCGAAGGGGGTGAGGGCGCCGGGATCGAGCGCCAGGTCCATTTCGTCGAGCAAGGCCGCGAACGGGCGGCCCGCCGCCATCGCCTCGCGAAGCGCCGAAGCGTCCGGGGCCGGCCGAAGCGCCGGAGCCACCCCGGTTTCCTCGATCGTCTCCCGGATCGCGGCAATCCGCGCGGCGGCATCCCCGATCCCGGGGAACCCCTCCGCAAGCACATGATCCTCGGGGTCGATTCGGCCGCCCGGAAAGACGAGGGCCCCCGCGGCGAAGGCCATGGTTTCGGAGCGTTCGAGCATGAGGATTTCGGGCGGCCCACCCGCCGCGGCGGGCCGGATCAGGATGAGAGTGGCGGCCGGGATCGCGTCCGGCAGGTCGTCGTCCATGGGTGGGGGCTTAGGCGCGGAATTAGTGACAGTCACTAGGGTTCCCGGCGTAGGCCGGGGTCCAGTTTCGCAGGCGGAGGGGCTAGGCCCCGGCCTTCGCCGGGGAACAGCGGCTGTCACTCAGGCGAAATCGGGGGATTTGACGACGTGGAGGAGGGCGCCTGGGGCGTAGGGCTTGGTGAAGAAGGTGGCGCGCTCGGGATAGGTGCCCGGCGGCGGCCGGACCGCGCCGGAGACCATGACGATCCGCAAATGCGGCCAGCGCCCGGCGGCGACGTTGGCGAGAGCCGTCCCGTCGCCGGGGCAGGCGACGTTGAGGTCGGTGACGAGGACGGCGGTGTCGGGCTCGGCCTCGAGCCGGGCCAGGGCCTCCTCGCAGCCGGTGCATTCGGCGACTTCGTAGCCGTCCTCGATCAGCAGATCGGCGGTGTTGCGGAGGACGAGCGGCTCGTCCTCGACCAGCATGATCTTGGTCCCCGACACTCGGCCCTTCCCCTGTTGCGGGCCGGATAAAGCAGCCCTTTGACCATCAACCCGGATCGGAGGCGGGCGTTCCCGCGGACTGTCTTCGAAATGAAAGAAAGCTGGGGATTGTTCGGAACAGGGAGGACCCGTCGACCTGCTCCCGTTTCCCGGCGAAGGCCGGGATCCAGTTTCGAAGCCTCGGCGTTGCGCCGCTGGGCCCCGGCCTTCGCCGGGGAACCCCCCTCACTCCGCCACTCTGAGCCGCTCCGCGACCGCCTTCGAATAATTCGGGCCGACCTGGACGATCGCTCCGTCGCGAAGCACCAAAGCGTTGATCGTGCGCCCGAGGCGCTGGACCTCGACGACGTTGGCGGGGCGGGCGAAGGCGGAGCGGTGGACCCGCATCAGCTGGGCGGGATCGAGCTTGTCCTCGAGCGCGCGCATCGAGATCCTCAGGATGTGGCTCCGGGTGGCGGTGTGCAGCATGACATAATCGCGCTGGGCCTCGATCCAGTCGATCGACTCGACCGGAACGAAGACGGCGCCGGCGCGGGTGGGGACCCAGAGGCCGTCCTCATGGGGCTGCTGCTCCCGGTCGGCGGCCGCGGCTTCGGCCCGGCCGGCCAAAGTGCGCTGATGCTTGCGGCGCTTGGCGCGCTCGACCGCCTGCCAGAGCCGGTCGAAGCGGACCGGCTTGAGGAGATAGTCGGCCGCCTCGACCTCGAAGGCGTCGGGGGCATATTGCTCGAATGCGGTGACGAAGATGATCTCGGGGCGATCCTCGAGCGGCAAGGTGGCGGCGACCCGGAGGCCGTTCTGCTCGGGCATCTGGATGTCGAGCAAAGCGAGGTCGGGCTTCAGCCGCTCGATCGCCTCGGCCGCCTCGCGGCCGTCGCGGGCGGTGCCGACGATCTCGGCCCCGGCGATGTCGCGGAAGAAGACCTGGAGCCGTTCCAGGGCCAGAGGCTCGTCGTCGACCAGGAGGGTTCGAAGAGTCATGCGACCAGCTCCAGCGCCGGCGCCTCGTGCACGGGGATCCGGACGATCACGGTGAAGCCGTCGTCGTGGGCGAGGGTCTCGATCCGGCCGCGCGGGCCGTAGATCACCTCGAGGCGGCGGCGGGTGTTGTCGAGGCCGACTCCCGTGCCGGAGACTCGCGAGCCCGCGACCGCGCCGCCGTTGTCGCTGACCGACAGGATGATGTCGTCGCCGTCCTGGCGGGCTCCCACCCGGACGATGACGGGGCGGCTGGTCGGAGCGACTCCGTGCTTCACCGCATTCTCGACCAGGGGCTGGAGGATGAAGGCGGGCACCGGATATTCGAGCAGGGCTTCGGGGGCGGCGAAATCGACGGTGAGGCGGTCGCCGAAGCGGATCGATTCGATCTCGAGATAGGTCTGCAGGGTCTCGAGCTCCTCGCCCAGGGTCACTTCGCTCCGGCCGTCGCCGACGAGGGCGGTTCTGAGGAAGGCGCACAATTTCGCCAGCATCGCCTCGCCGTCGCGGTTTCGGCCGGTGACGATCAGCGAGGAGATGGCATTGAGGGTGTTGAACAGGAAATGCGGGTTGAGCTGGAGCCGCAGAGCGGTGAGCTGGGCGGTCTGCGCGAGGGCCCGCGCCTCGGCGAGCTGGAGGTCGCGCTCCCGAATCGCGGCGTTGGTCTGGAGGATGACGTAGGTCGTTCCAAGCCAGCCGTAGAGCCATGAGAAGCTGATGAAGTTCGAGACGGTGCGGTTGATCACGTCGGGCGGGATGTTGTGCTCGCCCATGAACATCTGGATGATGTTGCCTCCGAACAGAGCGTCGCCGAGCGAGAAGGCGAAGGCGGCGATGCAGACGGCCGCGAACACGCCGCCGATCTTGAGCGGGGTGGGCGAGTCCTGAAGGCGGGCGCAGGCCCAGTAGAGCGGGATCGTGAGGGCCATTCCGAAGGCGACGACGAGCGCGGTCATCCCGACCGCGAATTGCGGGAGCCGGCCTTCGGCGACGACGACGGGCATGAGGAAGAGGATGAAGGTGAAGACCCAGACTCCGAGAGTCAGCTTCGCCGCCTGGAGCGCGACGTTTGGACGGGGAGGGCTCTTTTCCATCGAAGCTCGTCTCCGGGACTTTCGGCTTATCCTAGCGCGGAAGCCGGAACGGCGCCGCCCTTTTCGTCGCATCGGCGGAGGGTTTCGCAGAACTAACCCCCCGCGGACGGCGACGGTGGGGGCGTGGGCGGGATTGCGATCATATTGTCGACGATCAGCTTCCAGCCGTCGCTTCGGCGCTGCCAGATGCGGACGTAATGGCCGTCGATCTCGGCCTCGCCGCGGCGCCATCGCGCACTGCCGTAGGTGAAGGCGAGATCGCCGGCTGCGGAAGCGTCGCCGCCGAGGGGGGCGGTTTCGATCCGTTCGGG
>JBAWCC010000159.1:0-2881 GCA_049590095.1 Allosphingosinicella sp. | reverse complement strand
GCCTGGAGCGGGGCCGTTGAGCCCTTCGCCGAAGCGGCCGCCGCTCCGCTGATGGTCGACGCGCTGTTCGGCACCGGGCTCGGCCGGCCGCTCGACGCGGCGCTCTCGAAGCGCCTGTCCACCCTGGCCGGAGCGGCGCGGGTGCGGGTGGCGGTCGATTTGCCGAGCGGGGTCGCGAGCGACGACGGTGCGATCCTGTCGCCGGTCCCCGATTTCGATCTCACGATCGCCTTCGCCACCCTGAAGCCGTCGCATCTGCTTCAGCCTGCCGCCCGCCACATGGGGCGGCTCGTCATCGCCGACATCGGCATCGGAGCGGAGAGCCTGCTCGGCCTGATCGAAAGGCCGGCGCTTCGAAAGCCGGGGCCGGACGACCATAAATATACCCGCGGCCATCTGCTCGTGGCCGGCGGGAACATGCCCGGAGCCGCCGCGCTTGCCGCGGGCGCCGCCGCCCGCTCGGGCGCGGGCTACGTGACCCTGGTGGGGGAGGGCGGGCAAGTCCCCAATGCCGTCGTCCGCCGGCCCCCTGACGAGCTGGACGAGGCGTCGGCCGACCGGCGGATCGCCGCTGCCCTCGTCGGGCCCGGCCTCGGCCGTTCCCCGGACAGCTCGGATCGACTTGCCCGAATTCTGTCATGCCCCTGTCCGATAGTGCTCGACGGCGACGCTTTATGGCTCCTTGCCCGGCCAGGGGTTCGACGGGAGCGAAGCGCGCCGACCCTAACCACGCCCCATGCAGGGGAGTTTCGAGAGCTGTACGGCGATCCGGGAAGCAAATTGGAGGCGGTGCGCTCGGCGGCGTCCCGGAGCGGCGAGACGATCGTCTACAAGGGTTCCGATACGATCGTCGCCGCGAGCGACGGTCGGGCGGCGATTTCGAGGACCGGTTCGTCCTGGCTCGCGAGTGCCGGCACGGGCGATGTTCTCGCCGGAATCATCGCGGCTCAATGTGCCGCCGGCCTGCCGCCCTTCGAGGCGGCCTGCGCCGGCGTCTGGCTGCACGGCCGCGTGGCGGAGCTGGCCGGCCCCGGCTTCGTGGCGGACGACCTGATCGCCCACCTGCCCGCCGCCCTGGCCGAATGCCTGTGAGCGACGGCGAGCTGATCCTTCGCCTCGCCGGCCGAGGCGACGGAGTCGGCGAGAGCGGCCGCTTTCATCCGCTCACCGCCCCCGGCGACCGGGTCGGGCCGGACGGCCGCATCGAGCCGGGGCCGCATCGGCAGGCGCCGCCCTGCCGCCACTTTCCAGAATGCGGCGGCTGCCAGCTCCAGCATGTCGACGACGAGGCCTACGGTCTCTTCCTCCGCGACCGTATCGCCTCGGCCCTGGCCGCGCAGGGCGTGCCGGCGCCCGACATTCTCGCCGCGCATATCTCGCCGCCGAACAGCCGCCGCCGGGCCTCGCTTCGCGCCGAGCGGGGCGGGGTGGTGGGCTTCAACGCCGAGGCGAGCCACCGGATCGTCGACATGCGCGAATGCCACATCTTGCGGCCCGAGCTGCTCGCTCTGATCCAGCCGCTGCGGGCGCTGCTTCGAGGCCTGAAGCTTCGGGCCACGGCCGGCGTCCGGCTGACCCTGACCGACCAGGGCGTCGACCTGCTTCTGGAAAGGGTCGAAGCCGATGGCCTCGCGGCGGCCGAGGCGCTGGGCGCGTTCGCCCGGGGCCATGGGCTGGCCCGCCTCGCCCTTGACGACGGCTACGGCGCCCAGACCCATTGGGAGCCCGAGCCGGTCACGATCACCCTGGGCGGAGTTGCGGTGCCGCTGCCGCACGGAGCCTTCCTCCAGGCCACCGCGGACGGGGAGGCGGCGCTGGTCGAGGCGGTGCGGCGGGTGGTCGGGGAGGCGCGCATCGTCGCCGACCTGTTCGCCGGCCTCGGAACCTTCGCATTGACCCTCGAGGGCAGGATCCTCGCCGCGGAAGGCGCCCGCGACTCCGCGCTCGCCCTCAAGTCGGCGGCCGGCCGGGCGAAACGGTCGGTCTTCGTCGACCATCGCGATCTCTATCGACGCCCGCTGGAGACGGCCGAGCTCGATCGCTTCGAGGCGGTCGTGCTCGATCCGCCCCGTGCCGGCGCCAGGGAGCAGGCGGCCTCGCTCGCCCGCGCCGGGGTGCCGCGGATCGCCTATGTCTCCTGCAACCCCTCCACCTTCGCCCGCGACGCGGCCGCCCTGACCGGGGGCGGCTATCGCTTCGACTGGGTTCGGCCCGTCGGCCAGTTCCGCTGGTCGACCCATGTCGAGCTGGTCGGGGCGTTCAGCCGCTAGTGGCCCCAGGCCATCCGGATGGCCTGGACGGTCAGCCCCGCCAGGGCCAGCGAGGACAAGCCGAAAAGGATGAAGCGGTGGGTGATGACGTTCGAGGTCGTCTGAACGAGGCTGTGCAGGATTCTAAGCGCCACATAGGCCCAGGCCAGGATCGCGCTGTAGCCGCCGCCCGAGTCGCCGATCGCAAGGGTCAAGGCGATTGCGTAGAACAGTGTCGGCTGCTCGACCAGGTGCATGTAATTATGAGCCTTCCACATCACCTCGTCCTCGACCACGCCCTCGAGCGCAGCGCCGCCGCGGCCGCCGACCCGGCCCTTGAGCGAGATGCCCTTGCTCTTCATCGCCGCGAACCGCGTCACGACCATCCAGGCCATGATCATCAAGGTCCAGGCGACGAGCGCGACGACAGGCGCGAGAATGGGACTGTACATGGCTTTTTGTCTCCCCCTTTAGGCGGCCCAGAATGGCTGCCGGGGGAACGCGAGTCAAAGCGCCCTTCAGTGGCTGAAAAAGCCTGCTAAACAGGGTGCCGGAGTTCAGGGAGTAAAATGATGAAGCGGATCGCTACGACGGCCATGGCGGCGCTCATTCTGGCTGGTACGGCCCAGGCC
>JBAWCC010000158.1:0-15876 GCA_049590095.1 Allosphingosinicella sp. | reverse complement strand
GTTGAGCGCCTCCACGGTCCGCGTGCCCTGAAACAGGCCGCAGTCGACGAGGATTCGATGGTCGCCGCACGCCACTTCGAAGCAGGAGCCGGTGACGGTGCGGCCTGCTCCGTGAACGGTGACGGTTGGCGCTTTCATAACTGCTTCCCTGTAGTGGGGGTCATCGATCGCGCGGATCGTCGGCGGAGGTGCGCATGATCAGAATGTCCGACGGCAACCGAGCAGCGCCGATTCCGCGAGGCTGCCATGGAGGAGGTGTGCGCGAAGTGCGTTGGCGGACCCCGGGGGTGAGATCGCCGGCTGTCAGGGCTTGCATCGTGAATCTCCCGGACATCACGCGGTTCAGGGCCTGAGGAATCTTGCCTACGTCGCGCCGTCAGGGTGCCGGCGCAGACGTCATGGCGGCGGCCATCTGGACAGGCTGAGCCGCCTCGCCGGCGCCGGGGAACGCAATCCGGTGGGCGCCGAGCAGGGCCAGGACGGCTGCAAGCATGCCGACGGCGACTGGGACGCGCTTGTCCGCTCGTGTTGCGATCCGTCTGTTCATGGCCTTCCTCCGTTGGTCCCAACCGTAGGAAGGGGAGGGATGCAGCCGGTATACGGAGAGTCCCCTAGGGAATGGTGCGGGCCAGCTCTTCGCGAAACCTCGGATGGGCGATGCCGACCAGCGCTTCCGCCCGCTCGCGCAGCGACTTCCCCTTCAGGTCGACCCAGCCATATTCGGTGACGATCATGTGGGTGTCGTTCCGGGGCGTCGTCACCGGCCCCTGGAGCTGGGGTACGATCCGCGAGACGGTACCGTCCTTGGCCGTGCTGTGGCAGGCGATGATGGACTTGCCGCCTTTGGAGGCGCCGGCGCCCCGGACGAAGTCGAGCTGACCTCCCGAGCCGCTATATTGTCGTCCCAGCATATGCTCCGAGTTGCACGCGCCGCCGAGGTCGACCTGCAGGGTCGCGTTGACCGAAACCACATTGTCGTTCTTCGAGATGTGGCGGGGGTCGTTGACGATCTGGACCGGCGCGCTGTGCATGGACGGATTGTCGTCGAGGAAATCGTAGAAGGCGCGGTCGCCCATCGCGAAGGTGAAGACGCTTCGGCCGCGATAGGTCGTCTTGAGCCGGTTGGTGACGGCGCCGCACTGGATGAGGCGGGCGAGGGCCGGAGTCATGAGCTCGGTGTGGATGCCGAGATCCTTGTGGCCCTCGAGCTTGGCGCACACGGCGTTGGGCAGGGTGCCGATCCCCATCTGGATGCAGGCGCCGTGTCCGATCATGTCGGCGACCAAGGTCGCGATCGTCTCGTCTTCGGCGGCGGGCTCGGGATAAGCGGCTTCGAACAGGGGTTCCTCATTCTCGACGATCGAATCGACTTCCGAGATGTGGAGCAGCGACTCGCCGAACACGCGCGGCATGTTCGCATTGACCTCGACGATGAGCCGCTTCGCGCTGCGCGCGACGGTGGTCGCATAGTCGTTGCTGGTGCCGAAGGTGAACCAGCCGTTCCGGTCCATGGGCGAGACGGTCGTCACGAAGGCATCCAGTGCGACCCGCTCGGAGAGGAGGCGGGACGATTCGCTGAACGCCGTCGGCACGAACTCGATCGGAACCCGGCCTTCCGTCTCTCCGCGCCTGATCAGCGCCCGCTCGATCGGGCTCAGGAACATGCAATGCGGACGCACCCGGTCGAGGAGCTCGTAGCGGAGCAAAGTGGTTCCGGCATGGACGAGCGAGTGAAAATACCAAGGTTTGAGGTCGGTGAGCTCGCCGGCCTCCACCCGCGCGGCGAGCGCCGCGAGCAGAGCCGGCGGCTCGGCTACCGCCATCCCGATGGCGATGTCGGCTCCGGAGCGGATTCCGGCGACCGCCGCTTCGGCGGGCATTCGCTTCGATTCATATTCGGACTGCGACATGGAATTTCACACCAGCGAAAGGACGATCGGTACGAGCAGCGTCAAAGCGGCCATCCCCAGAGCGAGCGAGCCCGCAAGGGCGAGTCGCCATCCTGCTATGACCATGAACAGGGCCAGCTTGAACAGGGTGTTGAACAGGGTCGGTGCGGCGAGGGCGAGGGCGACCGACCCCAGGGGCAGGGTGCCGACCGGCAGCGCTCCGGCGGCAGCGATCGCGGCGTCGATATCCGCGGTTCCTCCGACGGCGATCAGGATGGCGCCGCCGCCGGACCCCAGGCTGCTCTCCGCCCAGGCCGAGGCGACCGACAGCACGGCCACCGAGAGCGCGAACAGGAAGGCGAGACCGAGACCGGGCGGCTTCGGGTCGCGCAATGCGATGGTCGAGGGGTTCCTGCGGCTGAGGAGGAGCAGGACCGCCGCGCCGGCGAGCGAGACGATAAGGCCTGGAACGACCATCCGCGCAAACGCTCCCATCGCAAAGGGCGCGAGGATGCTGACGAGGACAAGCGAGCGGGTAAGCATGGTCGCCGAGGCGATGGCGACGGCGGCATGGTCGGTGAGGCCGGCCGCCCCTTCCCGGACGCGCCTGGCGCTGTCCACCGTCACCGCGGTCGAGGATACCAGCGAGCCGACGGCGGCGGTCAGGAGCGCTCCTCTTTGCTGGCCGAGCCAGCGTGCAAGGATGTATCCGGCGAAGGAGATGGCTCCGGTGATCACAACCACCAGCCACAGGCGCTGCGGGTTGAGCGCGCCGAACGGGCCCATCCCGACGTTCGGAAGCAAGGGGAGGATGACGAACACGACCAGGACGAGCCTGATCAGCGCCTTGATGTCGTTCTCGCTGGCGAATTCGATCGCCCGATGAAGGGCGTCCCGCGAAGCCAGCAGGATCACCGCCGCGCCGGCGCCGACGGAGGCGAGCGCCATGTGCCCGCTCGTCGCCGTCGCCCCAAGGCCGAGGGTGAGCACGGCCGCGATCATCGAAGTCGCGCTGACCTTGTGGTCCTGGCGCATGTCGACCGCATAGCCGAGCAGCAGGCCGGCGACCGCGCCCGCAGCCAGGATCACGGCCAGAGTCCCGAGCTCTCCGGGCAGCTCGATTCCGATCAGGCCGCCGAGCAGCCCGACCAGGGCGAAGGTGCGCACGCCCGCGACCCGAGAGCCCGATTCCTCCTCGCGCATCCGCCAGCCGCGTTCGACTCCGATCAGAATGCCGATGGCGAGGGCGAGCGCGAGCCCTGGGAGGAATTCTCCCGGGGTCAGCATGGGCTGCAGGACCAGGTCGCCGGCGGACCCCGGCGTGGCGGGCATGAAGCGGCTCAAGGGATCACCGGCGGCGCGGCCTGGGCCGCCCGATCGTCGGACCTGGATCTGCCTTGCAGGGGGTAAGGGTCGAGGCCTCTGCAACCTCGGAACCGAAGGGTCGTCCTTTTGAAATTCCCCCTTTCGCCATCACGATGCTCCTTTGCAGCATCTGTAAAGCGATATCGCCGGCCCGCAGCATTAGGTAGAGATACGGAATCCCAGTGGCCGCCGGCGCGGTTAGGCCATCGGACATGCACATTTCTGCCATTACCCGCATCATGCGCTGGGCCCGGATTGCGGCCGTCGCGGGTGCGATCGCGACCTGCCAGGCCGCTTCGGCCGAGCCCTCGCTGCAAAGCGGGGGCGTGATCGAGGCCGCGGAGCGGCTGAAGCCGGGCGAGTTCGTCTGGGCTCCGGAAGTGGCGCCGCGCGGCCCGGTGCTGCTCGTCGTGAGCCTGGCGACTCAGCGGGCCGTTATCTACCGGAACGGAGTGCCGATAGGCATTTCGACGGTGTCGACCGGCCGCCCCGGCTACCGCACTCCGACCGGTGTTTTTACCGTCCTGCAACGCAGGGTCGAGCATTATTCCAGCCTCTACAACAATGCGCCCATGCCCTACATGCAGCGCCTGACCCGGGGCGGGGTTGCGCTTCACGGCGGGGACCTTCCGGGCTATCCCGCCTCTCACGGCTGCATCAGGCTTCCGCGCGGCTTCGCCAAGCTGCTCTACGGCGTCTCCCACATGGGCATGACCGTCATCGTCACCGACCGGGCCGTGGTTCCCCGAATCGCTCCAGCCCAGGCCCTGCTCGGCCGCGGGCAGAGGGGCGGGACCGCGTCCACGGGAAGCTCGTGGCGGCCGGAGGCCTCTCCTTCCGGACCGGTCTCCATCGTCGTGAGCTTCGCCGACCGCAAGGCCGTGGTGCTGCGCAACGGAATCGTGATCGGCACGTCCCCCGTCGAGATCGAGGGCAGCCTCGAGCGAACCTCCGCCTTCATCCTGCAGGCCTCCGGGACCGAGCGCACCTGGCTCCGGGTGACCCTGCCCGGCCAGCATGTCGACCCGAAGGCGCCGCCCGAGCTGCGGGGTCGCATTCGGGCGCCAGAAGAGTTCCGCCGCTCGGTGGAGTCGATCCTCCAGCCCGGTTCGACCGTGGTGGTGACACCCGACACCTTGAGGATGGACGGCACCGGCCGGCGGATGACGGTGATCGACGACGGACCGGACGATGGCCAAGGCCGAGCCGAATAGAAGGCAGGCGGCGGCAGGATCCGACCCCCCCCCCGACTACGACCATTACCTATCGTCCGCGGGTGATGAAGCGGGCCTCCCGCTCAAGATGAACAGACCGGATGCCACCCGCCACGGCTATAGCCCGATCTATCGGAACGGCGAGCAGCGCGAGCGACAGCCGGGAAACCTGGAGTTTCGTCGGTCCGCCTTATGGTGCGGCCTCTTGATTATCGCCTGGCTGGAGCCGCTGCTCGGATGGGCGCCGGCTTCCGTCGACACGGCGACTTTGTTCGCGGCCCTCAGCCTCGGCGCAGCGGGCATCTACCAGCTGGGAGCGGCCGCGCCATTTGTCAGGCAAAACGGGCGGCCGGAAAGCCTATCCGGTCGATTCCCCTAACCGGGAGGCGGCTCCGCGCGCGGGTTGCGCGGGGTCTCGCCACGCCAGGACAGGGTGACCGATATGCGTCGGTTGCGCGGGTCGTACCGGTCGGCCGGAACATAGGGCTCGCGTTCCGCCACGCCCTCGATCCGGGCGAAACGCTCCGCGGCCACTCCCGCATGACTGAGAGTCGCGCGCGTCCGCTCGGCTCGGGCCGTGGAGAGCATCCAATTGTTCATCGAGCGGCCGGAAGCGTAAGGGAGCGCGTCGGTATGGCCCCTTACCACGACGGCATTGGGCAGCCCCACGATCACTCGGCCGACCTCCCGCACCAGCCGGTCCGCGGGCGGCAGGAGCTGATCGGTTCCAACCTTGAACATCGAGAAGTCGCCCTCGTCCATCAGATCGATGCGCAGGCCTTCGTCCGTTTCCGAGAAGCGGATGTGGCGGCGCAGGTCCTTGAGGTCCGGGGCCGCCTCGAGCCGCCGCATCAGCTCCTGCCGCAGCGCCTCGAAACGGACGCGGTCTTCCGATCTTGCGGATTCGCCCTGCTCGAGACCGCCGGTGACGTCGCGGGGCACGACGATGGCGCGCGAGCCGGTCTGTGTCGCACGGTGCGGATAATTCTCATCGGCGATGATCGAGTCGCCGCCCAGTATGCCGTCGGAGCCGGAGCTGTTCTGGCGGTATTCGATCAGCGTCGGCGTGAAATAGTCCGCCAGGCCCTTGCGCTTCTGCTCGTCGGTCGAGCCGAGCAGCCAGAGCAGCAGGAAGAAGGCCATCATCGCGGTGACGAAATCGGCGTAGGCGATCTTCCAGGCGCCGCCATGGTGCGGGCCATGGCTCTCCTCGATTATCTTCTTGACGATGATCGGCCTGGGTTCCGGCTCGTTCCTGCCCCGGCGCGCCGCGCTCGCCATGTCAGCGGCCCCGCATGCCGTCGAAGACGTCGGCGAAGGCCGGCTGATTGGAATGCTGGATGCCCGAGCGCGCCGCCTCGATCACCAGGGGCAGCGGATGGCCCTGAAGCGAGGCGATGACGATCTGCTTGACGACGTGGTAGATTGCCGCGTCCGCCTCGATCACCTGCCGAGCCCGGTTCGCGAAGGGGCCGACGAATCCGTAGGCGAGGAGTACGCCGAGGAAGGTGCCGACCAGCGCCGAGGCGATCATCCCGCCCAAAATCGCCGGCGGCTGGTCGATCGAGGCCATCGTCTTCACCACGCCGAGCACCGCCGCGACGATGCCGAGCGCGGGGAGCGCGTCGGCGAGGTTCTGCAGCATGTTGGCGGGCTGGATCGCGTGGTGGCGGTGGGTCTTGATCGAATTGTCCATCACTTCCTCGACCGCGTGGGGGTCGAGCGTGCCCGAGGAGACGACGACCAGCCGAAGCGTATCGCAGATGAGGTGGACGAGGGTCCGGTCCTTCAGCAGCCGGGGGTAGTCGGCGAAGATGATGCTCGCCTGCGGGTCCTCGATATGCGGCTCGACGGCGACGGGCCCGTCGGTGCGGAGCATCTTCATCAGCCTGGAGACGAGGAAGATGGTGTCGAGGAAGTCCTGCCGGCCGTAGCGGGGACCTTTGAAGACCTTCGCGATGCCGCCGCCCAGCGCCTTGATCTCCTTGATCGAGTTGCCCGCGATGGTCGCGCCCAGGGCCGCGCCGCCGATGATCGCCATTTCGAGCGGCAGGGCATAGGCGATGACGCCGATATTGCCGCCGCTCACCAGATAGCCGCCGAACACCATGACGATGACGACGATGATCCCTACGGCTGCAAACATCTGGAACCTACCCCGCTTCGTGGCCACGGGCGAAAGACGCGTCGCCCGAAGGGAGTAACGGCAGCGGCGGGCCCGGTTTAAGGGTTAATCCGCCTTTTGCAGCACTTTAGCGGATGAGATCGAACAAGGTGTTGCGGTTGATCCGGGCGAAGGCCGCCTGCGCCGCCTCGAGAGTCAGCTGGCGCGACTGCATGCTAGCCACGACCTCGACGACGTCGGCCGATTCGATCTTGCTTCGCTCCTCGGCCATTTCGAGCGAGAAGTCGGCGATCCGTTCGAGCAAATTGTCGATTCGGGTGCCGCGCGCGCCCTGCTCGCCCTGGACGAAGGAAACGTGGGCCTGGGCGGCGGCGAGTTCGGCGATGGACGCCTGGATGGCCGGACTTCGAAGTGCGGGAACCGGCTCGACCAGCGCGTCGGCGGCGGCGCTGACGATCGCCGCGATGTCGCGCGGGCCGCCCGCGGCGGCGACGTTGCCGAACACCTCGCCGCGACGACCGACGGCGGCGATGCGCACGCCTTCGCCCGCCGGGATCAGCACCGGGTCCGTGTCCGGGAAGAGCGGCTCGCCGCGCGAATCGCGGGTCTGGGACAGCGCCTCGATCTCCTCTGCGATGGCGCGAAGCTCGATCGCGATGGTGGCGCGGTTGCCGGCGGAGAGCGTGTCGCTGGCGCCGGCCACCATCAGCTCTTGAGCGCGGATCACGCCGGCCGAAACCGCCCCGATCACCGTGTCGGCGCGGCTGGAGAGGGCGGCGGCGAAATCGAGATTGCCTTTCCACGCCGCCTGATTGGCCTGCGCGCGGGCGAGGTCGGAGACGCGTGCGGCGCCGACCGGGTCGTCCGAAGGCGCCTGGATGCGCTTGCCGGTCGAGATTTCGGTCTGGCCGCGCTCGATGTCGCGAGCGAGCGCCGCCTGGCGGTTGATCTCGAGCGTAAGGCGGTAGCGAGTGCCGGTGATCATCGAAACAATCCTTCAGAACAGGTCGAGGATGGCGTTCACAGTCTCGCGCGCCACCTGGATGATTCGGGTCGCGCCGCCATAGGCCTGCTGGAAGCGCAGCAATTCGGCGGCCTCGCGGTCGAGGTCGATGCCGGTCACTTCGTCGAGCGCGGCGAAGCCGAGGTCGCGCCACGAGGCGGCGGCGGCCGCTTCGGACTTGGCGACGGCGACGCTCTGGGCATTGTCGGAGACGAAGGCGTTCCACCGGTCTTCGAAGCCGCCTGCGCCGCGCAGCGCGTCGAGCGCGAGCGGGTTCGAATTCGGCACGCCGTCCGCGCCCTGAGCAGCGATCAGCGCCGGATCGGAGACGATGAGGCGCATCGAGGCGGCGCCGGCGGGGAGGGCAAGGAGATCCGCGCCGGGATCGCCGTTTCCGTCGACGCCGTCAGCGGAGGCGGCATTGATCCGGGTGACGAGATCGCTCGCCAGCGCATCCAGCGCGGCGCGCCGATCGGCGGCGGCCGAGGCCATTTCCGCGAGACCGGCGAGCCGGCCACCGGTTGCGGGGAGCGGCATGGAGGTTCCGGCGACCGACAGATGGATCGCAATTCGACCGTCCGCCGCCGTGGCCATGGAGAGGTAGCCCGGACCGGTTCCCGCGAGCAGCGCCACGCCCGAAGCCCCGGCGAGGCTGAGCGAAGCGGCGCCGTCCCGCGAGACGGTGGCGGTGATGTCGATCCGTGCGGCTATCTCGTCGATCAGCCGCTCGCGCTGGTCCTCGAGCGAGGCCTTGGCGGTGCTCCCCGCAGGGGCGACGCGGATGGTGCCGTTCAATTTGTGGAGGGCGGCGAGCGCCCCGTTCACCCCCTCGACGTCGAGCCTGGCGGCGTCGGCGATGCCGCCGGCGACCCGGCCGAGGGCGTCCGCCGTCGTCCGGAAGGCGGAGGCGACATTGTCGAGCGCGGTCAGCATCGCCGAGCGAGCCAGCCGGTCGGCCGGCGTGGCCGCGAGCGTCGCGCCCGAATTGAAGAAGCTCGTCAGCGACTGGCCGATCCCGGCCGGGCCGTCGCCCAGCGCGCTCTCGATGTTGGTCAGCCATTGCCGGCGAACCGAGGCGCGGCCGTCGGACGAGGCCGCGTAGCGCGCCTCGCTTGCCCGGAAGCTGTCCCACGCGCGCTGCACGCCCACCGCGGTGACGCCGCCGAAGAGAATCGAATCGCGGTAGATCGGATCGGGGCTGGAGCCCCCGCCGTCGGCCTGGCCGAGCTTGATCGAACGGCGCGCATAGCCCGGCGTCTCGGCATTGGCGACGTTCTCGCCGACCGCCGCGAGCGCGCTGCGATAGGCCGAAACCGCCGAGGAGCCGATGTTGAGGAGGTCGCTCATCTCGCGGCCCCGTCCTTCGCGCCGAACTGGGCGAGCAGCATTTCGGCAATTCCGAAGCTGCCTTTCTCCGCCATCGTGTCGGCGAGCCGAGCGTCGGCCATATCGCGGAACTGGTCGGAGGCGGCGCTGCCGAGCAGCTCGTCGCCGAGCTTGGCCTGCCGCATCGCCCCGATCATCTGGCGGGCGAACACCGCCTCGAACGCCTGAGCCGCCTCCTTGAGCTGCGCGCGCTTCGAGTCGCCGGCGGCACTGCCCGGCCCCGGGGCGCCGACGGCGAGGCCGGCGGAGGCGATGGGCCCCGTCACAATACCACCAGCTCGGCGCGGAGTGCGCCGGCCTGCTTCAGCGCCTCGAGGATGGCTACGAGGTCCGACGGGGCGGCGCCGATGGCGTTCACCGCCCGGACGATGTCGGACAGGTTTGCGCCCGGATTGAAGTGGAACATCGGCGATCCCCTCTCGGTCACCTCGATCTCGCTCGCCGGCTCCAGAGCGGTCTGCCCGCGCGAGAAGGGTGCGGGCTGGACCACCGTCGGGTCCTCGCGGACCGAGACCGTAAGGCGGCCGTGGCTGACCGCGGCCGGGCTGATCCGCACCGCGCCGTTGATGACGACGGTGCCGGTCCGCGCATTGACGATGACGCGCGCCGCGGCATCGGCCGGATTGACCTCGATATTCTCGATCTGGCTCATCACCGCGGTGCGCGTCTCGGCGCCCTGCGGCGCCTCGATGGTGATGGCGACCCCGTCGACCGCGCGTGCGATCGGCTGCCCGAAGCTGCCGTTGATCGCCTCGGCGACCCGGCGGGCGGTGGTGAAGTCGGAGTCGATCAGGTTGAAGGTGAGGTGCGGCGAGGTCGCGAAGCCGGCGTCCACGGCGCGCTCGACGGTGGCGCCGCCCGGGATACGGCCGGCCGAAGGCACGTTGACGGACACCTGCGAGCCGTCCTTTGCCGAGACGCCGAGGCCGCCGACGACGAGGTTGCCCTGCGCCATCGCGTAGATCTGGTTGTCCGCTCCACGCAGCGGCGAGAGGATCAGCGTGCCGCCGCGCAGCGACTTGGCTCGGCCGATCGCGGAGACGGTGACGTCCATCCGCTGGCCGGGCCGGGCGAAGGCGGGAAGCTCGGCCGTCACCATCACCGCGGCGGCATTCTTGAGCGCCGGATTGACTCCGGGCGGAAGAGTCATGCCGAAGCGCGAGGCGACGCCGTTCATCCCCTGGGTCGCATATTCGAGATTGTCGTCGCCCGTGCCGGCGAGGCCGACGACGATGCCGTAGCCAATCAGCTGGTTCGGGCGGACGCTCTGGAACGTGCCGAGGTCCTTGATTCGGGTCGCTTCGGCCGGCGCGGCGGCGGCGAATGCGGCGAATGCGGCGACCAGGGCGAAGGCGGCGAGAATGCGGTTCAGCATGTCAGGACCTCAAAACGGGCTCAGAATCGAGAAGAAGCGGTTCAGCCAGCCCTGGCGGCTGGCCCGCGCGATCTCGCCCTTGCCGGAATAGCCGATTCGGGCATCGGCGATGCGGGTGGAGGCGATTCGGTTGTCGGGACCGATGTCGGCGGCTCGGACGATTCCGGAGACGTTGATGAACTCGTCGCCGCGGTTGATCCGCACCTGCTTTCGGCCGCGAACCAGCATCGTGCCGTTGGGATAGACCTCGGCGACGGTGACGCTGATCTCGCCGAACAGCGAATTGGACTGCGCCGCCTCGCCGCGGCCGGCGAATTCGCTGCCTCCGCCCATCGAGACGTCGCTGGGGTTGAACAGCGACAGGGGCCCGGTGCTCGGCGGGGTGAGGCCGATGCTGCCGTTGCGGTCGGTCGTGGCGACGTTCGACTTGCGGGCCTGGGTGCGCTCGACCAGCACGATGGTGAGCACGTCGCCCACCGATCCGGCGCGCTGGCCGAAGGTGAGCGGCGAGTAGCCTTGGTCGACCTGGAAAATGGCGCCGTTCGCCTGAGGCGCCGGCGGCGCAACCGGGGAGCTCGGGGCATAGACCGGCTCCTGACCCTTCTTGCCGTTGGCGAGGAGGAGCAAAGCGGCGGCGGTGAGGAGAATGACCTTCATCTTTACAGCTGCTGGTTGGCGTTGCGCAGCATCTCGTCGGTCGCCGCGACCATCTTCGCATTCACCTCATAGGCGCGCTGGGTCTCGATCATGTCGACCAGCTCCTGGACGACATTGACGTTCGAGCCTTCGAGCGCGCCCTGGCGGATCGATCCGCGGCCCTCCAGGGCAGCCGGGCCGACCTGTGCGGTGCCGCTGGCCGCGGTCTCCGCATAGAGATTGCCGCCGAGCGCCTGCAAGCCCGAGGGGTTGACGAAGCGGGCGATCTCGATCTTGCCGGCCTCGGTGGCTTCGGTCTGGCCGGCCATGGTGACGCTCACCGTGCCGTCGGTGCCGATGGTGACGGAGGTCGCGCCTTCCGGGATCTGGATCTCCGGCTGGAGCGGCAGGCCCTCGGCGGTGACCAATTTGCCTTCCGAAGACTTCTGGAAATTGCCGGCGCGGGTGAAAGCGGCGGAGCCGTCCGGGCGGGTCACCTGGAAGAAGCCTTCGCCTTCGATGGCGAGGTCGAACGGGTTGTCGGTCGTGTTGAGCGCGCCCTGGCTGTTGACCCGGGCGGTGCCGATCATCTGCACCCCGCTGCCGAGCGAAAGGCCGGTGGCATATTGGTTCTCGCCCGCGGCGGTCGCGCCGGCGGCGGTCAGGGTCTGGTAGGCGAGAGTCTCGAATTCGGCGCGATCGCGCTTGAATCCCGTGGTGTTCACGTTCGCCAGATTGTTGGCGATGACTCGCATCCGGGTCGACTGGGCGTCGAGGCCGGTGCGGGCGACGTGGAGAGCGGCGTTGGTCATGATCCTGCTCCTTTGAAAAACTAGCTCGGCAGCCGCATCAGGTCGGCGGCGGAAGTGTCGATTTCACTGGCGGTGGAGATGAGCTTCAATTGCGTGTCCCAGGCGCGGCCGGCCTCGATCATGTCGATCAAGGCCGTCGTCACCTGGACGTTCGAGCCTTCGAGGCTGCGGGGCGTGACCCGCGCCTGCGGGTCGCCCGGCAGGATGCCGTCGTTCGGCACCCGGAACAGGCCGTCCGTACCCTTCAGCACCTGCGATCCCGCCGGCGTCGCCAGCTTCAGCCGATCGACCTGCTGGGGCACGTTGGGGTCGCCCCCGGCGGGCACGATCCAGATCGTGCCGTCGCGGTCGATGCGCAGGGAATCGGCCGGGGGAAGGGTGATCGGCCCGCCTTCGCCCAGGACGGGATGGCCGTCGCCGGTGGTCATCAGTCCGCTGTCGGCGATCTTCAGGTCGCCGCGGCGGGTGTAGGCTTCGTCGCCGTTCCTGGCCTGAACCGCGAGGAGAGCGTCGCCCTCCAGCGCGATGTCGAGGTCGCGCCCGGTCTCGCTCACCGCCCCCTGCTGCATGTCGGCGGCGAGCACTTCCTGCGAGGATTGCGCCCGTGCCTCGAAGCCGGCGCCGCGCAGCCACAGCGACTGGGCGGACGAGATCTCCGCCCGGAAGCCGGTGGTGTTGGCGTTGGCGAGGTTGTTCGCCGTCGCCGTCTGCCGCGCCATCGCGCCCCGGAGGGCGGAGAGGGAGGTGTGAACGAGCCGGTCCATGGTCTAGCCTCAGCTCCTGAGGTTCATGATCGACTGGGTCATCGCGTTAGCGGTCTCGATCGCCTTTGCGTTGGCCTGGAAGTTGCGCTGGGCCGAGATCAGCGAGACGAGCTCCTCGGTGATGTCGACATTGGCGCGCTCGAGCGTGCCGGACTGGATGCGCCCCAGGCCGTCCGCGCCGGCGGTGCCGACGGTGGCGGGGCCGCTGTCGCCGGTGACGGTCCAGCGGCCGTCGCCCTGCTGGCGAAGGCCGGCGGGATTGGAAAAATTGGCGATCAGCAATTTGCCCAGGCCGCGGGTGCTGCCGTCCGAGAAGGTGGCGGTGACGAGGCCGTCGGCGCCGATCGAGATGTCGTTCAACTTCGCCGAGGCGATGCCGTCCTGCTCCAGGCTGCCGACGCTGAACGTGCCCGAGCTCTGCTGGGTCGCCGCGCCGAAATCGAGGCTGATGGAGAGCGGCGCGGAGGCGCCGCCCGGCTGCACGGTGTCGAGCGCCTGCGGGCCGGCCGGGGCGACGAGGGCACCGGCGGCGTCGAAGCGCAGCTCGACCGGAGTCGCGCTGGCGGATTCGTTGCCGAGGAAGGTATGGACCTCCCAGCGATTGTCCGCGTCGCCGGACGTGGTCGACTGGGTGCGGACGAAATAGAGCGTCGCGGGAATGGCGTTGCCGGCGCTGTCGTAGACATTGGTCTGCTGCGAATAATTGTAGCTGTTCGGGTCCATCCGGTCGAACGCATAGGGGGTGGCCGCGCTGTAGCCGGGGCGGTCGGCCGGCTTGTCGGCGCTGCCCGGCAGGCTGACCGAAAGGTTCATGAGGCTGGTCGCGCGCGGGGTGCCCGAAGTCAGGGGGATCTGGAGGTTGCGCGCGGCGGCAAGGCTGGTCGCGGTGACGTTGCCGTCGTCGTCGACGGGCAGCATCTGCACATAGGAGCCGTTCGAATCGACCACGTAGCGGTCGGCGTCGATCTGAAGGGAGCCGTTGCGGGTGAAGTGGGTGGTGCCGCCGGTCAGGTCGCTGCGGGTGACGAAGAAGCCGGCGCCGCTGATCGCAAGGTCGAGCTCGCGCGACGAGGATTCGAAGCCGCCCTGGGTGAATTGCTGCTCGATGCCCTTGAGGCGCGTACCCTGGCCGGCGGTGGTGCTGGACGCCGGCATGATGTCGCCGAACTGAGCCCGGCTGCGCTTGAAGCCGTAGGAGCCGACGTTGGCGATGTTGTTGGAGACGGTGGAGAGGTCGGTCTGCGCGCCGCGCAGGCCCGAAAGCGAGGTGTAGAAGGACATGGGTCTAGGCTCCTGTGCGAAAGGTCAGGCGAGGCGGATGGCGGCTTCGGGGGCGAGCAGCCCCAGGCCGGTGACGAGGCGGCTGGCGCCGCCGCCGGCGGGCGACTGGATGCCGCCGATCGAGGTCCAGGTGGCGGTGGCGGGGGTGAAGGCGGCGCCGTCCTTCGTCGCCGAGACGACGAGGCGGAGCGGGCCGCCCGCGGCAGGTCCGCCCGCTTCGTTCCTGCCGTCCCATGCGAAGGGGATGGAGCCGGCCTGCTGGGTACCGAGCGCCCGGCTGTGGACCACCGCGCCATTGCCGTCGACGAGGCTGATTGTGACGGCGTCGGCTCCTTTGGGGAGGTCGATCTCGCCGGAGTAGCTGCCGTCGCGCAAAGGCGTCGCCACGTCGGATTCGACCAGCATCGATTTGCCGATCCAGGCGGCCGCGTCGGAGAGGCGGCTGGTGCCGAGCGAAGCGGAGATCGCCTTGAGGCTCGCATTCATCTCGGCGATGCCCGCGACCTGGCTGAACTGCGCCATCTGGGCGACCATCTGGGTGTTGTCGACCGGGTTGAACGGGTCCTGGGTGGTGAGCTGAGTCGTCATCAGCTTTAGGAAGGCGTTCTGGTCGAGGCCCTTGGCGAAATTGGATCCGGCCGGCGAGGACGATGCCGCGCCGCCGCTCACGTTGGTGACGGTGGTCATTGTCCGAGCCTCAGGGTGTCGAGGGTAAGGGTCTTGGCGGTCTGGAGGACTTGCACGTTGTTCTGGTACTGGCGCGCCGTCTCGACCATTTCGATGAGCTCGGCGGCCGGATCGACGCCCGCTTCCCAAATGTCGCCATTCTCGTCGGCGAGCGGGTGGTCGGGCGAATGCCGCTTGGTCGGCTCGATTTCGGCGCGGACCACGCGGTCGACGGTCACGGTGGCGACGCCGGGCCGGTCCTCCACCGTCCGGAACACCGGCTTCAGCGCCTGGAACGCACCCTCGCGCGTTCCCGACACGGCGCCGGCGTTGGCGAGGTTCGAGGCCGTGGTGTTGAGCCGGAGCAGCTGCGCCGACATGGCGCGCCCCGAAATGTCGAAGACCGAAAGCGGCTTTTCCATTCTCATTCTCCCTTGAGGGCGCGTTTCAGTGTGCCGATGCGGCCTTCGAGGAAGGCGAGGGTGGTGCGGTACTGGACCGCGTTTTCGGCGAAGAGAGTCTGCTCGGTGGACAGCTCCACCGTATTGCCGTCGAGCGAAGGGGTGATCGGCACCCGATAGGCGACGGCTTCTCCCGCGGCGCGGCCGGCGCTGTAGCCCTTGCCGGCCAGGTCCATCGCTCGGTCGAAATCGATGTCGCGCGCTTTGTATCCGGGCGTCGCGGCGTTCGCGATGTTGGAGGCGAGCAGCGACAGGCGTTGCGAGCGCAGCGCCAGCGCCGTTCCGTGCAACCCGAAAATGCTTTCGCCCTTGCTCACGGCGAACCTCCCCTAAAGTTCGGCCCTCTCGCGTCGTTATCGTGACCGGGTGAGGGCGGTCCGCCGCTTCACTGCAACGGCCGTGCCAATTCGCGCCGGAGCAGGAGCGCGGGCCCTCTTTTCCTCGGAGCAGCAATGCGGGCGGCAAATCCTTGCCGGCCAAAGCGGCAAAATCTTGCCGGTCGGAGGCGAAAGACGATGCTGAATCAGTGGGAGCGGCTGTACGATGGGACGTCGCTGCTGCTCGTCGCCGGCGGCACCGCGGCGGTGACCGCACTGCGCTGGACCCGTCGGGACCTTTCCGCCTCGCTCCGTGCCCTTCGGCCGCTGCTTCGGGGTCTCCCCGAAGAGGACGGCGAGGCCGCGGCGCGCGCGGTCCGACAAATCCAGCGCATCTCCGACCACAAGGGCACCGCCTGCGCCGACCGGGTGAAGACTCCGGTCGCCTTCGTCCACCGCGCCGCCTGCCGCCTCGCCGAGGCCGAGAGCGCTGAAGCCTTCGAGAGCTGGGCCCGCGAGGTGCTGGACGATCAGGCCGCCCGCCACGCCGCCGCGGCGGGTGTATGGCGCAGCGCCGCGGAA
>JBAWCC010000157.1:0-16211 GCA_049590095.1 Allosphingosinicella sp. | reverse complement strand
AGGGGTTGGGGGTGGGGAATGTGGGGCAGAATGTTCGCCGACGTCGGTGAAGCGAGCCGACAACCCCCACCCCAACCCCTCCCCTGAAGGGGAGGGGCTAAGCTCCGGCGGCTTATGCAAAGGTCCGAAATCTGCATTCAAACGTCCGGCGTCAGGCTGCTGCCGGGTCGACTTGCCTTCGCGAGCTTCGCGTCCCTTCGCGTGAGCCAATCTTCCCAAGCTCATTCCTCCCCGAGCTTGCTCGGGGAGGGGGACCGCCCGGCGAAGCCGGGTGGTGGAGGGGCAGGAGGGGGACCGCCCGGCGCAGCCGGGTGGTGGAGGGGCAGGCGGGCGATCGCCTCGACCAATATTCCGCGAAGCGCGGCCTCCAGGTCGTAGAGGACATCGCGGGCGGGAATCCGAAGCGTGTCGATTCCCGCCCGGGCCAGCCAGGCATCCCGGGCCCGGTCGCGCGATGGCCTGTCTCCCCGGCCGTGCGCCTCGCCGTCGACTTCGATCGCCAGGCGGGCGTCGCCGCAGTAGAAATCGAGGCTGTAGGGCCCCGTCGGATGCTGGCGGCGGAATTTGAGGTCGCCCGGCGACGCCCGCAACTCCCGCCAGAGCAGGATTTCGGGCAGGCTCATCCTTCGCCGCAGGCGGCGGGACTGCCGGACAATGCCCTTGCCGGGCCTGGGCGAAGCGTTCCTGAACATCTCTTTCCGGCCCTCCGCCGTCTTGCCCCACCACCCCGGCGCTTCGCGCCGCGGTCCCCCTCCCCGAGCGAGCTCGGGGAGGAATGAGGAAGTTGATGCGGTTTCGACTTGGTATCTCAAGCGAAGCTCGACCCAAAATCCGCATTCCGGTGGCGATGGCGAGCAAGACGAAGGACGCGAACCGGGAGGGTGGGGCGATCCCAGCAATTCGGTTCCCCGATATTGGCAGTGACGACTGGAGCGGGCGAAGGGAGTCGAACCCTCGACCTCCACGATGGCAACGTGGCGCTCTACCGCTGAGCTACGCCCGCCTCCGTCGTCGCACGGGAACATGCCTCGGGCGCGGGCGCATGCGCTCGACCGGGAGGGGGCTTGGAGTGAAGGAGCCGCATAGGCTCGAACGTTACTTGAGGCGCCCTCGCGATCGGGGCGCATGCTGCCGCCCCGAGGTCAGCTACCTCGGCCGTGATCCCGGCGAAGAGTAAGGGCGTTCGTCATCAGGCGAGCGCCTATGCCGATCTTCGTTCGTCCCGTCAAGCCGGGCGCGTCGCCCAGGATCAGGCGCTCGCCGGCCCCTCGATCTCCGGCCCTCAGGCCGCCCGATGCAGCCGAGGCTCCGGGATCGGCTCCCCAGCCTTTCGCGCGCAATGGATCCACGTCTCGATCGCGTCCTCGACATTGGCGAGAGCCTCGGCCCGGGATTCGCCGTCGGACATGCAGCCCGCAAGCTCGGGCACGGTCGCGAGGAAGCCGCCGCCGTCCGCCTCGGACAGGGGTTCGATCACGACCTTGTAGTCGCCGCGAATGTCGGTCACCTCACTCATCCTCTCTCGCCGCCAGCACCGCATCGACGAACCGTATCAGCCGGCGAACATATACAGGCTTGATCGGCCGGGCGAAAGGAACCGTCAAATGGTGCCTCCACCCGGGGGCGCTGACTATCGATACACGGCGATTCAGGAAGCCGGCCCCTCGATCTCCCGAACCGGCTCCACCTTCAGGCAGGACCCGTCCGCCCCCGTGATCCGGACCCGCGAGCCTTCCGCGCAGTCCGGCCCCCGGCAGGACCAGACGCTGTCGCCGACCCGCACCCGGCCCTCGCCGTTGACGATGGCGGCGGCGACCGTGACCGTCCGGCCGGTGAGCCGGGTGGCTCGGTCGTTGAGCATCGGGTCGGCGCTCGGCATCGGGTTGGCGAGATACCAGCGGCGGCCGAAATAGACGGAGGCGATGGAGAACAAGGCGAAGAGGGCGAACTGGAAGGGCAGGTCGATCCCGAAGGCGAGGGTGAGGAGGCCGGTCGCCGCGGCGGCCGCGGCGAGCCAGATCAGGAAGACTCCCGGGACGATCAGCTCGGCGATTGCGAGGAAGATCGCGGCGAGCATCCACAGCCAATGGGGCTCGAGCTCGAGGCCGTTCACTGGCTCGGGACCTCGCCGTGGCCCTCGAACGGCCCTCGCCGCCGCGCCGGCGCCGGGCTTGTGCCGCTTCCGCTTTTGGCCGAGCCGAGCGCGTCCCTGGCGAGCTCGCCGATCCCGCCCAGGGTTCCGATGAGGGCGGTCGCCTCGACCGGGAAGAGGATGGTCTTGGCGTTGGGCGAAGTGGCGAAGCCGGAGATGGCATCGACATAGCGCTGGGCGATGAAATAGTTGATCGCCTGGGTGTTTCCTCCGGCGATGGCGTCGGAGACGACTTGGGTCGCCTTGGCTTCGGCCTCGGCGGCGCGCTCGCGCGCCTCGGCGTCCCGGAAGGCGGCCTCGCGGCGGCCCTCGGCCTCGAGGATCTGGCCCTGCTTCTCGCCTTCGGCGCGGAGGATGGCGGAGGCGCGGCTGCCCTCGGCCTCGAGGATCACGGCGCGCTTCTCGCGCTCGGCCTTCATCTGCCGGCCCATGGCGTTGACGATGTCGGCGGGCGGGCGGATGTCCTTGATCTCGACCCGGGTGATCTTGACCCCCCAGCTCTCCGTCGCCTGGTCGACCACCGAGAGCAGCCGGGCGTTGATCTCGTCGCGCTTGGACAGGGTCTCGTCGAGGTCCATCGAGCCCATCACGGTGCGCAAATTGGTCGTGGTGAGCTGCATGATCGCGACGTAGAGGTCGGACACTTCATAGGCGGCCTTGGCGGCGTCGAGCACCTGGAAGAAGACGACTCCGTCGGTCGAGACCATGGCGTTGTCCTTGGTGATGATCTCCTGGCCGGGAATGTCGAGCACCTGCTCCATCATGTTGACCTTCCGGCCCACGCGATAGAAGAACGGCATGAAAAAATTGAATCCGGGCCGGGCGACGGTGGTGAAGCGGCCGAAATATTCTATCGTATAATGAAAGCCCTGGCGGACGATCTTGATCCCCGAAAAGAGGAACAGGATGACCAGCATGAGCAGGAAGAAAAAGACGATCGAGATGGTCATGACGGACGCGCCTCCCCTTGCGAACGGCGGCATAATGCGGGCAAGTGGCACCTCTTCCAAGCGAAATCGGGACATGATCGCCGACCTGCGCCTCTGCCGCTCCCTGCTCTTCCTGCCCGCCTCGAATCCGCGCGCGATCGAGAAGGCGAGGGGGCTCGGGGCCGACATGGTCGTCCTCGACCTCGAGGATTCGGTAAAGCCGGGCGACAAGGACGAGGCCCGCGCCGCCGCGGTCGTGGCGGCGGCCGGGGGGTTCCCCGGCCTGTGCGCGATCCGCGTCAATTCGGGCGAGCCCTGGAACCGCGCGGACCTCGAAGCGGCCGCGGTCAGCCGAGCCGATTATGTGATCGTTCCGATGACCGCGGGGCCGGAAGCGCCCCGCGAGGCCACCCTGGCCACCGGCAAGCCGGTCCTCGCGATGATCGAGACAGCGCGCGGAGTCCTCGGCGCCTCGGCGATCGCTCCGGAGACGGCGGGCCTGATTGCCGGCACCAACGATCTTGCCGCCGACCTCGGCCTTCGCCCGGGCGGCGACCGGGCGCCGCTCGCCACCGCCCTCCAGACGATCCTGCTCGCCGCCCGGGCGGCGGGGGTCGCCGCGTTCGACGGGGTCCATAACCGGCTCGACGATCCGGTAGGCTTCGCCGCGCAGTGCGAGGAGGGCAAAAGCTTCGGCTTCGACGGCAAGTCGCTCATCCATCCGAGCCAGGTCGAGCCCGCCAACCGCCTGTTCGGCCCTAGCGATGCGGAGGTCGAGGCGGCCCGCCGCCTGCTCGCCGCGGCGACCGGCGGGGCGGAGCGGTTCGAAGGCGAGATGATCGAGCGGATGCACGTCGATCAGGCACGGTGGGTGCTGGCCAGGGCTCGGGCCTAGGAGCCTGCCCCTTGCCACCCGCGGTCTCGCCGATTTAAGCCGGGGGATGATCGTTCGTCCCCTGGCCGCTTTCGCCCTCCTCCTCCTCCTCGCCCCTCCAGCCTTTGCGGAGCCGGTCTCGACCGAGGCGCTTCGCAATCATATCGACCTTCTCGCCAGCGAGGATTTCGCCGGCCGCGAGCCGGGAACCGAGGGTGAGAAAAAATCGATCGCCTATATCGCCGGGCAGATGCGGTCCTTCGGGCTCGAGCCCGGGGGGCCGCGCAACGGCTGGTACCAGCCGCTGGAGGTGACGACCCGCCGTCCCGGAGACCAGAGCAGCGTCTGGCGGGTCAAAGGCGGGAAGGGCGAACGAATCGAGCTCGGCCGCGACGAGGTCATCGTCTACGGTCGCTCGGCGCGCGAGACCCTGGATTCCGCACCGGTGATCTTCGCCGGACACGGGGCGGTGATCCCGGACAAGGGAATCGACCAGCTCGCCGGAGCCGATTTGAAGGGCGCGATCGTACTCATCCTCAACGAGTCTCCGGAAGGCGCTAGCTTTCCGGGCTATTCCGAGCGGGTGGAATCGGTGACCGCCGCCGGCGCCGCCGCCGTCATCGGAATCATCGGCAAGGAATTGCCCTGGCCGGTCGTCCAGCGGGTCTACGATTCCGGCCAGAAGAAGCTTGCGATCCAGGACCCGGCGCCGCTCGCCGGAGCGATGTCGAAGGCCGCCGCGGAAACCCTGCTTCGCGCCGCCGGAGCCGACCCCGCCGCCTTGCTCGCAACGCCCGGGCCCTCCTTCAAACCGGTTCCGCTCAAGCTGCGCGCCAGCTTCGACGTCGCCACCGGGATCGAGACGATCCGGACCAACAACGTGATCGGCCGGATCCGGGGTTCGGCCGGCGGCGGCGAGAGCCTGCTCTACCTCTCACACTGGGACCATCTCGGCCTGTGCGACAGGGAGGCGGACGACAAGATCTGCAACGGAGCGGTCGACAATGCGAGCGGGATCGCGGCCCTGCTCGAGATCGCCCGGGCTCTGAGCCGGGGGCCCAGGCCGAAGCGCGACATCCTCTTCCTCGCCACCACCGCCGAGGAGATGGGACTGCTCGGCGCCGAATATTTTGCGTCGCGGCCGACGGTGCCGCTCGGCTCGATCGTCGCCGCGATCAACATGGACACCCTGGCGATCACCCCCAAAGGCGAGAAAGTGGCGGTGATGGGCCGGGGCCATGCCGCGCTCGACTCCGTCATCGACCGGACGATCGCCGAATCGGGCCGCGGACTCGATTCGGACGACGAGCCCGCAGCCTTCGTCAAGCGCCAGGACGGCTGGGCCTTCACCCGCGCGGGAGTCCCCTCGGTCATGGTCGGGGGCTCCTTCTCCGACATGAAGAAGCTCGGCGCCTTCCTCTCCGGGGCCTATCATTCGACCGCCGACAATCCCGGCCCGGACCTGATGCTCGACGGCGCCGCCGAGGATACCGACCTGATGATCGCGCTCGGCCGCAAGCTGGCCGATCCGGCGCACTACCCCTGGCGGGGCCGCTAGGCTTCCGGAACGCGTCGCGAGGCGCACCGCCCGATTCGACGGAGCCCGCACCATTTCGTCCGCCGCCGCGATGCTGCTATATTCGTTGCAAGTCTCGGTGGGGGAGTTCGGACCGTGAAACGCATCGTCTTCTGCTTCGACGGCACCTGGAACAAGCTGGCGGTCGATACGCCCACCAACGTCGTCCTCACCGCCGCCAGCATCGAGCGCGAGGCCCGCGACGGCACCGTCCAGATCATGCATTATGACGAGGGGGTCGGGACCGGCGCCCTCGACAAGGTGACCGGCGGGGTCTTCGGCGCCGGCCTGGTCTCGAACGTTCGCGAGGCCTATCGTTTCCTGATCTTCAATTACGACCCGGGCGACGAAATCTACGTCTTCGGCTTCTCGCGCGGAGCGTTCAGCGCGCGCACCTTCATCGGCTTCGTCCGCCATGTCGGGCCGTTGAGCCGGCTGCACGTCGCACGGATCGACGAGGCGCTCGCCCTCTACGAGCAGCGCCTCGAGGGGGCCGACGGAGCCGGCGAAAGGATGCGGAGATTTCGTGCCGAATATGCCGACGCCGTCTGCATCGGCGACGAAGACGATAGCTGGCGGTGCGAGAACGTGCCCGGCTACACGAAGGGCAAGGCGCCGCCGCTCCGAATCCGCTACCTCGGCGTCTGGGACACCGTCGAAGCGCTCGGGGTTCCGGGAACATTGTGGATCAGCCGCTGGACCAACCGCGGCAACCGGTTCCACGATCCCTCAGTCACTGACTTCGTCGAAAGCGTGCGCCACGCGGTCGCGATCGACGAGCGCCGCTCGACCTTTCCAGCGACCTTGTGCGGCGACCTGACCGCGCTCAACGCGGCGAAGGGAAAGACCTCCGACGCTCCCGACGCGCCTTATCAGGAAAAGTGGTTCCCGGGCGTCCACGGGTCGGTCGGCGGCGGCGGGGACATTCGCGGCCTCTCCGACGGAGCGCTCGACTGGGTGCTCAAGGGCGCCAAGCTGGCGGGTCTCAAGCTCGACGTCGCGCAAGGCTCGCGGATCCACGGTTTCAGCCCGGACCCCTTCGCCCCGCTCGTCAACGTCGCCCGGCCGAAGCCCAGCCTGCTCCAGAAGCTCGCCTCGGATCGGCCCGGGCCCGAACATGTCTGGCAGGTCAGCACGGCGGCGATCCGGCGCTGGAAGGCCGAACCGTCGGACCTGCCCGAAAAGGCCCCCTATCGGCCCGGCACCCTCGCGAAGCTGAGCGCCGAGCTCGACGCGCTGACCCTCCCCGGGCCCGTCGCGGAGGCGACGATGGCGACCCATGTCGTCCGTTCGGGCGAGACCTTGAGCAGGATCGCCGTCCAGCATTATCACGATGCCTCCCTGTGGCCGCATATCTTCGCCGCGAATCGCGATCAGATCGACGATCCCGACGAAATCTTCCTCAACCAGAAGCTGCGGATCCCGCACCCGCCGGCGAAATGACGATGCCGCGATGAAGGGCTTGATATCGGCCCTGTTCGCGGTCCTGATCCTCGGCGCCATGGCCTTCGTGATCGACCCGCTCGCCGCCTTCAACGCGCTCATGCCCAGGGACCATGGGTCCAGGCGGGTCGCCGAGGGAGTCGCTTACGGCGCCGGAGTTCGCCACAGGCTCGACGTCTACGCTCCGCGCTCGGCCGCCGTTCGCCCGCGGCCGGTGATCCTCTTCTTCTACGGCGGTTCGTGGAACAGCGGCCGCCGTCAGGCCTATGCCTTCGCCGCCCACGCCCTGGCCGCGCGGGGCTTCGTCGTCGTCGTCCCCGACTACCGGCTGGTACCTGAGGCGCGCTATCCCGATTTCCTTCGCGATTGCGCCGCGGCGGTGCGCTGGGCGAGGCGGCATGCCGGCGAATATGGCGGCGACGGCGAGCGGATCGTTCTGATCGGCCACAGCGCCGGGGCCTACAATGCAGCCATGCTTGCACTCGACCCGAGCCTGCTCGGCCCGGACAGGACCGCCGTGCGGGGACTCGCCGGACTGGCCGGGCCCTACGACTTCCTTCCGCTGGACGACGAGTCGACGGTCGCCGCCTTCGGCGCATGGCCGAAGCCTTTCGAGACCCAGCCCGTCGGCCATGCCGCGCCGGGGGCGCCGCCGGCTCTGCTTCTGCACGGCGACTCCGACATGAGGGTGAAGCCGAGGAACAGCCATAAGCTCTCCGGGCTGCTTGCGGAGGCGGGGAGCGAAGCCCGGCTGAAGCTATACCCCGGACTGGGCCACGTCGGCATCCTGACCGCCCTCGCTATCCCGTTCCGCCGACGGGCGCCGGTCCTCGCCCACATCGCCGATTTTGCGCACGAGGCAACGGCCGATATCGACAGTCGATAAGTGACTTGACGGCGTGCGATAAACTAATTATCGCTTTTCGATAATAAGAATGGTTGGAGCCGCCAATGACCCGTCATTATTCCGCCGCTTTGCCGATCGCTTATGTCGTCCTCAGGATCCTCGTGGTCCTGAACTGGCTGTTCGGCGCAGCCATCCTCGCACTGCTCGTCGTGATTCCGAACGAGCAATGGATCATGGCCGCCTTCAGGCTTGCGCCGTCGCCGGACGCCGGGCGGCTGATCATGGGCCTTCGCGCCGTCGCGATGCTCGGCCTCGTCTCGATCCCGGTCAATCATGTCGTGCTCAAGCGGCTGCTGGCGATGGTCGGCACGGTTCGCTCGGGCGACCCGTTCGTCGCGGCCAACGCGGTGCGCCTCCAGACGATCGCCTGGGCGCTGCTCGCGCTCCAGATCCTCAGCCTGGTCATCGCGGCGATCGGCGAGGCGGTGTCGACCCGGGCGCATCCGGTCCAGCTCGACGCCGGCTTCTCGGTCACCGGCTGGCTCGCGGTGCTCCTGACCTTCGTCCTGGCCCGGGTGTTCGCCGAGGGCGCGCTGATGCGCGAAGAGCTTGAAGGGACGGTCTGACCATGGCCATATTCGTCAAGCTGGACGATCTTCTGCACGCGCGGCGGATGACCCTGACCGAGCTCGCCGAGCGGGTGGGCATAACGATCGTCAACCTGTCGATCCTGAAGACCGGAAAGGCGCGGGCGATACGTTTCTCGACCCTCGAGGCGGTGTGCGAGGCCTTGTCCTGCCAGCCCGGCGACCTCCTGGAGTTCCGGCCCGACGAAGCGGATGCCGGGCCGGAGGAGGAAGGATGACCGGCCCGATCGAACGGCTTTTCCCGAAGCAGGTCGACAACAGGTTCCAAGGGCATCGCTCGGCGCTCTGGCTGCTCGGGCTGCTCGTCGCGCTGAAGCTCGTGATAAGCCTCAACTCCATCTTCAACTCGGCGTCCGTCGCGTCCGGCGCCGACGGGATTCCGCTCGGCAGCTACGGCCCCGCCGCGGCGCGCGAGGTGCTGCTGCTGTTCGCCCTCGTCGCGCTCGGACAGCTCATCCTGACACTGATCTCGCTCGCCGTCCTGATCCGCTGGCGCGGCCTCGTTCCTTTTCTTTATCTGGTTTTGCTCGGCGAGCAGCTTGCCCGGCGATTCCTCGTGCAGGCGCATGACGTCGTCCGCGCCGAGGCCGGTCCGGTCGCCGGGTTCGTGACTTACGGCATGCTCGCCCTTCTGGCGCTGGGTCTGGCGCTGTCGATCCTTCCCGACAAGGGCCGACTCCGGCGCCCTGAGCCGGGCCCGACTGCACGCCCGGCGAGTTGCGCCGCTCCGGAATCGTCCTAGGGAGGTTGGATGGACCTCGACGACCAGCTGCGCCGCTATTTCGGGACCGCCGACCTCGCCGCCATCGCCCCGGCCGCGCTCGAAGCGGGGGTCGAGCGGATGAAGGTCGATCTCGGCCTCGAGAAGGATCGCGGCAACCGCTTCGCCCTCTGGGCCTTGCTTCACATGCTCGGCTCGGCGCCGGACCTCGACGTCGCCTTCCCGGACCCGAGCGATCGCGAGGCGGCGCGCGCTTTCATGGACTTGGCCGGCCGCGCGGATGGAACCTGAAGCCCGTTTTCGCGCTTCTGCCGGGATAGCCGCGAAGGTTTGACCTCCGAAACGGCCCTTATGAATTCAGCTTCCTGCGGTCGCTTCGGACGCGCGGGCGTGAGGAAATAGTGGACGAAACAGAGACGAAAGCGGCGACCGGAGTTTCAGGCCTGGACGATATCCTGGCCGGCGGCCTGAGGCGCGGCCGGGTCTATCTGCTCGAAGGCAGCCCCGGCACCGGCAAGACCACCATCGCCACCCAGTTCCTGCTGGAGGGCGCGTCCAGGGGCGAGCGCGGGCTCTACATCACCTTGTCCGAGACGGAGACGGAGCTTCGCGAAAGCGCCCGGTCCCACGGCTGGGAGTTCGTCGAGCCGAACGAGATTTTCGAGCTCGTGCCGCCGGAAAGCCTGCTCGACGACGAGCAGCAGCAGAGCCTGCTTTATTCCTCCGACCTCGAGCTGGGCGAGACCACGAAGCGGATCTTCGAGGTGGTCGAGCGGGTCCAGCCCAAGCGGATCGTCCTCGACAGCCTCTCCGAAATCCGGCTGCTCGCCCAAAGCTCGCTCCGCTACCGGCGCCAGATCCTGGCTCTGAAGCATTATTTCTCGCACCACGATTCCACCGTCGTGATGCTCGACGACCTGACCACCGAGATCAACGACAAGACGGTGCACAGCGTCGCCCACGGAGTGGTCCGGCTCGAGGAGCTGGCCCCGGAATATGGCGCCGAGCGCCGGCGGCTCAGGGTGGTCAAATATCGGGGCCAGCGCTACCGCGGCGGCTTCCACGATTTCGTCATCGACACCGGCGGAGTCCGGGTCTTCCCGCGGCTCGTCTCGTCCGAGCATCGCAGCGATTTCAAGCGCGACACTCTTAAGAGCGCCTCGCCCGAGCTCGACGCCCTGCTCGGAGGCGGCCTCGAGCGCGGTTCGAGCACGCTCGTCATCGGCCCGGCCGGGACCGGCAAGTCGCTCATCACCCTGACCTTCGCGGTGGCGGCGGTGGAGCGCGGCGAGAAGGCGGCCATGTTCATCTTCGACGAGGAGCTGGGGCTGCTCTTCGAGCGCGCCAAGGGCCTCGGCCTCGACTTGCAGTCCATGGTCGACGGCGGCAGGCTGACGGTCGAGCAGGTCGACGCGGCGGAGCTCGCCCCCGGCGAGTTCGCGCATCGGGTCCGCTCCGCCGTCGAGGACGACGGAGTCCGGACGATCGTCATCGACAGCCTCAACGGCTATCAGGCGTCGATGCCGGCGGAGCAGCAGCTCATCCTGCATATGCACGAGCTTCTGCAATTCCTGAACCGCCAGGGCACCAGCACTTTCCTCACCGTCGCGCAGCACGGCCTCGTCGGCGACATGAAATCGCCGGTCGACGTCACCTATCTCGCCGACACCGTGATCCTGCTTCGCTATTTCGAAGCGGCGGGCCGGGTCAGGCGGGCGATTTCGGTGATCAAGAAGCGCACCAGCGCCCACGAGGACACGATCCGCGAATATCGGATCGGCTCCGAGGGCATCAGCCTCGGCGACCCGCTTTACAATTTCCAGGGAGTCCTGCGCGGAATTCCCGAGCTGATCGCCAATCCTCCCCCGCCGGTGGGCGACAGCGTTTGAAGGACGAGCTTTCCGAACGGGCGCTGATCCTGGCGCCGATCGGCCGCGACGCCGCGGTCGCGTCCGCAATGCTCGGCGAAGCGGGAATCGCGGCCGCCGTCTGCCCGGACCTGACCGGCCTGCTCAGGGAGCTCGGCCTCGGCGCCGGCTTCGCGCTGGTCACCGAGGAAGCGTTGATGCGCTCCGACCTGCGCGGCGTCCGCTCATGGATCGACGCCCAGGCCGAATGGTCGGATCTGCCCTTCGTCCTCCTCACCGGCCGGGGCGGCGGGCTCGAGCGCAACCCGGCCGCGGAGCGCTTCCTTGAGGTGCTCGGCAACGTCACCTTCCTCGAGCGGCCCTTCCATCCCACCACCCTGGTCAGCGTCGCCCGTTCGGCGCTTCGCGGCCGCCGCCGCCAGTATGAGGCCCGGGCGCGCCTCGAATCTCTGGCCGACAGTCAGCGCGAGCTGACCCGCGCCAACGAGACCCTGGAGGCGCGGGTCGAGGAGCGCACCCGCGAGCATGAAGCCGCGCTCGCGCAGCTCCACGAGGCGCAGAAGCTGGAGACTCTCGGCCAGCTGACCGGTGGCGTCGCCCATGATTTCAACAATCTGCTCACCCCGATCATCGGGAGCCTCGATCTGCTTCGCCGCCGGGTGCCGCCCGCCGACAAATCTCACCGGCATATCGACATGGCGCTTCAGGCGGCGAGCCGGGCCGCGACCCTCGTCCAGCGCCTGCTCGCCTTCGCCCGCCGCCAGGATCTGCAGCCGCGCTCGGTCGACATCGTCACCCTGCTCGGAGGGATGGAGGATCTGATCCGCAAGTCGGTGGGGCCGATGGTCGAGGTCGCGGTCGACTGCCCGGCCGAGCTTCCGCCGGCCCGGATCGATCCCAACCAGCTCGAGCTCGCCATTCTGAACCTCGCGCTCAACGCTCGCGACGCCATGGCCGGCGGCGGCAGGCTCGGTATCTCTGCGCGCGCCGAGCATGTCGGCCCCGGCCGGCTGCTCGCGGCCGGCGAATATCTGCGGGTCGCGATCAGCGACACCGGGGTCGGAATGGATTCGGTCACCCTCGGCCATGCCGTCGAGCCCTTCTTCTCGACCAAGGGCGTCGGCCGAGGCACCGGCCTGGGGCTGTCGATGGTCCACGGCCTGTGCGCCCAGCTCGGCGGAACCCTCCATCTGCGCAGCAAGCCGGGGGAGGGCACGACGGCGGAGATGTGGCTTCCGGCCGCCGCCGAGCCCGCCGGCCGGGAGGAGACGGAGCCGGCGCCGCTGGTGGTCGCACGCCGGGCGGCGACGATCCTCCTGGTCGACGACGAGGACATCGTCCGCCGGGCCACAGCCGACATGCTGGCCGATATCGGGTACACGATCGTCGAGGCTTCCTCCGGAGCGGAGGCGATCCGGCTGGTGCGCGAGGGCGCCGCCTGCGACGTCGTCGTCAGCGACTATCTGATGCCCGGAATGAACGGGGTCGAGCTAATCCGGAACCTGCGCGAGCTCGCGCCCGGGCTTCCGGCAATGCTGATCAGCGGCTATTCGACCATCGCCGAAGGCTCCGGCTCGGAGCTCCCCCGCCTCGCCAAGCCCTTCCGCCAGGCCGATCTCGCGCGGAGCGTCGCCTTGCTCCTCGCCGAGCCCGCGGCGGGAACGATCAAGTTTCCGGTGGAGCGGACGAGGCGGTAGCGACGCTTTTTCCTAATTCCTCCCCTGCATTCGCAGGGGAGGGGGACCGCGCGAAGCGCGGTGGAGGGGTTCTTCGCGTCGGCCGTCGTCACAGCCACTCTGGAGCCCTAATCCAGTTTGAACCGCCAGCCGTCGCGACCTTGTCGGCTAAGCCGGAAAAAGAGCAAGTGCGGAGCTAGTCGATGGTCATATGCCAGTCTCGGCCATCGCGAGTCAGGCGGAAAAACAGCGTATCTCGCATGCCCAGGCGCCGCGACTCCATTTCCGAAAGGACCATCGTACCCTGGAATACGGGTCGGCGTGGATCCAGCCCGCAGTTCATGAGCCCGATTCGAACGATCACTCGACGGGCAGCACGGATTTGCAGCGTCTCCGCGGCGTCGCGCACAGGGCGGCCGTCAATCAGCAAATGATCGACGCGGCCATGCTCTTCCGGACCGTTGCGAAAACGGACTTGAAACAGCGTAGAGCCGCAAGCCGATTCGTAGTCCGTGCGATTGTACCGGGTGCCAACGTCATGGCGAAGTACAACGCTTTCTTCGCTCCGTGCTGCCACCGTGAGTAGCCCGGCCAGGGCAACGCTGAAACTAACAATCACCGTTCGCTATCTTCCTTCCAATCCGGGCCAACACTTACGGGGTGACCAAGGTCAGGGCGGAAACCTAATCCAGCGTGAATCGCCAGCCCTCGCGACCTTGTCGGCTCAGCCGGAAGAAGAGCAAGTGCCTCATTCCCAAGCTTCTCGATTCCATTTCCGAAAGGGCCATCACGCCTCGAAAGACGGGCCGATCCGGGTCCATCCCGCAGTTCATGATTCCGATACGATCAATGTTTCGGCGCGCGGCGCGCATCTGCAGCGTTTCCGCGGCACCGGGAACCGGCCGATCGTCGACTCGCAGGTGATCGACTCGGCCACGCTCCTCGGGGCCATTTCGAAAACGGACTCGGAAAACGACTGAGCCGCAAGCCGATTCATAATCGTAGCGGGCGTATCTGGGACTTAGATCATGCCGAAGTACAATGCTTTCTCCGCCCTGAGCGGCAGACAACATTAACGCTGCCAAGGATATGCTATAAGTCATAATTACCCTTACTCGCATTCCGCGCCAGCACGCTATCCGCATGCTTTTGCCCGCTCCCTGCCCTCAAGGCCTTCGCCGCTTATCATCCGAGATGTATCATTGTCCAAATTCTCGAAGTAGTCGCGCTCGGATAGCTTGAATTCTCGCGTGATCCCATCTGGCCCCATGATCCACAACGATGGGTTCGACACCGTGCCTGCCCGGGCGGCTACTTGGGCTAGGGAATTCCAGTCTCCTGGAGACGGATAGCGGTCTATAGCTCGCTGGTCGGCACCTTCTCGCCATGCATGCGAATGCCAGATGCCCTGAACCGGCTGTCCAGTGCTGTTCGGGAGCTCGACCCACCCTGCCTGATCGCTTGAGTAAATCATGTCGTTGAGAGCACTAAAAGACCCGTTAGAATTGCGGACGATCACCGCGCCGAATTCGACGTTTCTCCAATCATTGCCGCTGGAACTCGTCACCAGGTCTTCCGGTCCGGAGATGCCCGGGGAAGTGCCCCTTTTACATGATCGGCCACTTGAACTGCGGCGCCGTCCTCCGTCCCGCAATCCTCGGTGTGCTGCTCCGCGGGGGTAGCGGTGCCGCCGGTGCCGCCGCCGCTGCCGCCGGTGCTGCCGCCGCTGCCTCCGTCGCCGCTGCCCGTGCCCCAATCGGCCTCATATCCGCGTTTCCCGGTGATGACGATTTCAGGACCATCGTCCGAAAGACGGTCGAGCAGGACAAGCTCGCTCGGATTGAGCATGCCGATGGCGACCGCTTCGGAAGAGGCGGTCGAGGCCAGGGTGACGATCCATTCATCTTCCTCCTCAGCCGAAAGTTCCTGGAGCATCGCGCCGTCGCCGGCGTGAACATCGGGAGCCAGGCTCCCGTCCAATGCGGCGCCTTCGGTCGGTTCGACCATCGGAACCATCAGCTGCGCCGAAGCCGTATCTATCGGAAGCAGAGCCACGCCTTCAAATTCAATCATCGGAAGCCCCCTATTCGAATACCGAATTACGCACCCACGACTCGTTACATGTAAAAATTTATCTGATCTTCATCGCATTAAAAAGTCCTGCATCCGAAACAATCCACATGCCGATCGCTAGATTTGAAAGCACGCTAAACATCATGCCGCAACTCTGCGGTCCGCCAATTCTATTGGGATGGTCATTGCGTCAACGAAGTCTGTTTTCGTCGAGATATGCGGCGGCTAGGGTTTTCCTCGGGCACCGCCGCCGGACGACTGCCGCAGGCATCCAAGAGAAGGCGAATTGGACCCACGCGAAGGCGCGAAGGCGCGAAGGGGCCGCGCCCCGACCTCATCGGCGGCCACGGACCTCTTCGCGTCTCCGCGTAATTCACTCCCAGCCTCAGTCGGGGGCGGGGACTGCCGTCGCATCGCGTGCGTCGGCCCGTCCCCGTCCCGCGGGGCAGGAGCGTCTTTCGAAAACTCACGATGTCAAAGAGCCGATTCGTTCGAACGATCGGAGTATCCCAGGAAAAATCCTACATTGCAAATCCTATTAGTTCCGTTTCTGTTCTAATTTTTCCGCTCGGCTCCGAATGGGCGGGCCCGATCCGTTTCGGCCGAAAAAAGCATTCTCGGTATCCGGATTCCGCGATCCGTTAATCGCCGAGTCAGGTTCGTCGCGAAGGCCGCCGAAAACCTGTGGCTATATAATCACGCTGCACTGCAATATCGTCCAGGTCCTTGTGAAAGCACGGCAATTCCTTACCTCAGAGCCACCTGATCGCACGTAAGCGACAGATGAAAAGGACCTGTTTGTCATGAAGAAATTTGCATTGCTGGCGAGCGCCGTGGCCCTGCCGCTCGCGCTTCCCGGCGTCGCGCACGCCCAGGAGTCGACCGGAGCCCGTCCCTATGTCGGAGTCCAGGGCGCTCTCCACGATCTCGGAGTGAGCGAGAACGACATCGATACCGGCGGCTTCGATCTCGACGACAGCGCCTTGACCTACGGCGTCTACGGCGGAGTCGATTTCGATCTCGGCAAGTCGGCGATCGTCGGAGTCGAGGGCAATTTCAACCTCGGCAACGGCCCGATCGATTCCGAATATGGAGTCGCCGGCCGGGTCGGCTTCCGGGCCGCGGGCGGCACGGTGATCTTCGCCCGCGCCGGCTATCAGTGGATCGACATCGACGGTTCCGGCCTGATCGGAGTCGATGAGGATCTGATCGACGACGACGATCTCGACGTCTCCGACACGATCGGCGACTATCTCGTCGGAGTCGGCGCGGACATCGCGGTGGGCGAGAACATGGGTCTCCGCGTCGCCGTCGACACCGTCTCCTTCGACACGCTGCGCCCGAGCGTCGGCCTGCACATGCGCTTCTAGGCGCGAGGCAGCCGAGACTTGAAAATCGAAGCGGG
>JBAWCC010000156.1:0-9111 GCA_049590095.1 Allosphingosinicella sp. | reverse complement strand
CAAGCGCACCGGGCTCAGCCGGGCCGCCTTCGCCCGGCACATCGGCGTCCCGATCGGGACCCTGCGCAACTGGGAGCAGGGCCGCCGCTGCCCCGACGGCCCGGCGCGGGTGCTTCTGGCTATGCTCGACAAGGACCCGGAGATCGTGGCGAGGACTCTGTCGGAGGCGGTTTAAGGCTTTTCGAGGACCGGCCTCCGCCTCCAGGTTGGCTTGGGCCTCGCGAAGCGATGGAATGTCCGGGGGCAGGCTTGCGCCGGGACAGGCCCTCCCTTCCGCTGCACAACAGCCACCCCCCCCGGTGGCGGCTTTGCGCTACTTCAAGTCATTCAGCCGACCGAATGGCGAGTCTACAAGTCACCGTTCACCAAGCTCGCCGAAATGAGCGATTGGAGTTGATCGAACTCTTAAAGGACCAGATCTTCAAGATAGCGGGCGGCGACGTGACTATAACTGACCATCATGCCCTTCGCGTCGACCGTCCGCCATAGCGCGACCTCCGCAGCCTGGTTGGTGGCGTCGATCATGCCATCGTTGATGCGATCCTCAATCTCGGCAACGATAAGGAAGCGTTCATAGCATAGGCTTTGATCGTCGAGATTGAGTTTGGCGATCATAGTCTTAGCGCGGCTTCCTCCCATGCCTGCGGGCCAGATTCCACCATTGCCGTCATATTCAAACTTTTTCTCACACAGCGGATCCGTCGGCTCGATATACCCAATGGGATCCCAGTTATCCTTGTATTCTCCGCAAGTCCTCGGCGTGGTTGATGCCCCGGTCGGACCACAGCTGGCAAAGAGGTTATCCCACATGAAACGAAGATTTTGATGCGCCGCCTGAGGCTGAAAGTGCTCAATGTGCGAGCTGCGAAAGTCAGTCGTGATCCGCTTTCCGCAATAAACGCAGACATGGTGCTGCTCTGCGAGCAAGGCATCATGGACGACCTGCTTGTCCGGGTTCTGAAGCTCGTTCCAGGGCAGGGGAGGCACTTGGATGTACTTCGCCAAGACCCCGGGCGCGGCGCCCTTAGTGCTCCCCCTCAAGAGGCCGCCGCTTTCCGCCGCTGAAGCCGCGACTGCGCAATTGAAACTTCGGGGGCCGATCCCTCCATCTGATCTGCCAGTCGCCTGAGCTCGGACTCAGCCTTTTTGAGATCGTCCCCTCGTAAAGCCTTTTCAAAAGCCCCAAGCGTTTTTTTTGTGCGCGCGCTGCGCTCGTCTGCCCCGAATACGCTTAAAAGAAGGTAGTTGCTGTCGCGCCCCTTGCTCGCAGAAACAAGGTGCACGCGGTTACCTCCGGGTGCAAATTCAAGAACCCGAATGTGACGTGCCTCGATGTCGCCGATAACCTGGGGCGAGTGCGTCGTGACGATGAACTGACAGTGTGGGAATGCTTTCAGCATCCAAGGCAGGATTTTTCGCTGCCATGTCGGGTGCAGGTGAAGCTCGACTTCGTCGATGAGGACAAGAGCGCGCATTTGTCGCGATTTCGGCCGATCGCCCGCCAACATTGCAAGGCGCCGCGCGAGGTCCCCCGCCATGGCAAGGAACACCCGTTCGCCGGTAGAGAGCTGGTCGACCCGGAGTTCAACACCTTGCTTCGTGACCATCAGCCCGCGAGGTGGAATGGGTCGATAGCTCAAATTCGCAAGACCCGTCGCGTCACGAATCGCATTGCGAACCGATGCCAGTTGGGGATCCTCATAATCACGGTTTCCGCGCTGAGCCCGTAGCTCCTCGGTTTCGCGCTCTTCAAACCAGTAAACGAACCCACGAAAATCGAGGCCGCGTTCGCCACGACTCTCCGCAAAAGCATCTCGGGCGGTATGCTTGGCCTTCGATCGCTTGCGTTGCGGCACTTCGGCCAGCGCGCGCCGCTGATCATAATAAATCGGCAGCGTTGCATCGCTGAGATAATCAGCCTCACCGAGAGCTCGATCGGCGATCAAGTGAACAAACTCGTTCAAGCCTGCCAAGTCACTCCCTGTCGGCCGGAGTACGCGCTGCTTGGGGCCTTGCTTTCGCAGCGCCCAGCGCACCTCTGCGCCTCCGTCATCGACGGTAACGCGGACCAACGTGTCGCCAGACCCTAGCCTGGCATCGCTGTCGCTCAGGCGTTTCGCGCTCGTACGCGTATCGAGCAGGCGCGCCGAATATTGATCAAGGAGGACCCAAAGAGCATCGAGCACGCTGCTCTTGCCTGCACCGTTGGCGCCAACGATGACCGTCAGTTGCGGGTCAAACTCGATCCGCTCGTCGTGGAAGCCACGAAACTCTTTCAGGTCGAGGTGCCGCAGGATCATGCGTTTGTGGCTGGGATAGGCATACCCGAATCTATAAACGATGCAGCCGTCGCCGCCATGCCTCATTTTCGGGCTCGATGCACCAGCGCGAGCGGATCAGGGCAAACACTTCCGGCAGCGGCGGCGGGGCACGTCCAATGGAGCGGGCCCGCAGCGCGGAACCTGCCCATCGGCAATCAGCCAGGAGGCAACGTCGAACCCCCTGCCCCCTGATCGCCCTTATCCCCTTTCTCGTCAGCCTCCGCCTCAGCTCCTCGAGGCTGATCCGTTCCGCGGCCGCTACCTTGTCGGCGGTAGCGACGATGGCGGCGAGGTGGCGCAGGTTCCGGTTGATGACGTCGAGGGCCTGGAGGGAGGCGCCGTGGCGGTGGAGGAAGGCGGGGTCGGCGACGAGGGAGGAAACAGTGGTGCCAGGTACGTGCCAGGTACGTGCCTGGCACCGCAGGGTACGTGCCAGGTACGTGCCTGGCACCGCAGACCCCCCAGGTACGTGCCAGGTACGTGCCAGGTACGTGCCTGGCACCGCAGACCCCGGCGCCGAAGCCGGGCCTGGCCCTGGCGGCGGCCGAGGCCGCGGGTGAGGAAGCGGCCAACTCGCTTGACCGCTCGCGGCTGCTCCTAGAAGTGTCACGCGCCGATGGGGGGAATTATGAAAGCATATGTTCTTTTTGCGACTGCAGCCGCGGTCGCAATGACAGGCTGCAGCGGGGACAATGCCTCCAACACGACGGCCCGCGGCGCAGCGGCCGCGGCAGGAAACGCCGCGACGCCCGCCAATGTCGCCAGCCGGGTCGAGCAAGGGGCTCATGGCGAGGAGACGGCGACGCCCAGGCTGCTGCTGACTGCCGAGGGCATCGAACCCGGCGGCACCGAAGCTGCGAAAATCGCCTTCGGGACCGACGGGCGCGGCGCGATTACCCGCGTCGGAGCGCTTCTGGGGGCCCACGACAGCGAGACGTCGACGGAATGCGGCGCCGGCCCGATGGAGTTCGCCAGCTTCGACCAAATGGTGCTGATGCTTCAGCAGGGAAAGCTGGTCGGCTGGGAACTGAGGCAATTCTCCGAGCAGCCGTGGATCGGAACTCCGGGAGGCGTCACCATCGGAACGCCCCGCTCCGAACTTCAGGCGGCGCTTGGCGCTGCGCCGGCGGTCGAGCGAAGCTCGCTCGGCGTCGAGTTCAGCGCCGGCGGGTTCCATGGCGTGCTGAGCGCGGATGGGCCCGATGCCACCGTGACGGCGCTCTGGGCAGGCACCAACTGCGTCATGCGCTGAGCGCGGGCCAGAGACAGTGGTGCCAGGTACGTGCCAGCTACGTGCCTGGCACCGGCACTGCCTCCGTCAGCATGCGGCCAGAAGGCGACGTCGAACCCCTACCCCCCGATCGCCCTTATCCCCTTCCTCGTCAGCCGCCGCCTCAGCTCCTCGAGGCTGATCCGCCCGGCAGCCGCTTCCTTGTCGGCGGCGGCGACGATGGCGGCGAGGTGGCGCAAATTCTGGTTGATGAGGTCGAGGGCCTGGAGGGAGGCGCCGTGGCGGTGGAGGAAGGCGGGGTCGGCGACCAGGGCGGAGCCGACCTGCTCGATATGGCGGGCGGCGAGCTCCACCTCCTCGGCGACCCGGAGGTCGATCTCGCGCTCGGACCGGGCCGGGCGGACCGGGGGCGGGCGGAACAGGCCCGGGCGCGGGGCCGGGCCTTCCGAACGGATCGCCGCCTGGAGGGAGTCGACCCGCGCCTGGTGCGGGGGCGGCCTGTGCTCGAGGGTCGCGGCTTCGGGATTCATTCGCTTTCTCCTTGCCGCAGCCTCCAACGCCAAGCCTTTGTAATTGGTTCAGAAATTAACCATCTTCCCGCCCGGCGGAGAAGGCCTGATGCCGCCGATGGCTAACGCGTTCTTAAGCCTTTGCCGCCAGAACGAGCGGGGAAATCGCCCGTGGAAGGCAATTGAATGAGCTCGGAATTCACCCAGGTGCTGGTCGCGGACCGGATCACCCTGTTCGACGTCGATGGAAGCCTCGAGGCCAATTGCCGCGAGATCGCGGCCCTGCTCGCCAACGATTCGGTGCGGATCGCGCGCCGGTTCTGGACCCATTTCGCCGGAGCCCCGGAGGTGAACGCCGCTTTCTCCGAAGCCGAGATGGACGAGAACGTCCGAAGGATCCTCCCCTATCTCGCCGCCAAATATACGGACCTGGGCAACCAGGCCTGGGCCGACATGGTCGGCGGCTATGTGCTCGACGCGCAATCGACCCATGTTTCGCTGACCACCCTCCTCTCGGCGATCAGCGCCGCCGCCGCCGAAGGCCATGACATATTGGTCGAGAAGCTTTCCGGCGATCCCGAGCGGCTCGGCCGGCTCGCCCGCTGCCTCGCCCAGGCGACCCTGCTCGAAGCGGACATGTTCGCGGCCCATTTCAGCCTTCTCCAGGGCCGCGCCGAGCGCGAGAGCCGGCGGGCGCACGGCAAGGGCTTCACCGATGACGTGGTCAGCGCGGTCGAGCGCACCGCTTCCGACAGCCGGATGCTCCGCGCCCAGGCCTCGGAAGCTTCGGCTTCGGCCCGGGGGATGCTCGGCAAGACCTCCGAAGTCGCCGCCGCCGCCGAGCAATCGGCCTTGGCGATGCGCGACGCCGCCGAGACCGCCGCCGGGCTCATCCGGGCGATCGAGGACGCCCGCCGCGAGGTCGAGCTCGCCGGCGAGGTCGCCACCCGCGCCGGCGACCAGGCCTCGGACGCGGCCCGGGTCAGCCGGGCCTTGTCGGGCCATGTCGAGGCGATCGAATCGATCCTGGGCCTGATTCGCGACATCGCCGGCCAGACCAATTTGCTGGCGCTCAACGCCACGATCGAGGCGGCTCGGGCCGGGGACGCCGGCCGGGGCTTCGCCGTCGTCGCCCAGGAGGTGAAGTCGCTGGCCGCCCAGACGGCCCGGGCGACCGACGAGATCACCGGAAAGATTTCCGCAATCCAGCAGGCCACCCGCCAGACCGTCGAGGCGAACGGCTCGATCCAGAAGACGGTCGAGGACGTCCAGGTTTCGGCCGAGCGGATCCGCGAGGCGATGGAGGTCCAGGCCCGGACCGTGACCATGATCACCGCGGCGGTCGACGAGACCGCGCTCGCGGCGGACAGCATGTCGGCGACCATCGCCGCGATCCGCGAGGATACGGAGAATGTCGCCCGCGAGATCGACGGTGTGACGAGCAATTTCGGTCAGGTCGACGAGGAGATGGCCCGCTTCAAGGCGGCGGCGGCGGACTTCGTGAAGCGATTCGCGGCCTGAAGGGCACCGGGGGCGATCATCGCGGCGCAAACCTTCCTTTACCCTGCCCTGCTAACCCGCTCCCGACGCAACCGCGCATCGGAGCCGCCTCATGGCCGACGCATTCCATCACCGGGACGGAAATATCCTGCAGAAGCTGACCGACGAGCAGGTCGCCCACCGCCTGCGCGCCTACAATCCGGACGGGGAGTTCGAACGGGAGCTCGGCTGGCTGTGGGCCAAGGCGGGGGATCTGATCGAGGCGGCGGTGCTGGCCAGCGGCGGCGAGGCCGCCGTCCTTCGCACCCGCGAGAGCTTCACCCGGCCGGTCGATCCGGAGTGGATCCACGAGGTGGCCCGCCTGGGCTTCGACATCTACGCCCGAGGGACGCCCGTTCCCGAGGAGATGGACCGGCGGGCCCGGCTCGTCGCCTCGCTCTGCGCGGGCTTGCGGGCCCGTTTCGAGGACGAATCGGGACTTCGCCGGGCGCTTGAGGCACTTCAGCGGCTCGCCGCCTACGAAAGCGACATCATCCTCGCCCAGCTCGCCTTGCTCGAGGCCAACGAGGCGGCCGCGGCGCGCGGGCGAAGCAGCGAGGAGTTCGAGCGCGACGTCGCCGGGCTGGTCGAGGCGACCACCGGCGAATCGGCGAAGCTTCGAGAGAAGACCGGCCGGACCGCCGCTTCCGCCCGCGGAATGCTGGGCAAGACCGCCGAAGTGGCCGAGGCTGCGGAGCAATCGGCCCTGGCGATGCGGGACGCTGCGGAGACCGCCGCCGGCCTCATCCGGGCGATCGAGGATGCGAGGCGGGAGGTGGAGGTGGCCGCCGGAGTCGCGGTCCGGGCCGGCGAGGAAGCGAGCCGGGCGATGCAGGCGAGCCGGGCGCTGTCGGGCCATGTCGAGGCGATCGAATCGATCCTCGGCCTCATTCGCGACATCGCCGGCCAGACCAACCTCCTCGCCCTCAACGCCACGATCGAAGCGGCGCGGGCCGGGGACGCCGGCCGGGGCTTCGCCGTCGTCGCCCAGGAAGTGAAGTCGCTCGCCGCCCAGACGGCCCGGGCGACCGACGACATCACCGGAAAGATCACCGCAATCCAGCAGGCGACTCGCCAGACGGTGGAAGCGAACGGCTCGGTCCAGACGATCGTCGAGGACGTCCAGACATCCGCCGAGCGGATCCGCGAGGCGATGGAGGTCCAGGCCCGGACCGTGACCATGATCACCGCGGCGGTCGACGAGACCGCGCTCGCCGCCGATTCGATGTCGGGCAGCATCGCCGCCATCCGCCACGACACCGAGAGCGTCGCCAGCGAGATCGACTCGGTCGAGAGCGGCTTTGCCAATGTCGACGACCGGCTGACCCGATTCCGGGCCGCCACCGCCGAGTTCGTCACCGGCTTCGCCGCCTGACCGCCGGGAAACCAACCGGCGGACGGTGCGTTGACCGGCCCAGAATTGCGGACTCTACCTGCCCCATTGTGTAGAAGCCCGTCCTAAGCGATAATCCGATTCCGCATGGACCCGAAACGCATCGCCAGGCTGACCGAGCAACAGCGTGCCTGCCTCAGGCATGTCTACGCGCATCTGACGTCGAAGGAGATCGCTCCGATCATGGGCATCGAGCCCGGCTCGGTCGACCAGCATATCAAGGCGGCGATGAAGACTCTCGGTGTCGGCGACCGCCGGACCGCGGCGCGAATCCTCGCCGAACATGAAGGTCGCGACGATTCGCCGATGGTCGCCTACCCGCCGATGAACCCGCAATCGCCGGCCGATCCCTATAATTTCGTTCCTCCGATCGTGAGCGGCTGGCAGCCGCACGAGCCGGCCGGAGGATCGATGCGGGAGGAGCAGGCCTTCTTCCGGGTCGCAACTCCGGGCGGAAGCCCGACGGCCTTCCACTTCCCGACCGGCTCGTCGAAGCCGGGCGACCTCAACTGGGCGACGAGGCTGATGTGGATCGTGGCGATCGCCATCGGCGTGGCCTTGGCCTTCGGCGCTCTGGTCTCGGCGATCGAGGCGCTGGGCAGGCTGACCCAGGCCTGAGGCGCCTAAACGGGCCTGCCCTCCGCGGCCTCGCCCCGATTCCGTTTCAGCTCTTTTACAGACTTGGAAATCCGGAGAGCGAATCGACGAAGGCCTGATCGTCGGCCTCGTTCGAGCTCCTTGCGATCAGGCGCGACTGCCGCCGGGCCTCCGCCTTGAATTCGGCTGAGCTCCTATCCGGCCCTCGGAGGTGAACGCGTTCATCCCCTGGGCCAACATTGGGCATGACGTTCGCGGAGGGAGGGACGGCGCCCGAAGCCAAAGCGGGAAACTCCTTCGGGGACACGTAGGCAAGCGCCTGCTGCCGCCGTCAAGGAGCATCCAGCCGTTGGTATACCAACCATTGGACATTGCCAGCGCCCCCCATCGCCGCGCATTTCGGGGCGACCGATCGAGAGCGGACAGCGAAATGCGGGTGTCCGGCTTGCGATGCGGAGGAGCAAAACTCCTCCCCGTCGCGACGCCGGGAGGGGCTCCCAAGCTACCGCTCTCGACCGGCACTACGAGGCCTGGTTACCCGGCGTGGTTACGAGGCTGGCATCGAGGGCCCTGCCGTTGGGAGGCAAAGGCTTCGAAGCCCTGGGTCTCGGTTTAAGCCGGCGAATCCGCGCCGGCACCGACAGAACTGAGATCGAAAGCCGCGGGGCTGCGTCCCGCGAACAGGGAGAATTTATGCTCAAGCAACGCCGGGACGCCGCCATGAAGGTCGCGGAAAGCCTCTTCGCGGCCGAGGAAGCCCTTGACATAGCGCTCGCCCGCGCCGCGGATTTGAACAGCGCCATCGTAAGTGCACGTACGGAAGCCAAGCTGTCCGCCTTACTCGGCCAAGACGCAATTGAGTCGGCCGCGTCCACCTTTGCCGCGCTCGTACGCGCCCGTTGCGACATCGTCGAAACACATAAGAGGTTGGATGACGCAAAAACCCAGATCGGTTTGCGCACGGTTTCTGTGGGCGACGCCGGACCTAAGCCACCGGTGCCCGCGGGCTTCAGCGTGAGCGGTCACCTTTCAGTAGTTGCATGACATCTCGAGGGAATTCGTCTTGACCAGTTTCCGGCTGCGTGGTCCCTTACAAAGGTGGTCAACACCTTGGTTTATTTGGGCCTCCTTTTTGGATCCTGTCTCTACGCCGCCCTTCGGGGCGGCCCGCCGGAACGTGTGGGAGCGGCGATCCTCACAGCCGGGTCGCTCCTCACAATGGCAGTTCTCTCTTACGCAGCGTTGTCAAGCGTCGACGCGCTTTATCTATCGTTTGAACGCGAGATTTTTCTTATCGATTTGGCAACGTTGCTTGGATTTCTCATCCTCGCGCTGCGCGCTGACAGGCTTTGGCCGCTATGCATAGCTGCGCTTCAAATCGTCGGGACAGCTGGTCACGCGGTGAAACTAGTCGACCCGGAGGTTCTGCCCTTCGCATACGCGTTTGCCCTCCGGTTTTGGGGCTACCCGATGATAGCGCTGTTGTACCTGGGTACATGGAACCATCAGAGGCGCCTGGCC
>JBAWCC010000155.1:0-40675 GCA_049590095.1 Allosphingosinicella sp. | reverse complement strand
GCCCCCGCCGCCGCCGCCCGCGCCGCCGCCTCCTCCGCCCCCGCAGGACGACAGCATCGCAACGAGAGCCAATGCCGATCCAAAGCGCCAGCGTTTCATCCCCTATCCCCTAAGCTATACAGATTCTTGAACTATTTAACCGAGTTAAGGGGTCGCGTCAGCTTATATTTTGCACCAAGGAAAAAGGCGCCCCAGCCGGAGCTGGAGCGCCTTTCCTCAGCCGGTGGAACCGGCCTAGCGGTTCATCGAATAGGCCCTGAGCACCGTCCGGGTGCGGGCGTCGATCTGGTAGATGTTGCGGCCGTCCGAGCGGTAATAGACTCCGTTGCCGTCCCGGAACTGATATTGGTATTGCGACGGCACCGCATAGAGGTTGCTCGGCACGCGCGAGCCGACCCGAAGGGTGCAGTCGTTGTCGTTGCGGCCGCCCAGGATGCCGCTGATCAGGCCGCCGATGCCGCCGCGATCGTTGTTGTCGCAATAGGTATCGTAGGGCTGCTCGTAGGGGCCGCCCTGGCCGGTGTAGCCGTCATTGTCGTAGCGGTCGTCCCAGCTGTAGCGGGTGTCGCGGTCGTAGCGGCCGTTGTCGGCGACCCGGACCTGCTGGCGAACCGTGCGCAGACGCTGCTGAAGGTCCCGGCGCTCCGCCTGGGTGAAGCCGTTGGCGCCGTAGCGTCCCTCGAGCCGGGCAAGGTAGCGAAGCTGGGCGCGAAGGTTGGTCGCTTCGGTGCGGTTGATGTCGCCTGAACGGATTCCGGCCTGGACCCGAGCGTCGAGCTGGGCGATGCGGTTGGCGATGCCGGCATTGGCATTGGCGTTCCAGCTGTTGGGGTTATTGCCGTTCCAATTGGTCTGCGAGGCGGCCGGCGCCGCGACGGCGATGGCGCCCACGGCGGCCATCGAAAGAAGGATCTTGTTCATGACGGTTACTCCACAACGCCACCCCGCGTTGTCCGAAACAACGTTCGGGCCCGGAGGGTGTTGCAATTTTGCGGCAAAGCGATGCTTTGGCGCTACGTATGACGCTAAAGGAGCAAACGGATGAGGTCATTGTGGTTAACGGGAACGATTGCGGCGCTGCTGGCCGGATGCGCCACCGAAGAGAGCGGCAGGATCGGCGAAAGGAAAGCCGCCGAGGGGCATGATTCCCACGGTGCCTCGGCGCACCCGGCGGCTCCGGGACACGCCCACTCCCACGGTGCCTCGGAGCACCCGCCGGCGCCGACCCAAGCCCATTCCCACGTGGACTCGGTCCCCGCCGCCTACCACGGCGTCTATGACGGATCGCTGGAAGCCTGCACCCGGCGCGGCGTCGAACGGCTGACCGTCTCGGCGCGCGAGCTTCGCTTCCACGAAAGCGTCGGCGTCGTCCGCTCCGTCGGCTATGGCGGTCCCGGGGCGATTTCCGTGGAGGCGGATTATGAAGGCGAGGGCCGGCGCTGGCGCGGCCTTCGCATATTTTCCCTGAACGAGGACGGCTCCAGGCTGACGGTCAAGGGCGACGGGGGGGACTCGGTTCGGGTCCGCTGCCCGGCCGGAGCGCCCTAGGCGGCGTGCGAATCCTGTTCCTCCTGGTCGCCTTCGTGCTTCTGGCGACCTTCGCTCCGCCCGCGATGCAGCATCGCGAGCCGCCGCCGGCCGTCACCCTGGTCCGATTCACGCCGGTTCCGCTCGATGAAAGCGCTCCCGGCCGCGATCGGCTGGGGGATCTCGAATTCCTGGGAGCCTGGTCGCTGACGAGCAACGACGCGCGAATCGGCGGAGTTTCCGCGCTCCACGTCGAAGGGGGCGAGGTGATTGCGATGAGCGACGCCGGCTGGCGGATCCGACTGCCGCTGCCGAAGGGGGGCGGGCCGGTGCGGGCCGAGGTCGCCATGGTCGAGAAGGGCCCGGGCCCGCCGAACGAAAAGGCGGATCGCGACATCGAATCGCTCGTCGTGCATGGGGACCGGGCCTGGATCGGCTTCGAGCAGGCCAATTCGGTCTGGCGCTACGACCGGCGGAGCTTCGAGCCCCGAGCGTCCGCCGCTCCTGCGGCGATGCGCAAATGGAGAGCCAATGCCGGACCCGAAGCGATGGTGCGGCTGGCCGACGGCCGGTTCCTGATATTCGCGGAAGGCAAGGGCGGCGACAGCGAGGCCATCCTCTTCGCCGGCGACCCTGCGGTGGCGGGCACGCCCGCGCTTCGTCTGCGCTATCGCCCGCCCGAGGGACACCGGGTGACCGACGCCGCGCTGCTGCCCGACGGGCGGCTGGCGCTGCTCAACCGCAAGGTCAGCCTGTTCGCCGGCTTCACGATCAGGCTGACCGTCGCGGACCTGTCCGGGCTCGCCGAGAGGGTCCCGATCACGGGACGGGAGGTGGCGGCGTTCGAGGGGTCGGCGACCCGCGACAATCTCGAGGCGTTGAGCGTCAGTCGAGAGGGCGGCCGAACGATCCTGTGGATCGCCTCGGACGACAATTACAGCCCGCTGCAGCGGACCCTGCTGATGAAATTCGCTTTGGTGGAATGAGCGAAGCGTGAGAATCGTCACCCCGGCGAAAGCCGGGGCCTCGGGACGGAAAGACGCTCGCGCCTCTGTCTCGCTGGGGTCCCGGCTTTCGCCGGGATGACGTGGACTTATCCGCTTACGCGGCCGCCGCCGCCGTCTCGCCCTGCTGCTTCTTGGCGATCTCGCGCTTCAGGCGACGCGCCTTGAGGCTCAGGCTGTCGTCCTTCGACTTCAGCAGCCAATTGTCGAGTCCGCCGACATGCTCGACCGACCTCAGGCCGTTCATCGACACGCGCAGCTTGACTCCGCGGCCGAGCGATTCGCTGATCAGGGTCACGTTCTGCAGATTGGGCAGGAAAGTGCGCTTGGTCTTGTTGTTGGCGTGGGAAACGTTGTGGCCCACCTGCCGGCCCTTGCCGGTCAGCTCGCAAATGCGCGACATGATCTCTCGTCCTGGTTTGAAGCGGAACCGAAATACGGTCCCGGAAAGCCGGGGCGGATAGCGGCGCGAGGCGGTTTCGTCAACCTGAAGCTGGCCGGAAGCCGGCCGGAAGCGGGAATATCGACGACGAAACGGTCGTTGCGGAGCGGCAACCGAATCGCGTACCCCTCGGTCTCGGACGAACGGAGGAAGCTGATCCATGTTACGCGCTGTGCTGTTGCTTGTCGCCTTGCTCATCCTGCTCGTCATCGGCGCCGTGTGGTTCGGCCTGCTCGATCTCAACCAGACCCAGGATGCCCAGGCGCCCAAGTTCGAGGTGAAGGTGAACCCCGTCACCGTTGGAACGACGACCACCAATGTCCAGGTCGAGGTGCCTCGCGTGGAGGTCGGCGGCGGCGAGCAGGCCAACCAGCAATAGGCTTCGTGACCGCCGCTTTCTCCGAACCGATGCGCCGGGCGCTCGACGAGGCGCGCTCCGCCGCCGCGGACGGCGAGGTGCCGGTCGGGGCCGTGGTGACCCGGGAGGGCAGGGTCGTCGCCTCCGGACGCAACCGGATGCGTCTCGACAGGGACCCCACCGCCCACGCCGAGATGGTGGCGATGCGCGCCGCCGCGGCCGCGCTCGGAACGCCTCGCCTCGACGGCTGCGACCTCTGGGTGACCCTGGAGCCCTGCGCGATGTGCGCCGGAGCAATGGCGCTGGCGCGGGTGTCGCGCCTCTATTTCGCCGCCCCCGACCCGAAAGGCGGAGCGGTCCTCCACGGGCCGAGGCTGTTCGCCCAGCCGACATGCCACCACGCGCCGGAGATTTACTCCGGCATGGGGGAGCAAGAGGCGGCGGAGATGCTGAAGGCGTTCTTCAAAGAGCGGCGGTAGCCGTCATTGCGAGCGAAGCGAAGCAACCCAGTGCGGCCTCGGCGGCCCGCTGGATTGCTTCGTCGCTTCGCTCCTCGCAATGACGAAAATCAGCCCTGCTGAGCGACCGGAACGATCCGGATCTCGACCCGGCGGTTCGCCGCGCGCTCGGCCTCGGTGCGATTGTAATTGCCGGGCAGGGGCTGGGACGAGCCGAAGCCCTGGGTTTCGATCCGCTCGCGCTGGACTCCGCGGGCGGTGAGATAATCCGCCACCGATCTCGCCCGGTTCTGCGAGAGCGGGATATTGATCGAATCGCCGCCGGACGGGTCGGTATGGCCGTAGACGTCGATCAAGGTCGAAGGATAGGCAGCGAGGGTCGTCGCGACCTGGTCGAGCGTGGTTCGGAATTGCGGCTGGATCTCGTAGCTGTTGATCGGGAAGGTGATCCCGGCCGGCATGGTCAGAAGCAATTCGTCGCCCTGACGGTCGATCTCGACCCCGGTGCCGGCGGTCCTGTCCCTCAATTCCCTTTCCTGCCGGTCCATGTAGGTTCCGACCGCCGCTCCGGCGACGGCGCCGATTCCGGCGCCGAGGATCTTGGCGGTGCGGTCGTTCCGGCCGCCGATCAGGTCGCCGCCGAAATAGCCGACGACAGCTCCGAGGACTCCGCCGACCGCGCCCTTGGTCGAAACCCGGCGCTCACCCTCGGCGTTGGTCGTGCAGGCGGCGGTGGTGGAGACGAGAGCGACGGCCGCGGCCGCGCCCAAAAGCTTGTTTTTGATACGCATACGGGTTCCTTTCCCGGTGAAGGGGCGAATGGATAGGAGTCCTAACCCGTGTTGCGCTCGGCTTGTTCCCGATCGCCCGGCGCCACGAACCGCTTGTGGCGGCGAAAGCTTCCCGGCTAAGAGCCGTGGGCGCCATGCCGCCCGCACCCCCCTTGCAACCATTCCCTTGGTTCGACGTCGTCATCATCCTGATGCTGATCGCGCTCAACGGCGTGTTCGCGATGGCCGAGATGGCGATCGTCTCGTCGCGCAAGCCGAGGCTCAAGGCGATGGCCAAGTCCGGACGGTGGGGCGCCGGGACGGCGTTCGAGCTCGCCTCCGATCCCGGCCGCTTCCTGTCCACGGTGCAGATCGGAATCACCCTGATCGGGATCCTCGCCGGAGCCTATTCGGGCGCCAGCCTCGGCGGGCCGGTCGGGGCCCGGCTGGCGCCGCTCGGCCTCGCCCCGGAGACGGCGGCGACGCTGGGCTTCGTCCTCGTCATCTTCGTCACCACCTACGCCTCGCTGGTGATCGGGGAGCTGGTGCCCAAGCAGTTCGCCTTGCGCTCGCCCGAGCCGATCGCCGCACTGATCGCTCCGCCGATGCTTTGGGTTTCCAAGGCGACGGCGCCCTTGGTCTGGGCGCTCGACGGAACCAGCGCGCTCATCTTCCGCCTCCTGAGGATGCGCCGCGACAATTCCGGCAAGGTGACGGCGGAGGAGCTCCACCTGGTCGTCGCCGAGGCCCACCATGCGGGAGTGCTCGAGGAATATGAACGCGCGATCATCTCGGGCGTCGTGCGCCTCGCCGACCGACCCACCCGCGAAGTGATGACCCCTCGCACCGAAGTCGACTGGATCGACGCCGGAGCGGGCGACGAGGAGGTCCGCCAGGCCCTGCTGAAGATCAGGCACAGCCGGATCCCGGTCGCCGACGGCTCGGTCGACCAGCTGATCGGGATCGTTCAGGCCCGCGACGTCGTCGCCGCCCTGATCGAGGGACGGCCGCTCGACCTGCGCGCGCTAAGCCGCGAGGCTCCGGTCGTCCCGGACCAGATGGACGCGATGGAAGCGCTCGCAGTCCTTCGCGGAAGCGAGACCCGGATGGCGTTCGTCCATGACGAATACGGCCATTTCGAAGGCCTGGTGACCTCCGCCGATCTGCTCAACGCCATTTCCGGAGTGCTCGCCGGCAGCTTCGAGGGCGGCCCGGAAGCGCCTTTGGTCGAGCGCGAGGACGGCAGCTGGTGGGTCTCGGGCTCGCTCTCCGCCGACGCTTTGTCGGACCGGCTCGCGATCGCACTGCCCGAGGATCGCGACTATGCGACGACCGCGGGTTTCGCGCTCTCGGTGCTCAAGCACATTCCCGAGGTGGGCGAGCGCTTCACCTTCGGCGGCTGGCAGTTCGAGATCGTCGACATGGACGGCTTCAAGATCGACAAATTGCTGGCCAGCGAAGTGGTGAGGAAGCGGCGGGGGGGGTGAATTCCTCCCCCGCATCCGCGGTGGAGGGGCTCTTTTCCTCGGACCCCGAAGAACCCCTCCACCGCGCTACGCACGGTCCCCCTCCCCGCGAAATCGCGGGGAGGATTTAAGCGCCGCCCAATTTCCCGAACTTGGCCTCGAAGCCGTCCTTGTCGCCCCGCTCCAGATAGCGGGCCTGCTCGACCAGACGGTCGCGGGCGATTCGGCCTTCGAAGGCGCCCATGCGCTTGTCGAGAAGAGCGACCCCGGTCTCGCTGAGGCCCGCGAGCTGGTCGAAGCGGGTGATCCCGAACTCGTTGAGCTGAGCGGCGAGCTTGGGGCCGACGCCCTTCATCAGCCGGAGATCGTCGGGCGGTCCTTCGGCGCCGGGAATGTCTGGATTGGCGTCGACTCCCAATATCTCGCCGGCGACGTCCTTGGTGGCGGCGGCGAATTCGTCCTGAAGGGCGTTGCCTTCCGGCCCGTCGGTGCGCCGGTCCGAGGTCAGGTTCGCCTCGGTGCCGCTCTTGCGAAAGGCCCAGAGCGCGACGGCGAGGCCGATCAGCAGGGCGACGACGATCAGGATGAGATTGTCTTGGGCGACGGTCCACATGGTTCGATCAGGTCCTTCTTCGTGTCAGTCGAAGCGCTCGCGCCGGCGGCCCCAGAGGAACCAGCCGAGGCCGAGGCCGATGAGATAGGCGAGAGCGGCGAGGGCCGCGGTTTCGAGGAACAGAGGGATGACCCTGCCCCCGCCCCCGGGTTCGTCCGCCCAGCGGACGCCCGAAATGCCCGCGACGTCGCGGGCATAGTCGCTGAGGCCCATCTGGCTGCCCAGGCCCTCGCGCTGGAGATCGTTGGCAGGCCCGCTCAGGGTCGCGGCCCGGGCGAGCGGGTTGCGGGCCAGGCTCACCTTTATGTCGGGCAGCTCCGCTTTCGCGACCTCCGCTTTCGCCCGGACTTCGAGGCGGTCGATCAGGCGTTCGCCATGGCCGAGAGGCGCGTGCCAGATCCATGCCGCGGCGATCGAGAGCAGGAAACCGATAATCGTTTTGACGATGGGCGGCATGACCCTCCCTTTTCCTTAAATCGCGCGCCGCGCAAGCCATTGAGTCGCGCCGGGATGCGCCGGGGTAGCGGGTGGGCGCTACAGAAGCGGCGCTTTCAACTGCATCGGAACGCCCGCGGCCTTCGCCACGGCTTCCGCCCAGATTGCGACCTTCTCGATCTCGTCGGCATGGGTCTCGGCAGCGTCGCGTTGCTCGGCGAGGCGGTCGGCGGCGCTGAAGCCGGCATTGGACTTGGAGTGGCTGGTGAAGGCCGGCCCGGCGAGGACCCGCTCGACCGCCTGCCGGTCGAGGCCGAGGCCGAACAGGTCCGACAACCGCTCCATCGCTTCCCCCGGCCGGGCCATCAAGGTCGCGCTGTCCAGGGTCCGGACCCGCTCCTGGCCGAAACGGTCGACCAGCCGGGCGAAGGCGTCCTGCTGCGCCAGCCAGCCGGCGGCGGCGACCTGGAGGTCGGTGAGGTCGAGATAGTTGCGCTCGCCCAGGCCCAGGTCGACCATCCCGTCGCGAAGCTGGCCGACGAACAGCTCGCGCACCCAGCGCCGCCCCCACAGGCCCTTCCTCGCGATCGAGCGGAGAAAGTCGGGCAGCGGCGCGTAAAGCAGGATCGCATTGGATTGCGGCCTCATCGCGAGCATGGCCGGGGCGATGCCGTTGAGGACGTTGGAGGGCTTCACCACCACCTTTTCCCCGGGGGAGAAAGGCTGGGCGAGAAGGGTCAGGACGTCGTCGAGCACCGCCGCCAGCGCACCGGGCTCTCCGCCGCGGCGCCTCCAGCCGACCATGTCGTTGAGGATCAGAGGTTCCTTGAGGCCCATCGAAACGCCTTCGATGTCCACGGCCCGGGCCAGGACGGTGGAGCAGCAATAAGCCGAGTGGAAGATGAAGTGAATCGGGGCCGGAGGCCTCGCCTCGCCCGAGACGTCGCTGCGCCCGAGCACCAGCCTCGGCGCCTCGGCGGAGATATATTCGTCGGTGATGAAGGTGACGGCGCGATGCTCTTCGCGGGTCAGGCGGACGAAATGAATGAGGTCCTGGCTTTCGTCGTAGCGGTTCGGAAGCCAGTTCGGGTCCGTGGCGATCGAGGCGGGGTCGGGCGTTGCCGACATCATCCGGCCCCGCGGGCGCGGGCGATCTCACGCCAGCCGATGTCGCTCCGGCAGAAACCCGAAGGAAAGCCGATCCGGGCCACCGCCGCATAGGCCCGGTCGCGCGCCTCCGCGACCGACCCACCGGCCGCAGTGACGCTCAGGACCCGGCCGCCGCTCGCCACGAGCCGGCCGCCGTCCAGCGCCGTTCCGGCCTGGAAGGTCCGAACCTCTTCCCCTTCGGCGCGGTCGAGCCCCTCGATCGCTCCGCCCGTCTCGGGCGTTCCAGGATAGCCGTTCGCCGCCATCACCACGGTCAGCGCCGTCCGGTCCGAGAAGCGCGGCGGCTCGGCCTCGGCGAGGCGGCCGCGGGCGACCGCGCACATCAGGTCCAGAAGGTCGCTTTCCAGCCGCATCATCAGCACCTGGCACTCGGGATCGCCGAAACGCGCATTATATTCGATCAGCTTGGGCCCCTCGGCCGTCAGCATCAGGCCGGCGTAGAGGATTCCCGAATAAGGCGTGCCCTGGGCGGCCAGCGCCTCAACGGTCGGCCGGACGATCTCGTCCATCGCCCGTGCTTCCAGTTCCGGGGTCAGGACCGCCGCCGGGCTGTAGGCGCCCATGCCGCCGGTGTTCGGGCCGGTATCGCCGTCGCCGACGCGCTTATGGTCCTGGGCGGAGCCGAACGGCACGACGGTCGTGCCGTCGGTCAGGGCGAAAAGGCTCGCTTCCTCTCCTTCGAGAAACTCCTCGATGACGACAGCGCTCCCTGCCGCTCCGAAGCTCCCGTCGAACATCGTGTCGAGCGCGGCCTCCGCTTCCTCCCGGGTCGCGCAGATGATGACGCCCTTTCCGGCCGCAAGGCCGTCCGCCTTGACCACGAGCGGGGCGGTGAAATCCTCGAGCGCCGCTTCGGCCGCGAGCTTGTCGGAAGCCCGGACGAAGCGCGCGGTCGGGATGCCGTGCCTTGCGCACAGATCCTTGGTGAAGCCCTTGGAACCTTCGAGCCGGGCCGGGATCCGGTTCGGCCCGAAGACGCAAAAGCCCATGGTGCGCAGATTGTCGGCCAGCCCGTCGACCAGAGGGGCCTCAGGACCGATGACGATCAGCTCGACCGAATTCTTCAGGCAGAAATCGACGGTGCCGCGGTGGTCGGCGGGGTCGACCGCGACTATCTGGGCGTGCTCGGCGATTCCGGGATTGCCGGGCGCGGCGAACAATTTGCCGAGGCGTTCCGATTGCGCGAGCTTCCAGGCGAGCGCATGCTCGCGGCCGCCGGAGCCAAGCAGCAGGACATTCATGGACAGCGATCACCCTCCTCAGGACCCAGGGCTGTTAGCAACCGAGAGGCCCGGGGACAACGCGTCCGCGCTCTCGGTCTCCGAGCTGTCGATGCGGCTGAAGCGGACGGTCGAGGATGCTTTCGGCTTCGTCCGGGTGCGCGGCGAGATCAGCGGCTGGAAGCGGGCCGCCTCGGGCCATTGCTATTTGTGCCTCAAGGACGAGAAAGCGGTGATCGACGGGGTCCTGTGGAAGGCGACCGCCGCCGGTCTCGCCTTCCGCCCCGAGGACGGGATCGAGGTCGTCGCGACCGGCAAGCTGACCACCTATCCCGGCCGCTCGCGCTATCAGATCGTCATCGAGCGCCTCGAGCTGGCGGGGCAGGGGGCACTCATGGCGCTGCTCGACAAGCGGCGCCGGGCGCTGGCGGCGGAGGGCCTGTTCGATCCGGCCCGGAAGAGGAAGCTCCCCTTCCAGCCGCGCGTGATCGGCGTCGTCACCTCGCCGACCGGGGCCGTCATCCGCGACATCCTCCACCGCCTTGCCGACCGTTGCCCCTGCCATGTCATCGTCTGGCCGGTCCAGGTCCAGGGGGAGACGGCGGCGGGGCAGATCGCGGCGGCGGTGCGGGGCTTCAACGCCTTGCCGGCGGCCGGGCCGATCGCCCGGCCCGACCTTCTCATCGTCGCCCGCGGCGGCGGCTCGATCGAGGATCTGTGGGCGTTCAACGAGGAGGAGGTGGTCCGGGCCGTCGCCGCCTCGGGCATCCCGACCATCTCCGCCGTCGGCCATGAGACCGACACCTCGCTCTGCGACTTCGCGGCCGACGTGCGCGCGCCGACCCCGACGGCGGCGGCCGAGATGGCGGTGCCGGTGCGCGGCGACCTGCTCGGCCAGCTTCGCGAGCTCGGCTATCGGATCGAGCGCTGCGCCCGAAGGGCGCTCGAGCGGGCCGGAGAGCAGCTGGAGGCAAGCCTTCGCCGCTGGCCGGAGCGCGAGGCCCTGCTGGCGCCGCAGCGGCAGCGGCTCGACGACCTTTCCGACCGGCTGCCGCGCGGCCTTCGAACCGAATTGAGCCACGCCAGGGCCGCGCTCGAGCGGTCGGCGGGCGCCTTGCGGCCGGGGCTTCTGAAGGCCGGCCATGCCAGGGCGAAGGAGCGGCTCGAGGCGCTGTGGCGGGTCGCCGAGCTCGCCCATCCCAACCGGCCCCTCGAGCGCGGCTATGCGCGGGTGGAGGACCGGGACGGCAAGACCCTGATCTCCGCGGATGCGGCGCGCTCGGCGGGACGGCTGCGGCTGATCTTCCGCGACGGCGACGTCGTCGCCGAAGTCGCGGGCGCCTCCACGCCGCCGGTTGAGAGAACGCGCCGTCCGCCTTATGCTCGGCCGGCGGGCGAGCAGCCCAAATTGCTTTAGGGCATTGAGAGGACGAGGCGAATCGCATGCTGATGTCGAACAAGGGCCGCGAGGCGAGGCTCCACTACATGCCGGGGACCTTCCGGATCCTCAGCCCCGGCGACCACGTCCGCTGCGCCGCCACCGGCCAGCCCATCCCCCTCGACGAGCTTCGCTACTGGAGCGTGGCCCGGCAGCAGGCTTATTCCTCGCCGGAGCTTTCGGTGAGGGCGGAGCGGGGGTGATCTTCCACCGCTCCCGGACCTAGCTTACCCGCCGGCCCCGTATCCCCCGCTGACCGTTGATGCGCAGGAAGTAATTGCCGAGCGTTCCGCGCTGGATGACGATCTTCTGGCCTGGCTTGGGGTCGGAGAGGTTCAGGCGGGTCTCGTTGGTCTGCCAGATCGCTCCGTCCTCGAGCCGTATCTGCCACTTGCCTCCCTCGAGCCGGCCGGCTCCCGCGATGGTGGTTTCGAGCTTGCCGTCGTCGCCGCCGCTTTCGCCCCGGAAGAGGGGGATGTTGGGGACGCTGAATCCGAACAGGGAGCGGCGGGTCTCCTGTATCTCCTGCCGGTCGAGGACGACCAGCTCCTTCTTGTCGACCGCTTCGGCGAGTCGGGCGCCGGCCTGGTCGTAGCAGTCGAGACGCGCTTTCTCGTCGGCCACTCCCCGGCAGGCGGAGATGGCCCGGATGAGGGCGTTGCTGCGAGCGTCCTGAGCCTTCGGCTTGGCCGCGGCCGAAGCCGGAGTAAGCGCCGCCAGCGCCATAAGTGCAACGCTTGCAACGATCCTGTCGCTACGCTTCATGACTATGCCCTCCGCCTAGGGGGGAGATTATGGGTTCGGAAACGCCGCGGCAAGACTGTGGCTGAAAAGTTACAGCCCGTACCAAGAATGTACCGCCCTCATTGGGCCTCCTTGCGTGCCGTTACACCGTCGTCATAAACAAGTGTCGGATGGGTGGGGGGCGAAACTGCGCCCGGTTCACCGTTATGAACACCAAGGGGGACGCAAATGTCGAAATTCAAATTCAGGGAAACGCTCCTCGCCTCGACGATGATCGCGGGCATGAGCTTCGCTAATCCCGCCTTCGCGCAGGACGCCAACGATCCCGCGGGCACCACCCCGCCGCCCGGAACGACCAGCATGCCGGCGCCGTCCGACGAGGACACGCCGACCGGCGGCGTTCAGCCCGCGGCCGGACAGGACCCGGCCGAGGAGACCGGCACCGGCGACATCGTCGTCACCGGCACCCTGATCAAGAATCCGAACCTCGTCTCATCCTCTCCAGTCACCGTCGTCGGCCAGGATGAGCTCCAGCTCCGCCAGACCAACGTCGCCGAAGAGATCCTTCGCGACCTTCCGGGCGTCGCTCCGAGCATCGGCTCCGCCGTCAACAACGGCAACGGCGGCGCTTCGTACGCCGATCTTCGCGGCCTCGGCAACCACCGCAACCTCGTCCTCCTCGACGGCGTTCGGATCGTTCCGTCCAACTTCGTCGGCCGGGTCGATCTGAACAATATCCCGCTCGCCCTGGTCGAGCGGGTCGACACCCTGACCGGCGGCGCCGCGACGACCTACGGCGCCGACGCCGTCTCGGGCGTCATCAACTTCATCACCCGCAGCGACTTCGCGGGAATGGAGCTCGGCGCCAGCTCGCAGATCACTCAGCGCGGCGACGGTCACATCTTCCGGGTCGACGCGACGGTCGGAGCCAATTTCGACGACGGCCGCGGCAATGCGGTCCTCTCGATCGGCTATCAGCAGGCGGATCCCATCTATCAGGGCGCCCGCCGGATTTCGATCAACAACTATACTTCGACCTCGGGCAATGCCGGCGGTTCGGGAACGACCGTCCCGGCCCGCTTCACCCGCCCCGGCCTCGGCCAGAACACGATCGTTCCCGAATCGGGCCTGACCCGGCCCTATTTCGGCCCGACCGACGCCTTCAACTTCAATCCCTTCAACATCTTCCAGACGCCGTTCGAGCGTTTCAACATCTTCGGTTCCGGCCATTACGAGCTGGCCGACGGGGTCGAATTCTACACCCGCGGCATGTTCTCCAAGCAGACGGTCGAAACGATCATCGCTCCGTCGGGCATCTTCGGCCAGCTGGCCCTCATCCCGGTCAGCAATCCCTTCCTTCCGGCCGGCGCCCGCGCGCAATTCTGCGCCAGCAACGATTTCGACTTCACCACTCCGGGCGTCCAGACGCTGACTCCGGCGCAGTGCGCCGCGGCGGCGCTGGCGACCAGCCCGACCGATCCGAACTTCCGGGCCTTCCAGACCAACATCGGCCGCCGCCTCGTCGAGGCCGGACCCCGCATCTCCGAATTCACGACGACGATGTTCGACTATCGCGCCGGCGTCCGGATCGGGATCACCGACACGATCGGCCTCGATATCGCCGGCGCCTACGGCGAATCCGAGAACCGGCAGGAGCAGCAGGGCTACACCTCGATCTCGAGGCTTCGCACGTCGCTCTACACGACCAGCCCGACCACCTGTAACCTGGGTCCGTCGCCGACCGTTCCCAACCCGACCAACCCGAACCTGCCGCCTCTCGCCGGCTCCGGTTCCGGGACGACGGGCTGCGTCCCGACCAACATCTTCGGCGGCGCGGGTTCGATTTCGCCGGGCGCGGTCGACTTCTTCACGACCCTCGCGGGCACGGCGCAGAAGGCGTCGCTGGCCCAGGCGAGGGCGCTTCTGAGCGGCGACTTCGGCGCTTCGGCCCCCTGGGCCGAGGACCCGATCGGCTTCGCCGTCGGCGCCGAATACCGCAAGTATACGGCCGAGCAGGAAGCCGACACGCTCTCGCAGACCGCGGGCGAGCTGGGCGGCGCCGGCGGCGCCGTGCTTCCCTTCGAAGGCGCCTACGACGTGAGGGAGGTTTACGCCGAAGTCATCGCGCCGATCGTCCAGAACCGGCCCTTCTTCGAGTCCCTGACGCTCGAGGCGGGCGTCCGCTATTCCGACTACAAGGTCGATGCGCCCGGTTCGCCCAGCTACAACACCACCACCTGGAAGGGCGCGGCCACCTGGGAGCCGTTCGACGGCCTCAAGTTCCGCGGCAACTACCAGCGGGCGGTCCGCGCCCCCAACATCGGCGAGCTGTTCGCGCCGGTGAATACCGGCCTCACGACCGTGGCGACCGATCCGTGCCGCTCCAACAATCCGGCTCGCAACCCCGTCACGGACCCTGCGCTGCGGGCCCTGTGCCTGTCGCAGGGAGCGCCGCTCTCGACCATCGGGAACATCATCAACCCGACGGCTGCCCAGGCGAACGGCACCTTCTCCGGAAGCCTTGCCCTCAGGCCCGAGCGGGCGAACAGCTACACGATCGGCGTCGTGTTCCAGCCCGACTTCATCCCGGGCCTGTCGCTGACCGTCGATTACTACAAGATCCACATCAAGGACGCGATCACCCAGCCCGGTTCGGGCGATCTCATCACCGGCTGCTTCGGCGACAATAACGGCACCGGGGTTACCGCGGACAGCGTCAACAATCCGATCTGCCAGCTCTTCCGGCGGAACCCGGTGACCGGCGGTCTCGACGGCGACGCCGCGACCACCCAGGGCCTGATCTTCCCGACCTCGAATGCCGGGCGGATCCTCACCGACGGTATCGATTTCGGGGCGAACTACCGCCGCGACCTCGGCTTCGCCAGGCTGAACCTGAGCTTCCAGGGCAACTGGACGAACCGGTCCGAGTTCGAGGCGATCGTCCCGAACTCGGTCCTGCCGCCGGGCGTTCCGGGTGCGGGCGGCGCCCTGCCCCCGTCCGGCACCCGCGAGTGCATCGGCCAATATGGCCCGAACTGCGGCTCGCCGGGTTCGGCCGGCCCGAGCTCGGCCCCGGGCTCGATCCAGCCGGAGTGGAGCTGGAATGCCCGCTCGACCCTGAGCTTCGGAGACATCGACGTGTCGCTGCTGTGGCGCCACATCTCCGGCGTGGAAGCCGAGCCGGGCATCACGTTCTTCACCGGCACGATCGGCACGGGCGTGCTGGCCGGCGAGGACGTCAATTTCGGCAAGATCGGCGCTTACGACTGGTTCGATCTCGCGCTTCGCTTCGGCGTTTCCGAGAATTTCGACCTGACGATGACGGTCATGAACCTGTTCGACAAGACTCCGCCGGTCGTCGGTTCGACCATCGGTACGACCTCGTTCAACAGCGGCAACACCTATCCGTCGACCTACGACGCTCTGGGCCGCCGCTTCGCGGTCGGCGGTCGCCTGAAGTTCTAAGGCGAACGACCGTTCAAACTATCGGGGCGGCCTTCGGGCCGCCCCTTTTTTTTGAGTCTTGAACTTCGACCTCACCGAGGCGGCCAGGCCTGCCGACATTTGGCCCACGCCTCTGGACCCCTCTCCCGCGGAAAGCGGGAGAGGATATCGTGTGGCCCCGCTACTTTGGCTGTTGATATGCTAACGGTCGAAGTCGAAGCGCTTCACCCAGGGGGCGAGGATCGGAAGCACCGGCGCCAGCTGCTCCGCGTAGCGGCGCCACCGGCCGCCGCCGTCATAGAGGCCGCGCCGAACCTGGGTCGCACTCGCCGTGCGCACCCCGCGCTTTCGAGCGGTACGGTCGAAAGCATGGAAATCCTCCGTCCAGGCGATCCCGGCGAATTCTGCCAGAGCGCGCACCGTCGTTTCGAAATCGGCGACCAGACGATCGTAGCGCACTTCATGGAAGGCGAGGGGCAGCCGCTCGCGGCACAGCTCGATGAGGCGCATCATCGCATCGTAGTGAAGCGCGGTCTCCTCGAGGTCGGTGAAGGCGTAGGTTCCCGCGCTGGGGGTGAAGTTGATCCGGAAGCAGCTCAGAACGACGTCGCGCGGGTCGCGGCGCATGATCAGGATCCGGGCGTCCGGAAACAGCCGGGCGATGATCGGCAGCTTCATCCCGTTGAACGGATTCATGTCGACGAAGACCCGCCCGGTTACGTCGCCGGCGAGAGTGCGGACCCTCGACCAGTAGCGCTGGCGCAGGTCGGCGAGCAGCGACGGATCGAGAGTGTCGAGATCCGGCATCGTGCCGTCGTTCGCGATCAGGATTCCGTCGCTGTCGGCGAGCGTGTCCTGCTCTTCGAGCGCCGCCACGTCGACCGCGCTCGCCAGGATGTTCTCGACAAGGGTGGTGCCCGAACGGGGATAGCCGAGCAGGAAGACATGGCCCGAAGCGGCGCCGGCGACCGGCGGCCCGGCCCGCGGTCTCGCCATCGGCGGTGCGCCCTCGACCTGTGCAGCGATCGTCTCGATAAAGCTGCGGTGCGACGGGCGTCCGGGTCCGGGCTCGAGCAGCGGCCCGTAAGCCGCCCTGAAATTGCGCTGCGCGTCCTGCCAGGAATCGAACGCTTGAACGGGCTGGTCCAGCCGGTCCAGAGCATCGCCGAGCAGGGTCAACGCCCGCGTTCGGTCGTCGGGTTTCAGCGGAGTCCGCAAAAGGCGGTCGAGCCGCCCGGCGGCGCTCTCGCCGTCGCGCTGCTCCAGGGCCATGGCCGCGGCCGCGAAGGTCGCGGCCGGATTGTCCGGATCGAGGGCGAGGGCGCGATCGGCATAGGCCTTCGCCGCTTCCCGGTCCCCTTTCCTGGCCGCGATGTCCGCGAGCTTGCCCAGGGCCGGAGCCATATCGGGGTCCAGCGCAAGGGCGCGCGAATAGCTCTCCGCGGCCGCCGTCTCCAGCCGCAAGGCCTCCAGCGTGTAACCGCGCTCGAGCCAGGCGGCGGAGTGGCGGGGCTCGGCCGCGACGACCCGGTCGAGCACCGCCAGCGCCTCGTCCAGCCGATGCTCCTTGCGAAGCACGGCGCCGATCGCCCCGAGCACCATGACGTCGCCGGGGGCGAGGGCGAGCGCCTCCTTCAGCAAGCGGTGAGCGCCCGGATAATCGCCGGCTTCCTCGCGGCGCCAGGCGGCCAGGTTGAGGACCATCGGATCCGACTGGCCCGCCGCGAGAGCGACTTCGGCGACGGTCGCCGCCCGCGCTATGTCGCCTTGCGCCAGCGCCGCCTCGATCCGCTCCCGCTTCGAGGGATCGAGCGCCTTGGCCCGCTTCTCTTTTTCGATTCGCTTCGACATGTCCGGCGCGATCATCTGTATCCTGCGTTGCGCGATGAGCCAGCGGGAATTGAGATGGGGATCGAGATGCAGGCCCATTTGCCCGCCCGAGCCGACTGCGATATCGGTCGGCCATGGATCAAGCCGAGCTTCAGCGAACCCTGGCCCAAGCCAGGCAGGCGCGCCAGGCCGGGCGCCCGGGCGAGGCGGACGAATTGCTTCGGGACCTGCTCGCCCGAGCGGGCGAGCACCCGATGGCGCTGAACGCGCTCGGCCTCACCGTACTCGCTTTGGGCAGGCATGACGAAAGTGTCGCCTTGTTCCGCCGAGCCATCGCCGCGGACCCCGGATCGCCCGAGCTGTGGATGAACCTCGCCAGGACCTGTCGAGAGCAGGGCGACGGTTCCGGCGAGCGGCAGGCGCTGGAGGGGGCGCTGGCGATCGACCGGCGCCACTTCATGGCTCTGGTCAGATTGGCGGAGCTGTTCGAACGCACCGGCGATCGAGCGAGCGCGGCGGAGCGCTGGTCCGGGGTGCTCGCTTTGGCGGCGATGATCGAAGACCGCCCGCCCGCTCTGGAGGCGAGGCTGGTACATGCCCGCAAGGTCGTCGCCGAGCAGCGAGCCGGATTCGCGGCGGCGGTGGACGGGGGGCTGGAAGAAGCGCGCAAGGGGCTGGACGCGGCGGAGCGGCGCCGCTTCGACGCCTGCATCGACCACGCACTGGGCCGCCGCGAAATCTACGCCAACCAGCCTGCCGGACTGCATTTCCCCTTCCTGCCCGCCGACGAATATTTCGAGCGCAGCCATTTCCCCTGGCTGGAGAAGATCGAGGCGAAGACCGACGTTATCCGCGGCGAGCTCGAGGCGCTGCTCGCGGAGGACCGCTCCGCGATCCGTCCCTATGTCGCGATGGAACCGGGGACCCCGGCGAACAAATGGTCGCCGCTCGACCACAAGCTCGACTGGGGCGCGCTGCACCTGTGGAAGGACGGGCGTCGCGACGAGGCGGTCTGCGCCCGGGTGCCGAAGACCGCGGCGGCCGTCGAGGCGCTGCCGCTTTCGGACCTGCCCGGCCGCACGCCCACCGTCTTCTTCTCACTGCTCCAGCCGGGCGCGCACCTGCCGGCACACAGCGGAGTCAGCAACGTCAGGGCGATTATCCACCTGCCGCTCATAGTCCCGCCGGGCTGTTCCTTCCGGGTGGGCGGCGAGACTCGCGAATGGGAAGTGGGCCGCGCCTGGGCTTTCGACGACACGATCGAGCATGAAGCCTGGAACCGCTCCGACAAGGTCCGGGCGATCCTGATCTTCGACGTCTGGAACCCCTATATCAGCGAGACCGAGCGCGACTTGCTGCGCCGCTTCTACGAAGTCGCGGCCGGAGCCGGCAGCGGCGGGGGCGCCGGGATCGGGGTCAGCGACTGAGGGTCAGGCCTCCAGCCGCGCGCGGGCGAGTGCCGATGCCGCCGGAGCTTTCTCGCCGGCCGTGGCTTCGATCCATCTCTGGGCCTCGATGAGCTCCCGGCCGAGGGGCTCTTCCAGCTCGGCGCGGCGGGCGAGGCGCGCTTCATTGTCGAACGGCATTTCGGGATTTTTCGAATAGGTCGCGAACAGCGGCCCGGCAACGATCGCCTCGATCGCGGATCCGCTCAGCGGAACGGCGAGGTGGGCCGCGGCGGCTCGCAGCGTCGGGCTCGGGGCCGAGAAGAAGGTTTCGGCATCGAGCGCCCGGCCATTGGGCATGAGCGCGATCGCCTCGGCGAACGCCCGCATCTGCGCCAGCCACAAAGCCGCGCAGCGCTCCGCGTCGGACAGGTTCGAAAGGTCGCCCAGATGAGCGGCGAGCTGGACCGTGACCCGGTGCAGCCAGCCGCGATGGTTCTCGCTTCGAAGGATCGCGAGCACATAATCCCTGAGCGAGCTGTAGAGGAAGATCGCGGGCGCCCGCGGATCGAGCGCGGCGAGATCGGGGAGCAGGAAATTGACCGGGACGTTGGCCTTGACGATCGTCGGCAGGTTCTCGCGATAACGCTTGGAAAGCATCGCCGCGGTCAGCGCCAGCTTCTTCCTGTCCCGCTCGAAAGCCAGCTGGCGAAGCGCGAGCGGCTCGCGAAGCACGAGATTCAGCGAGGGATCGTCGAGCGCCCGGGCCAGCAGGGTCGATCCGCAATGGGCGACGTGGAATATCCATCCCGTCCTCGCGGGCGGCGGCGGCGAACCGGCGAAAGCCGTCAGCGGCAGCCGCATGATCCGGTCCGCGGCGGGTTCGATCCGGTGGTCGAGAAAGATCGATCGGTGATAGGCGGAGCGATCCATCGGCATGAAGATCGCCGAATCTCCCTCGAAGGACTGGAGGTAGTGATCGGGGGATTGGAACAGATCGTCGAGCGTCAGGGACATCGCGCCGGCTATAGCTCAGGGCCCCGGCATCGGCTATCCCCCGGCCCCGCCATGCCGAAGATCCAACTGCCGGAACCGGGCCGTCCCCAGGTGCTGATCGAAGCCGCCGGCGAGGGCTCGATCCTCGACGTCGATCCCGCTGCGATCGTCGACCTTTACAAGGCCCATGGCGCGTTGCTTCTGCGCGGCTTCGGCGCCGACGTCGCGCAGTTCAACGCCTTCGCCCGCTCATTCTGCTCGACCTCCGTCTTCAACGAAAGCCCCGGTCGCCAGCCGCTCGATCCCGCCAACAACATCCACACGGTCGACGGCGGCACCGGGCCCTTCGCGCTCCATCCCGAGCTGTCGCGCGAGCCGTGGAAGCCGGACGCCGCCTTCTTCGCCTGTCTCTCGGCCCCGAGCCGCGGCGGAGCGACGACGATCTGCGACGGGGTCGAGCTGGTCCGTGCCCTGCCCGCGGAAGTCCGGCGGGGGCTGGAAGGGCGGCGGCTGCTCTATGTGAAGCCGACCTGGCCGGCGCTGCTCGAATTCTGGCTCGGCACCGCGGACCCGAGCGACGAGCAGCTTGCCCAGCCGCCGCGATCCTGTCCCTATCAGTTCCGCCGCTACGGGGAAGAAGTGGTCAGGTTCTTCACCCGCCCGGCCCTCCACCGCCCGATGTTCGTCGACGCTCCCGCGTTCGGCAACTTCCTTCTGTTCGCCCGCTTCAACAATAACCGGCCGGACCATCCGCTGCTCGACGACGGGCGGCAGGTGCCGGAGGCGTGGCTGCAGGCGATCAAGGCGGCCGGGGACCGGCTCATGGTCGAAGTGGCCTGGCGGCCCGGTGACGTGCTGATGCTGGACAACAGCCGCTTCATGCACGGCCGGGCCGCGATCCTCGACCCGGGCGAGAGGCTGATCGCCACCTTCTTCGGCTATCTCAGCTTCGCGTTGCCCGACCCGGAGGAGCCGCCCGACCCGCTCTGGCGCCGCTCGGACTTCCTGCCGCCGCTTCCGCCCGACCGAAACCAAGCAACGCCGGTGCGTTGAACCCAGGCTCCGTTTCGCGTAAAGTTCGGCCGGATTGAGAGGACATTGCCATGGTTTCATCGATCATCCTTTCGGCGCTTCTCGCGGGCTCCGCGGCTCCGGCCGCCGCCCCGCCTTCCCCCGAAGCGGTCGCCCGCGACTCGGCCAACGCCGAGGTCGTCCTCAGCCAGTATCCGGAGCGCGCGCGCGCCGCCGGCGAGCAGGGTTCGGTGGTGTTCAAGGTCGCGCTCGACCGCGAGGGCTATGCGACCGCGTGCGAGGTCACCCAAAGCAGCGGCTACAAAAGGCTCGACCAGGAAACCTGCGACCTGATCCTGGATCGCGCCATCTTCAAGGGTGTACGCGGCCCGGACGGGCGCAAGACCAATGTCGTTACCGAGGGCGTCGTCAACTGGCGGCTGCCCAAGGGCGAAGCGACCGTCGCGGCGCCGATAAGGATCGCCGCCGCGACCAAGCCCGAGAAGAAGATCTGCCGCCGCCGGGTCAAGACCGGCTCGCTGGTCGACTTCGAGCGGCTCTGCGCCACGGCGCACGAATGGTCGCTGATGAGCCAGCGCACCCAGCAGGAATGGGGCGCGCTCCAAGGCGCATTCGGCCATACCAATAACGGCATGTAGGCGCCGTCATTGCGAGGAGCGAAGCGACGAAGCAACCCAGCGGCCTCGGAGGCTCCCTGGATTGCTTCGCTACGCTCGCAATGACGGCAGCGCCTAAGCCGCCGCCTTCTCATCGGTCTGAAGCTTCAGCCCTCCGTCGCCTTCGTCCACCCTCACGGTCGAGCCGTCGGGCACGTCGCCCCGCAGGATGGCGTCGGCGAGCGGGTCCTGCAGATATCTCTGCACCGCCCGCTTCAGCGGCCGGGCGCCGTAGACCGGATCGTAGCCGACCCGGCCGAGCCAGGCGCGCGCGCCTTCGCTGAGCTCCAGGCCGATCTTGCGGTCGGCGAGCAGCTTGCGGACGTGGGCGACCTGGATGTCGACGATCGGCGCCATATGCTCGGCGGCGAGCCGGTGGAACAGGATGATCTCGTCAAGGCGGTTGAGGAATTCCGGCCGGAAATGGCCGCGCACCACCTCCATCACCTGCGGCTCGACGTCGTCGACGCTCTGCCCTTCGCTCAGGTTGGTGAGGAACTGGCTGCCCAGGTTCGAAGTGAGGATGACGATCGTATTGGTGAAGTCGACCGTCCGGCCCTGGCCGTCGGTCAGCCGGCCGTCGTCGAGCACCTGCAGGAGGATGTTGAAGACGTCCGAATGGGCTTTCTCGACCTCGTCGAACAAGATCACCTGGTAGGGACGGCGCCGGACCGCTTCGGTCAGCACTCCGCCTTCCTCGTAGCCGACATAGCCCGGGGGGGCTCCGATCAGCCGGGCGACCGAGTGCTTCTCCATGAACTCCGACATGTCGATCCGGACCATCGCCTGCGGGTCGTCGAACAGGAACAGAGCCAGCGACTTGGTGAGCTCGGTCTTGCCGACCCCGGTCGGCCCGAGGAACAGGAAGCTCCCCATCGGCCGGTTCGGGTCCTGCAAGCCCGCGCGGGAGCGGCGTATGGCCCTGGCGACGGCGCGCACCGCTTCCTCCTGGCCGATCACCCTGCGCCCGATCTCGGCTTCCATGTTGATCAGCTTCTGGCGCTCGCCCTCGAGCATCCGCTCCATCGGAATTCCGGTCCAGCGCGCGACGACCGACGCGATGTCCTCGCTCGTCACTTCCTCGCGGAGCATCGCGCCCTGGCTCGCCGCCTCGACCTCGGCGAGCTGCTTCTCCAGCGCCGGGATCCGGCCGTATTGGAGCTCGCCCGCCTGGGCGAGGTCGCCGGCGCGCTGCGCCTGTTCGAGTTCCAGCCTGGCCCGGTCGAGCTCCTCCTTGATCCTGGCCTCGCCCGCCAGCTTCTCTTTCTCGCCCTGCCAGCGCGTGGTCAGCTCGGCGGACTGCTGCTCCAGATTGGCCAGCTCCTCCTCCAGCGCCTTGAGCCGGTCCTGCGACGCGCGGTCCTTCTCCTTCTTGAGAGCCTCGCGCTCGATCTTGAGCTGGATGATCCGCCGGTCGAGATTCTCGATCTCCTCGGGCTTCGATTCCACCTCCATCCGAAGCCGCGAGGCAGCCTCGTCCATCAGGTCGATCGCCTTGTCGGGAAGGAAACGGTCGGTGATGTAGCGGTGGCTGAGCGTCGCCGCGGAGACCAGGGCGCCGTCGGTGATCCGAACGCCGTGGTGGAGCTCGTATTTCTCCTTCAGGCCGCGAAGGATCGAAATCGTGTCCTCGACCGTCGGCTCGCCGATCACGACCGGCTGGAAGCGGCGCTGCAACGCCGGATCCTTCTCGACATGCTTGCTATATTCGTCGAGCGTCGTCGCCCCGATGCAGTGGAGCTCGCCGCGGGCCAGGGCCGGCTTCAGAAGGTTCGAGGCGTCCATGGCGCCCTCGCTCTTGCCCGCGCCGATCAGCGTGTGCATCTCGTCGATGAACAGGATGATGTCGCCCTCGCCCTGGCGGACCTCGTCGAGCACGCCCTTGAGGCGCTCCTCGAATTCGCCGCGATATTTCGCTCCGGCGATGAGCGAGCCCATGTCGAGCGCCATCAGCCGCCGGTCCTTGAGGCTGTCGGGAACGTCGCCATTGGCGATCCGAAGCGCCAGGCCTTCCGCGATGGCGGTCTTGCCGACTCCGGGCTCGCCGATCAGCACCGGATTGTTCTTGGTGCGCCTCGCGAGGATCTGGACGGTGCGGCGGATTTCCTCGTCGCGGCCGATGACCGGATCGAGCTTGCCGTCGCGCGCCGCCTGGGTGAGGTCGCGGGCGAATTTCTTCAGCGCGTCGTAGCGGTCCTCGGCCGACTGGGTGTCGGCGGTCCGGCCGCCGCGAAGCTCGTTGATCGCGGCATTGAGCGCCTCGGCCTTCACCCCGGCGTCGGCGAGCGCCTTGCCGGCCCCCGTCGTCGTCGCAAGCACAAGGGCCAGAAGCATCCGCTCGACGGTGACGTAGCTGTCGCCCGCTTTCTGGGCGACCTGCTCGGCCTGGTCGAGCACCCGCAGGGTCTCGCCGTCGAGGCCGGGCGTGGAATTGGCGCCGCTGCCCGAGACTGCCGGGATCTTCGCCAGCTGCTCGTCCGTCTCCCGCCGCGCCGCCTCGGCGCTTCCGCCGGCGCGGGCGATCAGGCCCGAAGCCATGCCCTGCTCGTCCTCGAGCAGGGCCTTCAGCACATGGACCGGCGCGATCCGCTGGTGGTTCATCCGAAGCGCCACGGTCTGCGCCGACTGCAGGAAGCCCCGCGCCCGCTCGGTGAATTTCTCAAGGTTCATATCTGCCCCTTCTCAATCCGTCGGGACGGATATGGTGTGGCCTTTGAGCAACACAAGGGGCGCTCGACGGTGTGCGACCTACCTCGCCGCCTTCTCCCGTCCTGGCGCCAGCGCGTTTCCGAAGAAGCTGTCCGCGTACCAGCGCGGGGCCTCGGGCGCGTCGGCGATCTCGCGGGCGATCTCGTAGTTGATCCGGGCGAACTTGGCTCCGGCTTTCCAGTCGATCGGCAGGCCGAGCTGGTCGCTGACCTTGTGATAATGGGTAGCGAGGAAGCCGGTGAACTTCTCCCGGCCGCCGTTGGCGAAGCCGGTCATCAGGAAGACCGAGGGGACGCCCTCCTGGACGAAGCGGTAATGGTCGGCAAATGTGCACTGTCACCGTATTATTTCCAATAACGGTGACAGTGCACACATTAGTGAAAACGATGAATCGACTGCCTCTTGACCCTGTTTTCCAGCCATGTCAGCCTCTCTCCATGGCCCGCCTTGCCCGTTTCGTCGTCCCCGGAACACCTCATCATGTCACTCAGCGGGGCAATGGCCGAGCCCGGGTCTTCTTCCGCGACGGCGACTATGCCCGCTACCGCGACTGGCTCGCCGCCGCCTGCCGGGCGCAGGGGGTCGAAGCTTGGGCCTGGGTGCTGATGCCCAATCACGTCCATCTCATTCTCGCGCCGTCCGACTCCGACGGCCTGCGCCGGGCGCTGGCGCCGCTGCATCGGCGCTACGCCGGCTACATCCACGCCCGCGAGGACCGCTGCGGCCATTTCTGGCAGGGACGGTTCGGATGCGTCGCGATGGACGAGGCGCATCTCGCCGCCGCTATGCGCTACGTCCTTCTCAACCCGGTCCGGGCCGGGCTGGTCGAGCGCGCGCTCGATTGGCGCTGGTCGAGCGTTCACGTCCATCTCGGGGGCGGGGAGGACGGGCTGACGGTCCCCGGTCCGGTCGCCGCCCGCTATCCGGATCTCGCCGCCTTGCTGGAGGCGGGCGAGGACCCGGAAAGAAGCGAAAGCCTGCGCCGCGCCGAGCGCGTCGGAAGGCCGGTCGGCGACCGCGCCTTCCTCGACCGGCTCGAGGCGCTGTCCGGCCGGGTACTCGCTCCCGGCCGCCGCGGCCGCAAGCCGAAGCGCCCCTGATCCCCGGCCCCACTCGATCCGGCGACATCAATTCGGTGACAGTGCATTATTTTAGCGACCCGATGCGGCCGCCCCGGCAATTCGGTGACAGTGCATTTTTTGCGCTAATCGGTGACAATGGATTATTTGAAATGAATGCACTGTCACCGAATTCGGGCTGTTTCGGAAATTAGTGCAGCGTCACCGAATTAGCGAAATTAGTGCACTGTCACCGAATTAAGCGGGGCTTTCTCGCGAGGGGCGCGCTATCGGGCCGCATTCTCCCGCCCGGGCGCCAGAGCCTTCCCGAAGAAGCTGTCCGAATACCAGCGCGGGGCTTGCGGAGCGTCGGCGATCTCGCGGGCGATCTCGTAGTTGATCCGGGCGAACTTGGCTCCGGCTTTCCAGTCGATCGGCAGGCCGAGCTGGTCGCTGACCTTGTGATAATGGGTGGAGAGGAAGCCGGTGAACTTCTCCCGGCCGCCGTTGGCGAAGCCGGTCATCAGGAAGACCGAGGGGACGCCCTCCTGGACGAAGCGGTAATGGTCGGAGCGGGTGAACAGGCCCTCCTGCGGAAGCGGGTCCTCCGAGAGCGCTACGCCCATTCCGCGGCCGGCGCGCTCAACCGCTTTCCCCATCGTCGAATGCTCCGCCCCGAAGGCGATGACGTCGGTGAAATCGTAGAGCAGGACCGGCATGTCGAGATTGACCACGGCGGCGACCTTGCCGCCCGACACCCCGTGGCGCGCGAGATACTGGGCGCCGAGCAGCCCGTCCTCCTCGGCGGTGACCGCGGCGAACAGGATCGAGCGCTTCGGCCGGTCGGGCGAGGCGGCCATCGCCCGGGCGACCTCGAGCATGGTGGCGATCCCGACGGCATTGTCCATGGCGCCGTTGTAGATGCGGTCGCCGTCTCCCTCGGTCTTCATCCCTTCATGGTCGAGATGGCCCATCAGAAGCACATATTCGCCGGCCAGCCTGGGGTCGGATCCCGGCAGAATTGCGAGCACGTTCGGGCTCGAGAACCGGCGCAGGGCGCTTTGCTGGCTGACGGCGATCCTCGGCTTCAGCGCGAAGCCTTGGGGCCGCCCGCCCTTGCGCTCGGCCTCAGCCAGAACCCGGCCGAGCGGGATCTTCGCCCCGGCGAAGAGGGCTTCGGCGGCGGGCGAGTCGAGAGTCGCCCGGAAGCGCAGGCCCGGCGCCGGGGAGTAAGGCCGGCCGTCCTTCCCGATCCAGCCGAGGCTGGGCTCGTTCGCATATTGCTGCAGCCGCGCCCAGGGCCGCCTCTTCGCTTCCGAAAGGCTCCGGATCGAAATGAAGCCGACCGCCCCCTGCCTCGAAGCGACCGCCCTTTTGTCCGAATTGAGATGGGCTCCGACGTCGCTCTTCATCCCGTTCGGGAATCCGTTCAGTGCGACGACCACCTTCCCGCGCACGTCGAGGCCCTTGTAATCGTCGATCCCGATCTCCGGCGCCTGGAGGCCGTAGCCGACGAAGACGGCGGGCGCCTCGACCGCGACGGGCGCCTCGTCGGGCGTCGGATTCAGGACGATCTCCTGCCCGTGGACGAATCGGCGGCCGCCGATGGAGAGGGAGCCGGGCTCGCCGGAGAGCCGCGATTCGAGGAACGGCACCTGCTGGTACCAGCCGCCGTCGCCCGCCGGCTTCAGCCCGAGCGCCTCGAAGCGGCTCGCCACGTAAAGGGCGGCGATATCGTATCCGCGGCTGCCCGTGTCGCGTCCTTCCAGGCTGTCGTCGGCGAGGAAGGTGACGTGGCTTCGGAAGCTTTCCGGGGAGAATGAGGGCTGGGAGGCGGCCGGCTGGGCCGGGGCGGGGGAGGCGAGGGCGAGGCTGAGGAAGGCGAAGCCGAAGGCTTTGAAGCGCATGAGAAATCCTGGGCGATTAGGGTCGCCGTTCCCTACAGCAGATCGACGGCGCGTCAAAAGCGCCCGGTCCAGCGTCATTCCCGCCTTCGCGGGAATGACGAGTGAGTTGTGCCTGTACGCCCGCCGCATATTGCGCGGAAAGCGCGGCCGCTATAGGTCCACGCGAAATAAGATTCGGGAAGGACTGCCGAAAATGCGCCGCCTCTTGCTCCCCATTGCGCTCTTTTCCGCTTTCGCAGTCGCCGGCTGCGCCTCCACCGCCTCGGACGAGGTGGCGAGCGTTTCGGACGCTCCCGCCGAAATGGCCGCCGAAGCGGCTCCGGCGGATTCGGCCGGGCCCGCGCCCGTCGCCCGGCTCGTCCGCCAGATCGACATTCCCTACGAGCAATTCACCCTCGACAACGGCCTGAGGGTCATCGTTCACGAGGACCGCAAGGCGCCGGTCGTCGCCATCTCCATCTGGTACAATGTCGGCTCGAAGGACGAGCCCAGGGGCAAGACCGGCTTCGCCCATCTGTTCGAGCATCTGATGTTCAACGGCTCCGAAAATGCGCCCGGCGATTATTTCGAGCCGCTTCGCGAGATCGGCGCGACCGACTTCAACGGAACCACCTGGTTCGACAGAACCAATTATTTCCAGACCGTACCCAAGCCGGCGCTGGAGCGCGGCCTGTTCCTCGAGGCCGACCGGATGGGCCATCTGCTCGGCGCCGTGACCCAGGAGAAGCTGACCAACCAGATCGGGGTCGTCCAGAACGAGAAGCGCCAGGGCGACAACCAGCCCTACGGCCTCGTCGAATATGCCCAGCTCGAGGCGCTCTTCCCCGAGGGCCACCCCTATCGCCACTCGACCATCGGCTCGATGGCGGACCTCGACGCCGCGACGCTCGAGGACGTGAAGACCTGGTTCCGCGCCCGCTACGGCCCGAACAACGCCGTCCTCGTCCTCGCCGGCGACGTCTCGGCCGAAGAGGTCCGGCCGATGGTGGAGAAGCATTTCGGCGCTATTCCGCGCGGGCCGGTCAACACGCCAGCCAAGGCGGACGTGCCGACGCTGCCGGCTCCCAAGGTCGAGGTGATGAAGGACCGGGTCGCCAACACCCGGCTCTACCGCAACTGGATCGTGCCCGGGATGCTGGACGATGCCGCGGTCCAGCTCGACGTCGCCGCGGGCGTGCTCGGCGGCCTCGCCAGCTCGAGGCTCGACAACGAGCTGGTTCGAAAGGACCAGACCGCGGTCGGGGTCCGAGCCTATATCCTGCCCTTCCACCGGGTCAGCCAGTTCGAGATCCAGGTCGACGTCAAGCCCGGGGTGAATCCCGACGTCGTCGCCGCCCGGCTCGACCAGATCGTCGCCGAACTGATCCGGAACGGCCCGACCGAGGACGAGGTCCAGCGGGTCGTCATGTCGGACGTCGCCGGCCGGATACGCGGGCTCGAGCAGGTCGGCGGCTTCGGCGGCAAGGCGGTCGCCCTCGCCGAGGGCGCGCTCTACGCCGACGATCCGGAATTCTACAAGAAGCAGCTCCTCGCCTACGGCCGGGTCACCCCGGAGAGCGTCAAGGCGGCGATGCAGAAGTGGCTGACCCGCCCGGTCTACGCGCTCCGGGTCGTTCCCGGCGAGCGCGACGCCTATGAGGAAGCCAAAGGCTCGAGCGGCGGCGCCGCGAGCCAGCGGCCCCGTTACTATCGCCAGCCCGAGCCGGGCGAGAAGCCGATGGCGCCGCTGCCGTTCGTCGCGCCGGACGAGAATGCGCCCGAAGCGCTCTCCTACCAGAAGATCCCGATGCCCGAGGTCGGTCAGATTTCGAACCTCGACTTCCCGGAAATCGAGCGGGCGCGCCTGTCGAACGGGATCCCGATCGTCTACGCGCGCCGCACCGCGGTGCCGGTGGTCCGGGTGGCGCTCGAGTTCGACGCCGGGGTCGCCGCCGATCCGGGCAATGCGCTCGGCACCCAGTCGCTGATGCTGAGCCTGCTCGAAGAGGGCACGACCAGCCGCAATTCGATCCAGATCGCCGAGGAGCAGGAGCGGCTCGGCGCGGTGATCGGGCCGGACACCTCGCTCGACCGGACCGCGATCGGCCTGGCGGCGCTGACTCCCAACCTCGGAGCCTCGCTCGACCTTCTCGCCGACATCGTCCGCAATCCCGCCTTCGAGCCCGGCGAGGTGGAGCGGCTTCGCGCCCAGCAGCTCTCCGCGATCGACCAGGAGCTGACCGATCCGAGCGGGCTTGGAGCGCGCACACTTCCGCCTCTGCTGTTCGGGGCGAATCACCCCTACGGCCGGCCGTCTTCCGGAAGCGGCGACAAGGAGGCGGTCGCCCGTCTCACCCGCGACGATCTGGTCCGGTTCCACCAGAGCTGGATCCGGCCCGACAACGCCACCATCTTCGCGGTCGGGGACCTTCCGCTGGCCGAGCTGGTGCCGATGCTCGAGGCCCGGTTCGGCAGTTGGGCTGCTCCGGCGGTGCCGAAGGGGACCAAGAATTTCGCCGCCGTCCCGCCGACGCCGAGGCCGAGGATCGTCCTCGTCAACCGGCCGCAATCGCCGCAATCGCTGATCCTCGCGGGCGCCGTCCTTCCGGTGCGCGGCACCGAGGATCTGCTGACCCTCAATGCGGCCAACGAGGTGCTCGGCGGCAACTTCCTGTCGCGGATCAACATGGACCTGCGCGAGACCAAGGGATGGTCCTACGGGTCGCGAAGCAACATCGGAATGCGCGAGCAGCTCGTCCCCTACCTCATCACCGCTCCCGTCCAGGCCGACAAGACCGGTCCGGCGATCCGGGCGCTGATGGACCAGGTATCGGGCTTCGTCGGGCCCAGGGGTCTGACCGACGTCGAGCTCAGCCGGGTGATCAACGGCAATACCCGCCAGCTCGCCGGCCAGTTCGAGACCTCGCAGGCGGTCCTGAGCGCGCTTCGCTCCAACGCGCTCTACAAGCGCCCCGACAATTATTGGGAGGTGATCTCCGACCGCTATCGCGGAATGACGGTCAGCACGATCGATCAGGCGGCGCGCAAGGTGATCGATCCCAGGCAGATGGTCTGGGTCGTGGTCGGCGACGCGTCGAAGGTGCGCTCTCAGCTCAACGGGCTGGGCCTGCCGGTGGAGGTGGTCGAGCCGAAGTGACCGTCTCCCCTCCCTGGAAGGGAGGGGCCGGGGGTGGGTAGGCGAGCGCAGCGAGACTTTCTGCTGGGTCCGAGTTTCGGCCGCCTTCGGCGGACCCACCCCTAACCCCTCCCTTCCAGGGAGGGGGAGAAGCTAGCGGAAGACCCTCGTCACATGCCCCATCTTGCGTCCGGGGCGTGCCTCGCCCTTGCCGTAGAGGTGAAGGTGGGCCGCCGGATCGGCGAGGATCTCCGCCCAGCCGTCCGCCTCGTCGCCGATCAGATTCTCCATCTCCACCCGCGCTCCGGTGAGCGCGGTGGAGCCGAGCGGCAGCCCGCAAATCGCCCGCACATGATTCTCGAACTGCGAGGTGACCGCGCCCTCGACCGTCCAGTGGCCGCTATTGTGGACCCGCGGCGCCATCTCGTTGAACAGGGGCCCCTGCGCCGTGGCGAAGAATTCGAGGGCGAGCACTCCGACATAATCGAGCGCCTCCGCAGCCTTGCGGGCGAGCGCTTCGGCTTCGGCGACCTGCGCTTCCAGCTCCCGCGCCGGAGCCTGCGAGCGGCGCAAGACGCCGCCCTCATGAACGTTGCGAGGGGCCGGCCAGGTGACGATCCCGCCGTCCCGGCTCCGGCACAGAAGGATCGAGAATTCCGCCTCGAAAGCGATGAAGGCCTCGAGCACCGACGGAGACTTTCGAACCGCCTCCCACGCGTCCCCGGCACCGGAGGGCTCCATGATCCGGGCCTGGCCCTTGCCGTCATAGCCGAAGCGCCGGGTCTTCAGCACCGCCGGCACCCCGAGCGCCGCCAGCGCTTCGTCCAGGCCCGTCCGGTCGTCCACCGGGCGGTAGGGCGCCGGCGAGCCGCCGAGGCGGGCGATGAAATGCTTCTCGCTCAGCCGGTCCTGCGCCACTGCCAGCGCCTCGGCGGGCGGATATAAAGGCGCGTGCGCTGCGAGCGCGGCCAAGGGTGCCGCGGCGATATTCTCGAACTCGTAGGTGGCGACGTCGACGCTCCGGCCGAAGGCGGCGAGCTTGGCCTCGTCCTCCCAGGCGCCGCGGGTGAAGTCGGCGGCGACCTCGGCCGCCGGCGGCGCCTCGTCGGGCGCGTAGATATGGCATCGATAGCCGAGCCGGGCCGCGGCCATGGCAAGCATCCGGCCGAGCTGCCCGCCGCCGACGATGCCGATGGTCGAGCCGGGCGCCAGGACCATTTCAGAATCCGTCGATCAAGTCGAGGAACCGGCTCCCCGGCGAAGGCCGGGGCCCAGTAGCTCGGGCGGTGCGGCTGGATCCCGGCCTTCGCCGGGAAACAGTTTCCGCTTCAGCTGGGCGGACCGGGGGCGCCGTCATTCAGGCGATTCGGCGACGCCGTCCGTCTGCCGCTGCCTCCAGGCTTCCAGCCGTCCGGCCAGAGCCTCGTCGGAAAGGGCGAGGATCGAGGCCGCGAGCAGGCCGGCATTGGCCGCTCCGGCCTTGCCGATGGCCAAGGTCGCCACCGGAACGCCCGCGGGCATCTGGACGATGGACAGGAGGCTGTCGAGGCCGTCCAGGGCCTTGCTCTGGACCGGCACGCCCAGCACCGGCAGCCGGGTCATCGACGCCGCCATGCCCGGAAGGTGGGCCGCTCCGCCCGCGCCTGCGATGATGATCTTGAGGCCTCGCGCCGCGGCGCCCTTGGCGTAATCGTAGAGCCGGTCGGGAGTGCGATGGGCGGAGACGACCCTGGTCTCATGCGCCACTTCGAGCGCATCCAGTATCTCGGCGGAGTGTCGCATCGTCTCCCAGTCGGAGCGGCTGCCCATGATGATCCCGACCTCGGCCATCCTTGTTCCTCTATCCGGCGGGGCTCGGCGAGGCCAGAGCTTCGTTTTTGCTTAACCAAGCTGCGCTATGCAGCCCCGATGTCAAAGCATTCCTCCGACTTCGCCGGCCTTCCGGTCGACACTTCCGACGAGAACGCGCTGCTCCGCGCCGCTCTGGCCGAGGCCCAGCGGCGGATCGGCGAGCTCGAGCAGCGCTCCGAGAGCGACAGCCTGACCCCGCTGCCCACCGCCCTTCGCTTTCGCTCGGAGCTCGAGCGGGTCGTCGGCCTCGCCGAGCGCCACGGCACCAACGCGGCGATCGTCGGAATCGAGCTGACCAACCTTTCCGCCATCCACGAGCGTCACGGCCATTTCGCCGTCGACGCGGCCCTGGTCCATGTCGCGAGGCTGCTCTGCGGACTCATCCGATCGACCGACATCCTCGCCCGCACCGGCGACTCCCGGTTCGACCTGATCCTGGACCATCTGGATCACAACAGCGCGATCGACACCGGCGACCGGCTCGCCCGCTGCATCGCCGAGAACCCGCTCGATCTCGGCCACGCCAAGGTGACGATCGAATCGGCGGTCGCCACGACCGGGATCATGCCGGGGGACAGGATCGACGAGGTCCTCGCCAGGGCCGAACGCAACATGGCGCTGGCGAAGGCGGAAGGATAGCCCGGAGAAAAATTCCCCTCCCTGCAAGGGAGGGGTTAGGGGTGGGTCCGCCGAAGGCGCCGAAAACTCCGGCACCGGAAGTCTCGCTACGCTCGCCTACCCACCCCCAGCCCCTCCCTTTCAGGGAGGGAGCTCCTAGCGCTCGCTGAGATAATAACGATCCGTCGCCGCCAGCGCCTGGTCCAGCTCGTAGACGATCGGTTGCCCGGTCGGGATTTCGAGGCCGGTAATCTCGTCGTCCGAAATGTCCGACAGATGCTTGACCAGGGCTCTCAGCGAATTGCCGTGCGCGGAAATGAGAACCCTCTGCCCGTCCCGAAGCGCCGGGGCGATCCGCCCTTCCCAATAAGGCAGCACCCGCTCGATCGTGTCCTTGAGGCTTTCGGAGCTCGGCACCTCGATCCCGGCATAACGCCGGTCCGCGGCCAGGTCATAGCGACTGCCTTTCTCCATCGGCGGCGGCGGGATGTCGAAGGAGCGGCGCCAGATATGGACCTGCTCGTCGCCATGCTTCGCCGCCGTCTCGGCCTTATTGAGCCCGGTCAGGCCGCCATAATGGCGCTCGTTGAGGTGCCAGTCCTTCTCGACCGGAAGCCACAGCCGCCCCATCGTTTCCAGAGCGAGGTTGAGGGTCTTGATCGCCCGGGTCTGAAGGCTGGTGAAGCACAGGTCGAAGTCCAGCCCCTTCGCCGCCATCAGCTCGCCCGCGAGCCGGGCCTCCTCGGCGCCCTTCTCGGTGACGTCGACGTCCCACCAGCCGGTGAAGCGATTCTCGAGGTTCCAGGTCGACTGGCCATGGCGGATGAGGACGAGCTTGGGCATGAGACTGATAAACTCCGTTCGGGCTGACAATCTCCGTTCGGGCTGAGCCTGTCGAAGCCCTGTCCCTTCTTCGTCAGCTCAAAGAAAAAGGACCCTTCGACAAGCTCGGGGCGAACGGGTGGAAGAGACTAGCGCTTCTTCGCCGGAAGCTCGCCGACGATCGCGTGAAGCGCGTCGAGGCAGGCCCGGGCGAGGTGAGCGCTGCGCTCGGGCGACCAGCCGTGCTTGGGGTCCGGGAGGTCGTCATTGTCCTTGAACGGCATCTCCAGCGTCATCGACACCGCTCCGAAGCGTTCGGCGAGCTGGGTGGTGGACATCGACATGTTCGCTTGGCCCGGCTTCGAGACTTCATAGCCCTTGCGGGTCTGGAAATCGGGGGAGAATCGGACCAGCTCCTGGCTGAACCGGTCGAACAGCTTCTGCTGCCCCTCGTTCCAGCTCGGAATGCCCTCGAAGCCGGCGAGGAAATTGGCCGGGATCGCCTCGTCGCCATGGACGTCCATGGCGAAGTCGACCCCGGTCCGGTCCATCTCGTTCCTGACGCACAGGACTTCCGGGCTGCGCTCGGGGCTCGGATCGTGCCATTCGCGGTTGAGGTTGGTCCCGGCCGCGTTGGTGCGCAAATGGCCTCGGCGCGAGCCGTCCGGATTCATGTTCGGGACGATGTGAAAGGTCGCTTTCGCGAGAAGGCTCCGGGCGACCGGATCGGCCTCGTCGAGAAGCCGCTCCAGAGCGCCTTCCACCCACCATTCCGCCATCGTCTCGCCCGGATGCTGGCGCGCGTAGAGCCAGACCTGGACAGGACCGTCGCCGATCCGGAAATAGTCCATCTCCTGCCCGTCGAGGGTCCGGCCGAGCGAGCGGTGCTCGACCGCGGGATGGCCGGCGACCGAGGCGACAAGATCGTGGTGCCGCTCCATCGTGTAGGGCGCAAAATAGGCGAACCAGACGCTGCTCGCCGGCGGAGTCAGCCGGATCGTGAGGTTTCCGCCCTCGTAGCTGGTATCGACCCGTTCCCATTCCTCGCGGTCGACGGACATGCAGGCCCGGTAATTGCGCCAGCCGAGCGGGTAGGCGGCCCCGGCGCAATTGACGATCCTGAGCTCCACTTCCCGCCCCGCCCCGCCGGTGAGGCGGAAGTAGAACCATTGGTAGAAATCGGAAGCGTGATCCTTGACGATCTCGAGGTCGATCCGGCCGCCTTCGACGGCGACCGTGCGAATATTGCCGCCATCGAAGGGGCTTGTAACGGATAAGGTCATCGAACCCTGATAGTGCGGCCCGACTCCCCGGGGAAGTCCCGAAACAAAGCTTCGGCCAGCTGCTCGGCGGCAGCGGTTCGGGTGGCGCGGGGACTTCCGGTGGGGGCTTCGCCGACCGCCCGGCCTTCCCAGAAGACGGTTCCGTCCGAGCGCCGGCGGATGGCGACTTCGAGCAGGCTGGCGGTGACGTTGGCCGAGGTCCCCTCCGGCGGCCCGCCGGCAACTCCGCGGCCGATCCGGGCCGCGCTCAAGGCGGCGATCGCTTCCCGGCTGCCCTGTTCGAGATCGATGAGGGCCACCTGCTCCGTTCCGGTGAGCGTCGGAACCACCGTCCAGCCGAGCCGGCTCAGCTGGCGGCCGACCGCGGCCGCATAGGCCGGGAATTCGGGGCGGTTGGCATCGGCCTTGTCGAACGCTTCGATCGTGATCTGGGAGCGAGCCACCGGCTCACCCAGATGGAATCGGGCGACGTCGACTCCGGGGGCCTGCGGCCGGTCCTTGCCGCCGCCGCCGGCGCAGGCGGCAAGCGCGGCCGCGAGCAGGAGTGGAGCGCTGCGCAGAAAAGCTGTTTTCATCCCGGCACCTCTTGTCTAGCGCGCGCGTTCATATGGGCGCTGTAACGATCCTCTCAGCGCTCTTGCCGCAATCAGGTTCCCTTAGGAAAGGGGTTAGATGAACAAGCCCGTTGTGCTCGTGACCGGCGGCGCCGGCTATATCGGCAGCCATGCGGTGCTTGCGCTGCTCGACTCCGGCCGGAAGGTGGTGGTGCTCGACAATCTCAGCACCGGCTTTCGCTGGGCAGTCCCCGATTCGGCGGCGTTCGTCGAGGGCGACATCGGCGACCAGGCGCTGGTGGCGCGGGCGATCGAGGAGCATGATGTCGGCGCGATCATCCATTTCGCCGGGTCGATCATCGTCCCCGAATCGGTCGAGCAGCCGCTCAAATATTATGAGAACAATACGGTGAAGAGCCGCTCGCTGATCGAGAGCGCGGTGAAAGGCGGGGTTCGCCACTTCATCTTCTCCTCGACGGCGGCGACCTACGGCATTCCCGAGGCGGTGCCGGTCGTCGAGACCTCCCGGACCCAGCCGATCAATCCCTATGGCTGGTCGAAGCTGATGACCGAGCGGATGCTCGCCGACACCGCCTTCGCCCATCCGCTGAACTTCTGCGCCTTGCGCTACTTCAACGTCGCCGGAGCGGATCCCGAGGGCCGTTCGGGCCAGTCGACCGCCGGAGCCACCCATCTCATCAAGGTCGCGGTCGAGGCGGCGACCGGCAAGCGAGAAGCGGTCTCCGTCTACGGCACCGATTACGATACGCCCGACGGCACCGGGGTTCGCGACTATATCCATGTCAGCGATCTCGCCGCCGCCCATGTCGACGCGCTCGACAGGCTGGTCGAGGATCCCGCCTCCAGCCACATCCTGAATTGCGGCTACGGCCGCGGCTTCTCGGTCCTCGAAGTGCTCGACTCGGTCGACCGGGTCACCAACCTGAAGATCGAGCGGCGGCTGGAGCCGAGGCGGGCGGGGGACCCCGATTCGCTGGTGGCCGACAACCACAGGATCCTGGCGACCCTCCCCTGGCGGCCCAGGCTCGACGATCTCGACACGATCGTCGCCCATGCGCTGGCCTGGGAGAGGAAGCTGGCAGAGCGGGCCTGAGGCCGCGTTGTAGGAAATGGAGACAGCTTCTAGGAATGACGACAGGGTGGCCTGATGAACGTCGAAGAAGCAAAGGCAATCGTGAACGGCGTCCTCGAGCCGCTGACGCTCGAGGCGTTCTTCGATGCCCTCGGCCGCGACGTCCTCGATTCGGCGGGCGGTCGCCGCCACGAGCGGGCGGCCCTGTTCGGCGACGATCCGGTCCGGACCGCGCTCGGCGCAGGGCCGACCCATTCGGAGCGGCTCGATTGCCACGCAGTCGACCCGGCTTTGCCTCCGCCCGGACCGCGAAGGACTTCGGACCCCGACGCGTTCCGGAAGCTGATCCAGGCCTATCACGAACGAGATTACACGGTCCGGATACCCGAAGTGGTGCCGCTGTCCCCGCCGCTGCGGCGCTTCGCCCGCGCCCTCGAAATCCTCCTTCACCAGCCGGTGGACGCCTCGCTGTTCTGGAGCAAGGCCGGGGCCGGAGCCGTCGTTCATTACGACAATCGCGACAATCTGGTCGTCCAGCTCCATGGCCGGAAGCGCTGGTTCGTCTCCACCGATGCTCCGGGACTTCAGAACAATTGGCGGCATATCGGCGAGCCTCTGCCCCATTTGCAGCGGCATCGGGTGATCGATGTCGGGCCGGGCGACCTTCTCTACATCCCCCGGGGGACTCCCCACACGGTGGAGTCCGTCTCCGAATCGCTTCACCTCGCCTTGCTGTTCGTGCCGACCACCCTGCGCGACGTCCTCATCGCCGCGATCGACCATATGTCGGACTCGGACCGGTCCCTGCGTGAGACGGCGGCGGGCGGTCTCGGAGCGTTGCAGTCGCAAGTGTCGGGGGGCCTGGAGCGGCTGATCGCCCGCTGCCGCTCCGAAGACTTCGTCGAGGAGGCGAGGGAGCATCGGTCGTCCCGATTCGTCGCGGGTCTGCCTGCGATGCCGAAGCCGCAGACGGTCCCGTCCGTCTCCGCCGAATCGCGAGTTCGTCACTCGCCGCTCGCAATCTTCCATCTCCGCCGCACCGGGGAATGGATCGACTTCGCCTTTCCCGGCGACCGGCTCGCAATCCACCCCGGCGTGGAAGAGGAGCTGCGCTTCATCCGGGACACGGCGGAGTTCCGGATCGGGGACATTCCGGGCGCCTCGTCGGTCGAGGTTCGAGCGGCTCTCGTCGGCCGGTTGATGGCGGCCGGGCTGCTCGAGCCGGCGCCGGTGGAAGGCTGACCCGCGAGCTTGACTTGGAGGCCCCGTCCCCCTAGGTGAGCGCCTCGCTTTTCCAGCAGACTTTTTCGACGAGACAGGCAGGCGTTCCAGGCCATGAAGATCCGCAATTCACTGAAGTCCCTCAAGTCGCGCCACCGCGACTGCCGCGTGATCCGTCGCCGGGGCCGCACCTACGTCATCAATAAGACCAACCGCCGCTTCAAGGCGCGCCAGGGTTAGTCGTCATGCCAGCGAAGGCTGGCATCCGTCGAGCGTTAGCGCCGATCCCAGCCGACATGGACCCCGGCCTTCGCTGGGGTGACGTGGCTTCGCACGCATGAGCCGCAGTCCCACCGCCCTCGTCTTCGACGTCGGCAACGTCCTCTACGGCTGGGACCCCGAAAGCTTCCTCGCCCGCCAGCTGCCCGAGGACGAGGCCCGGCTTCGCTTCATCGAGGATGTCGACCTTTGGGGTTGGCACGACACGCTCGACGGCGGCCGGCCCTTCGACGAGGCGGCGGCCGAGCTTTCCGAAAAATTCCCGGATTACGCCGCCCACATCTCCGCCTGGGGCGAGCGGTTCGGCGAGACGATCGGCGATGCGGTGCCCGGAGTCCACGCCATCGTCGAGGCGCTGGACGGACGCGGAGTGCCGCTCTTCGCCATCACCAATTTCTCCGCCGACTTCTGGGCGCCGTTCCGGGCTCGGGAGGAGGCCTTCTTCAGCCGCTTTCGCGATATCGTCGTCTCGGGCACCGAGAAATTGCTCAAGCCCGATCCGGCCATCTACTATCTCGCCCTCGACCGCTTCGGGCTCAAGCCGGCGGAGGCCCTGTTCGTCGACGACCGCAAGATCAACGTCGAGGGGGCGCAGGCGGTAGGGATGCACGGGCATCTCTTCACCGGCGCCGAGGATCTTCGGAAAAGGCTGGAGAGCGAGGGGCTGCTCTAGCCGTCATTGCGAGCGTAGCGAAGCAATCCAGTGCGGCTTCGGAGGCGCGCTGGATTGCTTCGTCGCTTCGCTCCTCGCAATGACGGAAACTCTGTCGACTCCCCGCGTTCATTTCGGCGATGAGACAAAGATGGCCCGCAAAGCTCTGGATCGTCCGCCACGGGCAGAGCGCCGGCAATGTCGCCCGCGACGCGGCCGACGCGGCCGGCCTCGGAATGATCGACATCGACGTCCGCGACGTCGACGTTCCGCTGAGCGGGCTCGGCCGGCGCCAGGCCGAGGCCCTCGGCCGCTGGTTCGCCGCCTTGCCCGAGGACGAGCGGCCCGAAGTGGTTCTGACCTCACCCTACGTCCGCGCCCGGCAGACGGCCGAGGCGATCTGCGAGGCGGGCGGCGCGGTGCCCGGCGCCAGGGCCCCGCTCCAGGACGAGCGGCTTCGCGAGCGCGAGTTCGGCCTGTGGGACCGGCTGACCACCGCCGGGGTGCGCCAGAAATTCCCCGAGCAGGCCGAGCAGCGCACCCTGCTCGGCAAATTCTACCACCGCCCGCCCGGCGGCGAGAGCTGGGCGGACGTCATCCTCCGCCTCCGGAGCGCGCTCGACACGGTCAGCCTCCATCATGCCGACCGGCGGGTGCTGATCGTCTGCCACCAGGTCGTCGTGCTCTGCTTCCGCTACATATTGGAGGAGCTGGACGAGGCGGAGATCCTGGCGATCGACAGGGAGGCCGACGTCGTCAATTGCGGCCTCCTCCAATATGCGTTCGAGCCCGACGACGAGAAGGACTGCGTGCCGAAGCTCGTCTGCTACAATTTCGCCGCGCCGCTGATCGAGGAGGACGCCCCGATCACCTCCGAGCCGGACGCAATGGTCGCCGCGCGATGAGCGGGTTCGAAATCCTCGACCGCGAACTGCTCCGCCGGTTCCCGCTTCCCAGGCATCCCGAGGATGGCGACAAGGAGGATCGCGGACGCCTGCTCGTCGTCGCCGGAAGCCGGGAGCTGGCCGGAGCCGCCTTGCTCGCCGGCACGGGAGGGCTTCGGGCGGGGGCGGGCAAGCTCCAGATCGTCACCGGAGCGAGCGTCGCCCCAATATTGAGCATCGCCATGCCCGAAGCGCGAGTCGTCGGCTGCGCCGAGACGGACGAGGGGTGCATCGCCGCCGGCGAGATCGAACCCATCCTGAATTGGGTCGAGAGCGCTCAGGCGACCGTGATCGGCTGCGGGCTCCAGCACGGGCCGCCGCTCGACGATTTGCTCGACGCGCTGTTCGAGAGCGGTCTCGACAAGCCGCTGGTGCTCGACGCGGCGGTGCTCGGAAGCCTCGCTCCCCGGGCCGAGGCGCTTCGTGCCTGGAAAGGCGGCTCCATCCTCCTCCCCCATGCCCGCGAAATGGCGCGAATGCTCGAATGCGAGGTCGAAGAGGTCGAGGCCGACCCGCTCGCGGCCGCCCGCCGGGCGGCCGAGACCTTCGGCTCCGTGTCGCTGATCAAGGGACGGTACAGCCATATCGTCGCCCCGGACGGCCGCGCCTTCCGACTCACCGGCGGCGGAGTCGGTCTCGCCACCTCCGGCTCGGGCGATGCTCTGGCCGGGATCGTCGGCGGTCTCGCCGCCCGTGGCGCCGATCCGCTGACCGCCGCCTTGTGGGGAATCCATCTCCACGCCGAGGCCGGCCGGGCGCTCGCCGGCCGGATCGGCCGGATCGGCTTCCTCGCCCGTGAGCTTCTCGACGAAGTGCCGGGATTGATGGAGAGCTAGCCTCCCTCGTCATTGCGAGGAGCGAAGCGACGAAGCAATCCAGTGGGCGTCGGAGACCGCTCTGGATTGCTTCGCTTTGCTCGCAATGACGGGCGAGAAGTGATGCCGCCCTTGATCCGGCCCCTGCCTTTCCGCATCCCTCGACGGTGACTTTGAACCCGGACCTCATCGAACGCGCATACTCGCTCCTCGACGCCGACAGCGTGCCGGAGGCGCTGGAGATCAGCACCCGGCTCGCCGCGGCGGCCGACGCCGGCCACGATGCGCTTGTCCTCCACTCCGCCGCTCTCAAGCGAGTCCACCGGCACGAAGACGCGCTTGCCGTCGACGAGCGGGCGTCCCGAGCCTTTCCTCGAAGCGGCGCCGCCTGGCACAATCTGGCGACGACTCTTGGCGAGCTCGGCCGTGGCGAAGAGGCCCTTCAGGCCCTCGCCAAAGGCTTCGCGATCGGTCTCGATTCGCCGCTCAGCTGGCAGGTCAAGGCGCGCGCCCATGTCGCCTGCGGCGATCCGGCGGCCGCCGAAACGGCCTATCGCGAAGCGTCGGCCCGGGCTCCGAACCTCGCTCCGCTCGCCGCCGAAACCGCCGATTTCCTGTGGATGACCCGGGGCGATCTCGCCGAGGCTTTGGCGCCGCTCGACCGCGCCTTCCACGCCGGCGCCCCGCCCGCGCCGCTTCTGCTCGCCAAGGCAAAGCTGCTCGCCTCGGCGGGCGACGGCGAGCAGGCCGCCGACCTGCTGGACCG
>JBAWCC010000154.1:0-1511 GCA_049590095.1 Allosphingosinicella sp. | reverse complement strand
GCGAGCGTGGCCGCGGGCGCCAGCGGCGCCGCGGCGCACCCGCCGAGCGAGGCCATCGCGGCGAGCGCGAGGCAGAGAAACGGACGAACGGACATGACTTGAGGAACCCCCCGATTCGAGGGACGAGTATCTGTCGGGACGAGCGCCAAGTCGAGTGGGAAGGATAGCGATCCCCTCCCTGGAAGGGAGGGGCCAGGGGTGGGCCCGCCGAAAGGCGGCCGAAACTCCGAGACGGACAGAAAGTCTCGCTTCGCTCGCCTACCCACCCCCAGCCCCTCCCTTCCAGGGAGGGGAGGTTCAGTGCGGCTAAGCCATCGGCAGGCACAGCTCGAAACGGGCGCCCTTGTCGCTCGGGGGCGCCGAGATGGTGCCTCCGCAGGCGGCGAGGAGGGAGCGGGCGATGGAAAGGCCGAGGCCCGATCCGCCCTGGCTCCGGCGGCTGGTGTGGAAGGGCTCGAAGATCCGCTCGCGGTCGGCTTCGGCAATTCCGTGGCCGTCGTCGGCGACGACGATCCTGACCTTCGTCCGTTCGGCCCGGCCGGCGACCGTCACAACGCCGGCGCCGGCCTGGCGGCTGTTCTCGACCAGGGTTTCGAGCACGGCTTCGAGCAGCTCCGGCGGCGCCGCGACGGCCGGGAGGCCGGCCAGCCGCACCTCGACCGCGAAGCCGGCTCGGCGATGGGCGTCGGCGACCTTGAGTGCGGCCCCTTCCGGAGGTGTCGCCGAATCCCCGGGAGCGACCGCCATGTCGGCCCGGGCGAGGTCGAGCAGCCGGCTGAGCAGATGCGACAGACGGTCCGCTCCGGCGCCGGCGTTGGAGAGGAAGCGGCGCCGCTCCTCCTCGCTCATCTCCGGATGCTCCGCGAGCAGTTCGAGCGCGCCCTTGATCCCCGCGATCGGGGTCTTGAGCTCGTGGCTGACCGCGGCGGCGAAGTCCTTCAGGTAGCGCGAGCGGCGCTCGATCCGGTCCGCCATGAGGGCGAAATTGACGTAGAGGTTGTGGATCTCGATCGCCGCGGTCGCCGGCGGCTCAGGCACGGCGACGGCGCCCCGGGCGACATTCTGGGTCGCTTCGCTCAGCGCCTCGATCGGCCGGGCGATCCCGCGAGACAGCAGCCCGGCGAGAGCCAGCAACGTGAGGAAGATGAGGCCGACTCCGAGCGCGATCTTGCCCCGGTCCTGATAGATTCCGAGGAACAGGCCGCGCGGGCTGCGGCTCAGCATGAGGAGGCCGACGACCTCGCCGCCGGCGAAGACCGGGCGGACATAATGGACCCGGATGTTCGAGGCGCGGCTCAGCCATTCGAGCGCGTACCGCGGGCGATAGTCGCCGCGCTCCCGAAGCGCGGTCCGGGTCCGGCCCGCCGCCGCGGCCGCGACCTCGGGAAGGTGCAGATAGGATCGGCCGACATCGTCCCGGCCGAGCAGGACGATGCCCCGCGAATCCATCAGCCGGATCGACGCCAGCGTCGTCCGGGCTGTGTCGATCACGATCGGCTTCAGCTCCGAGG
>JBAWCC010000153.1:0-9490 GCA_049590095.1 Allosphingosinicella sp. | reverse complement strand
GCCCCAGCCTTCGCTGGGGCGACGCGCTAGTTCAAATCCGGCGGAAGCGCCTCGGTGCGAAGCCTCTCCACCACCTCATCCAGCCCCAGAACCTCCTGACGAGCGCCCTCGCCGAGCGGCCGGAGCGCCACATTCCCTTCCTCCGCCTCGCGCTTGCCGACGACGAGCAGGTTCGGGACCTTGGCGAGGCTGTGCTCGCGTACCTTGTAGTTGATCTTCTCGTTGCGAAGATCGGTCTCGACCCTCAGGCCCGCCGCCGTCAGCCTCGCCGCGACCTCGCGCGCAAAATCGTCCGCCTCGGAGACGATCGTCGCGACCACCGCCTGCACCGGCGCAAGCCAGAGCGGGAAGCGGCCGGCATGATGCTCGATGAGAATGCCGATGAAGCGCTCGAACGTGCCCAGAACCGCGCGGTGGAGCATGAGCGGCGGGTGCTTCTCGCCGTCCTCGCCGACATAGCTCGCCTCCAGCCGCTGCGGCATTTGCGGATCGAGCTGCAAGGTGCCGCACTGCCAGGTACGGCCGATCGCGTCCTTGAGGTGGAATTCGAGCTTGGGGCCGTAGAAGGCGCCCTCGCCCGGCAGCACCTCATATTCGAGCCCGGTAGCCTTCAGCGCCGTCTCGAGGTCGGCCTCGGCCCGGTCCCAGGACGCCTCGTCGCCGACCCTCTGCTCCGGCCGGGTGGCGAGCTTCACCTGATAGTCGGCGAAGCCGAGGTCGCGGTAGACCGCGTCGAGCAGGGCGCAGAACGCCTTCGTCTCCTCGACCAACTGGTCCTGGGTGCAGAAGATGTGTGCGTCGTCCTGAGTGAACTGGCGAACGCGCATGATTCCGTGCAGGGCTCCGTGCGGCTCGTTGCGATGGCAGGTACCGAACTCGGCCAGCCGAAGCGGCAGGTCGCGGTAGGACGTTATCCCCTGCCTGAACACCTGGACGTGCGCCGGGCAATTCATCGGCTTCAAGGCCATCAAGGCGCCGTCGCCGGAGAAGATGGGCTGGCCTTCCTCAGTCGACGGCACCTCGTCCGGCACGACGAACATGTTCTCGCGGAACTTGCCCCAGTGCCCCGACGCCACCCACAGCTTGTTGTCGATGAGCTGGGGAGTCTTGATCTCGCGATAGCCGGCGGCGTCGAGGCGGCGGCGCATGTAGCTCTCCAGGGCGCGCCAGATCGTCCACCCTTTCGGGTGCCAGAAGACCGAGCCGTGGGCCTCGGACTGGAGGTGGAACAGGTCCATCTCCTGGCCGATCCGGCGATGGTCGCGCTTGGCCGCTTCCTCGAGCCTCGTGAGATGCGCCTCGAGCTGCTTCCTGTTGAGCCAGCCGGTGCCGTAGATCCGCGAGAGCATCGCGTTCTTCTGGTCGCCGCGCCAATAGGCGCCGGAGACCCGGGTCAGCTTGAAGGCCTGCGGGTCGACCTTGCCGGTCGAGGCGAGGTGGGGGCCCCGGCACAGGTCGAGCCACTTGCCCGAGCGATACATGGTGATCGTCTCGTGCTCGGGCAGCTCCATCACCCATTCGGCCTTGAACGCCTCGCCCTGGTCGAGGAACAGCTTGCGAACGTCCTCGCGGCTCCACACTTCGCGCACAAGGGGCTCGTCGCGGGCGATGATCCGGCGCATCTCTTCCTCGATCGCCGGCAGATCCTCGTCGGTGAAGGGGCCGCGCTCCGGGGCGGGGGCGAAATCGTAATAGAAGCCGTCGTCGGTCGCCGGCCCGAACGTGATCTGGGTGCCGGGGAACAGGTTCTGAACCGCCTCGGCGAGGATGTGGGCGTAATCGTGGCGGACCAGCTCGAGCGCGTCGGCCTCGTCCCGGGCGGTGATCAGGGCGAGATCCGAATCGCCCTCGAAGGGACGCATGATGTCGCGTACCTCGCCGTTCACCCTGGCCGCCAGCGCCGCCTTGGCGAGGCCCGGCCCGATCGCCGCCGCGACATCCGCCGGAGTGGTGCCCGGTTCGACTTCGCGGACCGATCCATCGGGCAGCGTGATCGAAAACATCTCGGACATAGCGGGGACAAGCTCCTTTGCGGCTGGTGCCGCCATAGATGGGGGCTCCCACCTGTCAAGGAAGACGGACCTGCGACGTGACAAGGAAACTTGACATTACCATTTTGAGTTCTGTAAAGCACCCTTGTCTTAATGAGGAGGAACCTTGACATGGCACGAACCCGCAACCCGGCGCAGCGGCGCTACGTCTGGCGCATCGCCGGCGCGACCGGCGCCTATCTCGGCACGCTCGCCGCTGCGCTCCATCTGGTCGGCGACGGGAGAGTCACCGGCCCGCTCGCCTACGTGCTGGCGCTTCTCCCGGCTCTGTCGGTGGCTGGCATGTTCTGGGCCATGGGCCGGCTGCTGGTCGAGGAGCAGGACGAATATCAGCGCATGCTGCTCGTCCGACAGTCGCTCGTCGCTACCGGCTTCGCACTCACCGTCGCGACGATGTGGGGCTTCCTCGAGAATTTCGATCTCGTGCCGCACGTCGATGCCTTCTATCTCGCCGTCTTGTGGTTCTTCGGCCTCGGGCTCGGCAGCGTCTTCAACCGCTTCACCGTCGGCGACAGCGGCGGCTGCCGGTCATGAAGAACCGCCTCAAGGTTCTCCGGGCCGGGCGGGACTGGAGCCAGAGCGACCTCGCCGACCGGCTCGACGTGTCGCGCCAGAGCGTCAACGCGATCGAGACCGGCCGGTACGATCCAAGCCTTCCGCTGGCCTTCCGGATCGCCAGGCTCTTCGATCTGCCGGTCGAGGCGATCTTCGTCGCGGAACCCGACTGACCCCGGGGCATCTCGGCCCGCTGAAAGAATTGCTCGCCCGGAAAGGAGGGAGGGCATTAGAGAGGAGCGATGACCCAGGTCCGCCTCCTTTCCCGCGCCGGGCGCCCGCCTCTTGCCCTCCGCCGCCGCGAGGGACGGGGGCCGACGCTCGTTTTCCTGCCCGGCTACATGTCCGACATGGAGGGCGGCAAGGCGAGCGCGCTCGACTTGTGGGCGGCGGCGAACGGCCGGGCGATGCTCCGCTTCGATTATGCCGGATGCGGGCTGAGCGAGGGCGATTTCGGGGACCAGACACTTGCGCTCTGGCGCGACGACGTGCTGGCGATGCTCGACTCGGTCGAGGGGCCGGTGCTTCTGGTCGGCTCGTCGATGGGCGGCTGGCTGATGCTGCTCGCGGCGCTGGAGCGGCCGGAGCGGGTCGCGGGCCTCGTCGGGATCGCCGCCGCGCCCGACTTCACCGACTGGGGGTTCGACGAGGCCCAGAAGCGAATCCTCCGGGAACAAGGGCGGCTGGAGGAGCCCTCGCCTTATGGCGAAGCGCCCTATGTCACCACCCGCGCCTTCTGGGAAAGCGGCGAGGCGCTGAAGCTGCTCGGCGGCGAGATCGCGATCGACTGCCCGGTGCGCCTGCTCCACGGCCTCGAGGATCCGGACGTGCCGTGGCGGGTTTCGAGCCGGCTCCTGGAGGCCCTGCGATCGGCCGACGTCGGCATGACCCTGGTCAAGGGCGGCGACCACCGCCTCTCCCGCCCCGGCGACATCGCGCTCCTGATCGAGACCGTGGCGAAGCTTCTCCCCGACGAGGCCGCCTGAACCGCGACGACGAATGCGGGCGAATTTAATGGTATCCGCGGCGTTAACCCTTTGTTGGTGATCGCCTGCGCAAACCTGTCCCCGACACGCGATAAACAACAAGGGGCATGTCAAATGGGGAATAGCCTGAAATCCGCGACTTTCCTGATCGAAAGCCGACTCGCCGACGCCGCCATGGGCGATCCGGACGCCCTCTACGAGTTGGGCGTCGCTTATTCGACCGGGACCCACGGCCTCGACGTCGACCTGATCGAGGCCCATAAATGGTTCAACCTCGCCGCCCTCAACGGAAGCGGCCGCGGCCAGGAATGCCGGGCCGAGATTTCCGAGGAGATGACCGCGCGCGAGATCGCGGAGGCCCAGCGCCAGGCGCGGGCATGGCTGTCCGAGACGGGGCTGGTGAGGCGGGCGGCCTAAATCCGTCGCCCCAGCGAAGGCTGGGGCCTCGTGGGGTGAAGGGCTCGGCGGTTTTCACCCGCTGGGGTCCATGCCGAGTCCGGCGGAGCGTAGAGGCGGCAGCATGGATGCCAGCTCTCGCTGGCATGACGGCGTGAGTTCGATGCCCCCTCAGGTACAGCGGAACCCCGCGAACAATTCCCTGTGCGAGGCGACGATTCGCTCGATGTCGGCGGGTTGCGGAACGGCATCCCATTCGTCCGGCTCGAACGTTCCGCCGAGCAGGATCCCGTCGGCGCGCGGGAACATGTAGCCCGCCTGGCCGGCGAAGGCGTAGCGAACTTCCGGCTGCGGCAACAGGATGGCGAGCTGGCCACGGATAGGATGCAGCTCCGAGTCGCCGAACAACTCGCGCGAGCCGAGGCCGGTGCAATTGAAGACGAGCTGCTCCGGCAGCGCGGCGATGTCCGCGGGAGTCGCGAATCTGCGCACATGGATTCGCCCCCCGGCGACCTGCACGTCCCGGGTCAGCTGGCGCAGGAAGCGTCCGGTCTCGACATACATCGTATCGAAACGGACGAGATGCTCGACCGGGAACGGATGCTCCGCCGCAACCAGGCGCCGGTTGCCGGGATGGAAGGGGTCGGACCGGGACGTCGGCCCGCCGGTGCCGGTCTGCTGATAGGTGGGCAGCCAGCGGATGCCGTAATCGTCGCCGACCATGATCTGGAAGCGCCGCCAGCTATAGTCCATCGCCGCCGCGAACTGCGCCCGCCATTCGGGGGTGACCTCGCCGTCGTCATAATGGCCGAACGGGGAAATCTGGCCGCCGGCGATGTTGGAGGTCGTGTCGGGCGGAAGCGCCTCGGTGTAGATCGCGACCGGAAATCCCGCTTCCTGGACGAGCCGGGCGGTGGTGAGGCCCATCACCCCCGCTCCGATCACCGCGACGGGCCCGCCATGGCCCCGAAGCCCGAGCCCGGTGGCGAGCTTCGAGCTTCCCCAGCTCAAGGTGATCCCGGCGCCTCCGTGGCCGTAATTGTGGACGATCTTCCTATCGCCGAGCGATTCGGCGCGGACCACGAAGCCCGAGCGGCGATAGGGACGAAGGCCCGCGACCGTCCGGATGACCCGCTCCGCCGCGACCCTGACCGGCGGCAGGCAGCCCAGGCCTGCGCTCGCGCTGGAGCCCGCGGGGCGAGGCGTCGCGACGCAGCCAGGCAAGGCGAGGCCGGCGGCGGCGGAACCGATGAAGGCGCGGCGGTCCATGGATCCCAGCCTAATCATCGCAATGGCCGTCGGCGAGAGCCCATATCGCTTCCGGCGCGAACTCTCCCTTTCGGTGCGAGGTCAATATTCAACGCGACGACGCAACGACGCAACGATTCCGCGAAGCGGATCAACTCATCGCGTCTCCGGATACGCTCTGACCTGGGAGCGCTCCGCGCTCGTTGCGTCGTCGCGTCGTTGCGTTGAATCTACCGGCAAGACCCGCCGCCGGAAGTACGCACGGATGGCGCCCTCCTCGATCAGCGCGGAGCGAGGGTGATTATCTTGACCAGTTCGCCGGGCTTCAGGGCCTCGCCCGGGGAGCGGCCGTTGAGCATCAGGAAATGGTCGAGCGGATGCTCGCTCGCCATCAGCGAGGCGAAGGCGGCGGCGGTCTGGCCCGCCCCGACCCGGACGGTCCGGATCAGCCTCGGCCTCAGGCTCCGCGCCTGCTCCGGCGAGAGCAGGCGGAAGGATTCGAACAGGGCGCCGATCGCCGGGCGCGAGGAATCGCCCGGCGGCGAGACCATGATGAAATGATAGGCGCCGCCGTCGCCGCCGTCATAAGCGGCGATGTCGAGCTCGACCGCCCCCTCCCGGGTCTGGACCCTGACCGGCACGAGCAAGGCTGGAAGGCCGTTGATCCGGGCCGGGCGGGCGGGCCCCGCTTCGGCCCGGGCGCCTCGCAGAAGAGCCCCGATCAGCCCGTCGACATAGGCCGCCAGCCCGCCCCGGGGCATCGGGTTGCCGCCGAACTCGCCGCGAAGCCCGTCCGGTCCCTCGATCAGGATCGCCTGAGGGCTGTTGGTGAGGGTGAAGCCTGTCGGAGCCTCGAAGGCGATCCGCATCACCGGGTGGGCGAATCGCCGCCCGTCGACGAATCCCTGCTCGGGATCGTCGCCGTAGAGCAGTCCGTCCAGCTCGCGAAGATAGGGCCCTTCGAGCTCCGGCAGCGCCCCGTCGGCGATCCCGGTCGCCGCCGCCGTCTGCGCCGCCCGCTCGACCCGGTTGCCGGCGAGCGGATGGGTCCGGGCCCATTCGGGAATGGCGCGCGCCTCGTCGCGGCCCCGGGTCCGGCCCATATACGCCTCGTGCCGGCCGAGCGCGTCGAGCATGTCCCCCGCCGCATAGGGATCGTAGCCGGCGGCGGCGAGGTAGCGGACCCCGAGATCGTCCGCCTCATATTCCTGGGTCCGCGAGTAGCGCAGGGTGAAATATTCGGCGGCGCGGCCGGCGATCCGGGTGAGGTCCTCGGAGCCGGTGACGGCGCCCACCGCCCAGACTCCGATGCTCCGAAGCAGCGACCGGTTGCGCTGGCGGCGATTGTGGGCGGCGACGATATGGCCGACCTCGTGGGCGAGCACCGAGGCGAGCTCGGCCTCGGAATTGACGATCCCCATCAGCCCGCGGGTGATGTAGATGTAGCAGCCGGGAACGGCGAAGGCGTTGACGACGTCGCTGTTGACGAGCGTGAAGGTGCATTCCCCCTCGAGATCCGCGGCGGCAGCGATCTTCTCGCCGACCCGGCGCGCATAGGCCGCTTCGGGCGCCTCATAGGCGCCGCCGAACTCGGCGAGCAGCTGCGGGTGCTGCTCGGCTCCGATCTTCTTCTCGTCGGCCCGGACCTCCGGCTCGTACTCGCCGCCGCCGCCGCAGCCGGCGAGCAAGGCGAGGCCGGCGGCGACGGGGAGCAGAGACCGGCGGCGCGGCCGGTCCGCCTTCGTTTCACGGCGAAGGCCGGGATCCGGCCGCACGGCCTGTATCGCTGGGCCCCGGCCTTCGTCGGGGAACGGACGCTTCGACAGGTTGTAGGCAAATATCGGCATGAGGGGCTCAGTCGAGGAGGGGCTGGTCGAAGCGAACGCGCCAGAAACCGGTTTCGGCACCCTCGACTCCGAAATCGTTGTCGCTGACGAGGAGAAGCTCGGTCGGCGACAATATCGCCATGCCTTCCAGGTCCGGGCCCACTTCCGGGGCGTCGTCGCTGCTGAAGAGGAGGGTCTTGGCGAGCACGGGCAGGCCGATGTCTTCGGCGCTGAGCTCCTCCACCGTCGGACGGGTGTCGAGCTCGAGATGCTCGGGGGGAAGCGCGAGAGCGTCGGCCGGAGCCACCTTGTAGATCTTGGTGGTCTCGGAGCCGCGCTCCAGGACGAGCAGCTTATCCTCGCCCACCCAGCACAGCTCGCTGACCTTGAGGTCGCTCCGCTCGAGCGGCTTCTTCCCGCCGTCGCGCCGGAAGCTCCCGGGCGGGTCGAGCGGGTAGAGATATTGGGCGGCGACCGCTCCGGTTTCCGGATCGAGGCGCCACAGCCTGACGTGGCGAGCCTGCTCGTGCGCAGCCTCGTCCGGGTGGGCGAGGGGGCTCTGGAAGGCGACGAACAGCCATTTGCCGTCGGGCGAGAGCGCGATCGCCTCGAAGCCGCGATTGAGCCGGCGGCGGGCGGCGATTGCGGGAAGGCAGGCGTCCACCTCATAGCCGGCGTCGTCGAGATCGGTCCCCTTCGGCACGAGCCGTTTCAGCACGCGCCCGTCGTCATCGAGGCGGACCAGCGACGGCCCGAACTCGTCGCTGACCCAGAAGCCTCCGTCCTCCCGCGCGGCTATGCCCTCGGTGTCGAGCCCGGACGGGTCGGGTTGAAGCGGCGCGCCGTCCAGGCCGAAGGCCGGCTCGCAGCGCTTATGCGGCCCTCCCGGCACCGGCAGCCCGGACACCGGCCGGCCTTCGGCATCGCAGATCGGCAGGCTTCGGACGAGCTCCACCCGGCCGCCCTCGACCCGAAGCTCGGCGATGGCGGGGCCGATATCGAGGCGCGGCATGATCTTGGCGCCGTCCTCGCTGAGCAGGCGCTCCAGCCGGTCGAGGCCGTAAAGCTCGACCGCGTCCTTCACCTTGATATTGGGCCCGCGGTCGCCGACGGCCCAGACGATCCCGGGCGGGTCTCCGGCCCGGCGCGAAAGGCCCGAGCCGAAGCCGGAGCGCAGGCGCAGCACCCGCTTCGGAAGCTCGATCTCGCCCAGTTCCTCGTCGGCCCAGTCCAGCCGTTCGACCGACCGCCTCAAGCAGCGGTCTCCAGGCTCTCGACGGTCAGGTTGCCGTTGGTGTAGACGCAGATCTCGGCGGCGATCGCCATCGCCTTGCGGGCGAGCGCCTCGGCATCCTCCTCGTAATCGAGCAAGGCGGTAGCGGCGGCGAGCGCGAAATTTCCGCCCGAACCGATCGCCGCCACGCCCGAGCCGGGTTCGAGGACGTCGCCGTTTCCGGTCAGGACCAGAGTCACCTCCTTGTCGGCGACGATCATCATCGCCTCGAGGTTCCTCAGATATTTGTCGGTCCGCCAGTCCTTGGCGAGCTCGACCGCCGCGCGCATCAACGCCCCGTGATGCTGCTCGAGCTTGCGCTCCAGCCGCTCGAACAGGGTGAAGGCGTCGGCCGTGGCCCCGGCGAACCCGCCGATCACCCCGCCGTCGCCGAGGCGACGGACCTTGCGGGCGTTTGGCTTGATCACCGTCTGGCCCAGGGTGACCTGGCCGTCGCCGGCGATGACCGCCCGGCCGTTCTTGCGCACCGCCAGGATCGTCGTTCCGTGCCAGCTTTCCATCAGATGCTCCCGTTCCTGGACGGCGGCGATATGGGAGCCGGTCGCGGGCGATGCAATCGACCCGCGCGATCCCGCGGGCGGAATGACGGGCCCGCGGGCGAAATGACGGGATCGGCGAAAAAAGAATTTTCCTACACGCCGGCGTTCGTGCTATGTTCTTTCCTATCCACCGAATCGTGGTGATTGCGAAAGGAGAATCCCATGCCGACGAGAAGAAGATCGTTTCTGAGCCGCCTGATAAGGGCGTTGCCGGTCGTGCTGGCGGCGGCGCCGGGCGTCATCGACGCCGTCCAGCAGGCCCGCCGCGCGCTGCGCGACTCCCCGGAGCGGGATCCCGATCCCGCGGCGCCCTCCGCTTGAGGACGTTGCCGGGCGGAAGGTTTGCGGGCCGGAGCCGCATATCCCCTCTCCCGCTTTCCGCGGGAGAGGAGCCTCGGCCCGTCTCATCACGATTGAGCGCTGACACAGAAGCGCCGCACCGCTAGCGTCGCCGCGATGGAGCTCCTCCTTCTCCTCGGCTTCGTCGGCTTGCTCGTCGCCAATCTCTATCTCTTCGCACGGGTGGCGCGGCTGGAGAAGGAGATGGGCGAGGCGCGCCGGAGGCCGGCCGATCCCGTCCGGTCAGGCCCCGAAG
>JBAWCC010000152.1:0-18362 GCA_049590095.1 Allosphingosinicella sp. | reverse complement strand
GCCCCACCCCAACCCCTCCCCTGAAGGGGAGGGGCTAGCGCCCAGCGACTTTTGCGACGGTCCCCCGGCGCGAGGGGGAGCGGCCCGATGAAGCTCTCCGACACCTCCGTCAAACGGCCCGTCTTCGCGGCGGTGCTGGCGATGCTGATCGCGGTCGTCGGCCTGGTCGGGGTCTTCGGACTGTCGATCCGGGAATATCCCGACGTCGATCCCCCGATCGTCTCCGTCGACACCGCCTATACCGGCGCCGCGGCAAGCGTCGTCGAGAGCCGGGTCACCCAGGTGCTGGAGGACAGCCTCGCCGGGGTCGAGGGGCTGCAGACCATCACCTCGCGCTCGCGCGACGGCCAGTCCGACATCTCGCTCGAGTTCAGGCCGGGCCGCAACGTCGACATCGCGGCCAACGACGTCCGCGACCGGGTCGGAAGCGTCCTCGACAATCTTCCGGACGAGGTCCAGCCGCCCGAAGTGCGCAAGGTCGATGCCGACGCCTCGCCGATCATGTTCCTGGTCATCTCCAAGCCCGGCTGGTCGCGTCTGGAGCTCTCGGATTATGTCGACCGCAACGTCGTCGACCGCTTCTCGGCGATCGACGGAGTCGCCCGGGTGTTCGTCGGCGGCGAGGCTCGGCCGGCGATGCGGGTGTGGATGCAGCCCAAGCGCCTCGCCGCCTACGGGCTCACTCCGGCCGACGTCGAGAGCGCGCTGCGCGGCCAGAATGTGGAGCTTCCGGCGGGCCGCCTCGAATCCCAGTCGCAGAACGTCACTCTCCGGGTCGAGCGGCCCTTCGCCGACCCGGCCTCCTTCCGGGGCCTGGTGGTCGGCCGCGGGGCCGACGGCTACCAGGTCCGGCTCGGCGACGTCGCCCGGGTCGAGGCGGGGCCGGAAAATCCCTATTCCGCCTTCCGGATGAACGGCCAGCCGGCGGTCGGCCTCGGGGTCGTCCGCCAGTCCGGCTCGAACACGCTCGCCGTCGCCGATGCGGTCAAGCAGGCGGCCAGGGAGATTCAGCCCTCCTTGCCGGAAGGCATGACGATGGTCGTCGGCTCCGACGATTCCCTCTTCATCAACGAGGCCATCAAGCGGGTCTGGATCACCCTCGCCGAGGCCGGCGTCCTCGTCATCCTCGTCATCTTCCTGTTCCTCGGAAGCTGGCGCGCGACTTTGATCCCGGCCGTCACGGTTCCGCTGTGCCTGCTCGCAAGCTTCGCCGTGCTGTGGGTGTTCGGATTCTCGATCAACCTCCTGACCCTGCTCGCCCTCGTCCTGTCGATCGGAATCGTCGTCGACGACGCGATCGTGGTGCTCGAGAATATCTATCACCGGATCGAGGAAGGCGAGCCGCCGCTGGCCGCGGCCTATGCGGGCGCGCGCCAGGTCGGTTTCGCCGTCGTCTCGACCACCCTCGTCGTCTGCGCGGTGTTCGTGCCGGTGATGTTCATCGCCGGAACCACCGGCCTCCTCTTCCGCGAGCTTGCCGCGGCGATGATCGGCGCCGTCGCCTTTTCGGGCTTCCTCGCCTTGAGCCTGGCGCCGATGCTCTGCTCGAAGCTTCTCCGCCACGAGGAGCGCGGCCGGATGGCGCGCTGGATCGACGACCGATTCCGCCGGCTCGAGGGCTGGTACGAGCGCCGGCTGGACTGGTCGCTGAAGCGCCCGCTCGTCCCGGTGGCGGCCGTTTCGATCCTGCTGGTCGCCTCCGGCTTCCTGTTCACGACCCTCACGTCGGAGCTCGCGCCGTCCGAGGACGTCGGAATCCTCTCCGCCAACATCTCCGCCCCCGAGGGCACCGGCTATGAGGAGATGGACCGCTACGTCCTCGACGCCCAGGCGCGGCTTCTGCCGCTGCTCGAAGACGGCGCGGTCCGGACGATCATCACTCGAACGCCCGGCGGCTTCGGGGCCAGCGACGATTTCAACAGCGGGACGATCATCGTCTTCCTCAAGCCCTGGGGCGAGCGCGAGACGACCACCGCCGAAGTGGTCGCCGAGGTCAATCGCGAGCTCGGCGCAATCGCGGCGGTGCGCGGCAACGCGGCGGTCCGATCCTCGCTCGGCCGCGGCCGCGGCCAGCCGATCAACTTCGTCATCGCGGGCGGAAGCTACGAAGCGCTCGCCCGCGCCCGCGACCGGATCGTCGCCGCGGCGGCGGCCAATCCCGGGATCGTCAATCTGGATTCCGACTATAAGGAAACCAAGCCGCAGCTGAGGATCGAAGTGGATACCGCCCGCGCCGGCGATCTCGGAGTCTCGGTCGCCGACGTCAGCCAGGCGCTCCAGAGCCTGCTCGGCTCGCGCCGGGTCACCACCTATGTCGATCGGGGCGAGGAATATCGGGTCATCGTCCAGGCCGACGCGTCGGCTCGGGCAAGCGAAGCGGATCTCGCGTCGATCTACGTTCGAAGCCGCTCGGGCGATCTGGTGCCGCTGTCAAACCTGGTGACGACCCGCGAAAGCGCCGGCGCCCGCGATCTCGGGCGGTTCAACAAGCTTCGGGCGATCACCCTCTCCGGCGGCCTCGCCGAGGGCTATTCGCTGGGCGACGCGCTCGCCTTCCTGGAGCAGCAGGCCGCCGAAGCTCCCGAAGTCACCGCAACGGGCTATCGCGGCGAGAGCCAGGCTTTCAAGGAAGCGGGAGGGTCGATCCTCCTCGTCTTCGGGCTCACCATCCTCGTCGTCTATTTGCTCCTCGCCGCCCAGTTCGAGAGCTTCGTCCATCCGGCCGTGATCATCACCACCGTTCCTCTCGCCGTCGCCGGCGGGGTGATCGGACTGGCGGCGATGGGGCAGTCGCTCAACCTCTACAGCCAGGTGGGCATCGTCATGCTGGTCGGGCTCGCGGCTAAGAACGGAATCCTCATCGTCGAGTTCGCCAACCAGCTTCGCGATTCCGGCCACGACATCGGCGAGGCGATTCGCGAAGCCTCCCGCCGCCGGCTTCGGCCGATCCTGATGACCTCGATCGCGACCGTGGCCGGCGCGGTGCCCTTGATGCTCGCCGGAGGGGCCGGAGGAGGCGCCCGGCAGGCGATCGGAGTGGTCGTCGTCTGGGGCGTGTCGATCTCGACCGCAATCACCCTCTTCCTGATCCCGCTCCTTTATTCTCGCCTCGCCCGCTATACGGGCTCGCCGCTGGCGGTGACGCGGAAGCTCGAGGAGCAGCTCGCCCATCCCGGCCAGGCGCAGCCGGCGCCGGCGGAGTGATGGAGAGGAGCCCGTCATTGCGAGCGCAGCGAAGCAATCCAGCTCTGCGCTCGCGCCAGACGCCGGAGCTGGATTGCTTCGTCGCTTCGCTCCTCGCAATGACGGAGGCTAAATGACCGCGATCGCATCGAAATCGCAGCTCAGGATGTCGTTCCTGCGCTATGCCCTGTTCACAGTCCCGCTGGTGCTTCTGCTCGGAATCGTCTCCGGCCAGCTCGCCAATTCCGGCTACGGCAACGCCTGGTTCGACGCTCTGGAAAAGCCGGCGATCATGCCGCCCGGCTGGATGTTCGGGGTCGCCTGGACGATTCTGTATATCCTCCTCGGCTTCGCTTTGGCCCTCATCCTCCACGCCCGCGGCGCCCGCGGCCGCGGCCTCGCGCTCGGGCTTTTCGTCCTCCAGCTCCTTCTCAACTACGCCTGGTCGCCACTCTTCTTCGCCTATCACGAGGTGAATGCGGCCTTCTGGACGATCCTCGCGATGATCCTCATCTCGGCGGTCGCGGCCGTCCTGTTCTGGCGGATCCGGCGCTCCGCCGGCCTGCTCATGCTGCCCTATCTCGCCTGGCTCTGCTTCGCCGCCACGCTCAACTGGCAGATCTCGGTCCTGAACCCCGGGGCCTCGGAGCTTGCGCCGGGGGCATCCACTCCCGATATCGCGCTCTAGGCATTTTTCGAAGGAGGGCTCGATGCAGTCCGAAAACCGTCTGTTCGACGATTTCGTCAAGGTCATGAACGGCGCAGCCGGCACCATCGCAGGGATGGGCCGCGAGGCCGAGGGCGCGTTCCGCGACCGGATGCGCGACTGGGTCGGCGGCCTCGACATGGTCTCGCGCGAGGAGTTCGAGGCGATGAAGGCGATCGCCATCGCCGCGCGCGAGGAGAGCGCGGCGCTGAAGAGCCGGGTCGATGCGCTGGAGGCGGCGGGCGCTTCGAAGCCGAAGCGCAAGCCGGCCGGAGACGCCGGTACGGGCCCCGAGGGCCAGTAATCCACAACATATTGTGGTCGTCCGACCTGCGTCACTTGCGCCCGCGCTCCGGCGCGGGCAGTTTCGCGGAACGAGGGGCGGCCAGGAAAGCTGAGCGATGAACGTGGACGAATTCGAGCTGGAGCGCGAGCCGGGCGGCCCGATCGACATGCTCGAACATTATTTCACCGCCCATGGCTGGGGCTGCGAGCGCGGCGAGGACGAGATCGTCGCCAATTTCCAGGGCAGCTGGGCTCAGTACGAGCTTCGCGCCGTCTGGCGCGACGAGGATCATGTCCTCCAGTTCCTCGCGCTTCCGGACATCAGGGTCGCCCAGGACAAGCGCGCCGCCGTCTACGAGACGATCGGCCTTATCAACGAGCAGCTCTGGATCGGCCATTTCGAGCTCTGGGCCTCGTCCGGCCTCGTCCTCTTCCGGCACGCCACCCTGCTCGAGGGCGAGGAAGGCGGAGTTCTCACTCTCCAGCATGCCGAGACCCTGGTCGAAGCGGCGATCGAGGAATGCGAGCGCTTCTACCCCGTCTTCCAGTTCGTCCTCTGGGCCGGGAAGACCCCCCAGGAAGCGATAGCCGCGGCGCTCATCGAGACCCAGGGCGAGGCGTAGGGTCCGCCCTCCCGTCATTGCGAGCGCAGCGAAGCAATCCAGCTGTGGATCCGCGCCATGCGCCGAAGCTGGATTGCTTCGTCGCTCCGCTCCTCGCAATGACGGAGCCATGACCATTCTCACTCTCCCCGGCCCGCTCTTCCTGATCGGCTGCGGCAACATGGCCGGGGCGATGCTCGAAGGCTGGCTCGCCGCCGGCGCCGATCCGCGCCTGATCACCGTCGTCCGGCCCAGCGGCCGGGCCCCGGCCCCCGGAATCCGCACCCTGACCGCCTTGCCCGAGGACGAGGTTCCGGCGCTGGTCCTGCTCGGAGTGAAGCCGCAGAAGCTGGCGGAAGTCGCCCCAATCCTCTCCCCGGCGCTGGAGCGGGAGACCATCCTCGTCTCGATCCTCGCCGGGACCACGCTGGACACCCTGCGCAGCCACTTCCCTGCCCCCCGAACCATCGTCAAGGCCATGCCGAACCTCCCCGTCAGCCTCGGCAAGGGGGTAACGGAGCTGTGCACCGACGGCTCGAGCGACCCGGCCGCCAACGCCGCGGTCGAGCGCCTGATGAAGGCGCTGGGCCATGTCCTGTGGTTCGACGACGAGCAGCTGTTCGGAGTCGCCAGCGCCCTCACCGCCTCCGCCCCGGCATTCCTCTATCGCTTCCTCGACGCTCTGGCCGCGGCGGGGGAGGCGCTCGGCCTTCCGGCGGAACAGGCCGCCCGCCTCGCGGCGGCGATGGCCGAAGGCTCGAGCGCCCTGGCCGCCCGATCGGAAGCGACGCCCGTAGAGCTCGCCCGCCGGGTCGCGAGCCCCGGCGGAACGACCGAAGCGGGTCTGGCGGTCCTGGATTCGGAGGACGGGCTGAAGCCGCTGGTGCTTCGGGCGCTGGAGGCCTCGCGGCGGCGCGGCCGGGAAATGGCGACGGGCACCGCCTAAACCCCCGATGAACGCCGCGTAGTTTCCGGTTCATGCAACGCGGGATAATCTCCGCTCGTTCTTTCGAAAGTCCGCGATCCGCGCGGACGCCCAGTCGAGGAGAGACGAGTATGCGTATGTATGTTCTGGCCGCCACGCTGGCGGCCGCGGTCGCGCTTCCGGCGACGGCCGCTTCGGCCCAACGCTACGGCAATCATTACGGCTACAACAATCGCGGCGAGGTTCGCGAGGAACGGCGCGAGTGCCGCCGTGAGCTGCGGCGCGCCGACAGCCGGCGCGAATATCGGCGCGAGCTGCGCGAGTGCCGACGCGAGATTCGCGACGCTCGGCGCGACCAGTGGCGGGACAATCGCCACGGATATCGCTACGGCGACCGCCACCGCAGCAGCAGCCGCTATTGGGACGGCTATCGCTGGCGCTACCGCTACTGAGCGGGCGCCGGGTCCGGCGGGCGGCGTGAAGCCGCCCGGCGGGCGCGCTACTGCTTCTCCGACGCCTCGCCGGCCTCGGTGGAAGGCACGGCCGCCGGCTTGCATTCCGGAAGCCCGAGCTCGAGCGCATCCTTGCAGGCGCTGACCTGGACGTCGCCCGTGGGCGCGATGTAGAGTGCGTAATCGCCCGTATCGGTGCAATGGGCGGTCCACATCGCCATCGTCTTATATTGCTGCTGATATTGGCCCGAATCGACCCGCTTGCAGCGCCGGCCGTTGTCGCGAAGCGCGCGATAGAGGCCGAGATGGCGTGTCGGCTCGCTGAGCGCCTTGAGCTGGTCGCTATGCGGATTGGCGACGACGACCTTGGTCACGTTCCGCTCCGGGGCCCCGTCCCCGCAGCCCGTGACCAACCATGCGCCCAGGGCGATCGCGGCCCAGCCTCTCATGTCTCTCTCCATTGCCGTTCACATCTAATACGCGCGGGCGAAGCGCTCGTTTCCGGCGAAGCCGAGATGCCGCACTCCGGCGCGCTTCACGCTCGCGAGAACGCGGTCGAAATCCTCATAGCGCGTTTCCGCCTCGGCACGGAAGTGGAGGACCGATTCCTGCGGCGCGGCCCGGAAGTCGGCGAGGCGGGCGGGGAGGTCGGCTTCCGTGATCGGAACGCCGTTCCAGCTCAGCCGGCTCGCGGAATCCAGAGCGAGCTGATGGGTCTCCGGCTCGGTGACGGTGAAATCGGGGCCGGGGAGGTCGATTTTCACGCTGTGGGTGGTGAGCGGGAGGGTGATGATGAACATGATCAGAAGGACGAGCATGACGTCGATGATCGGAGTGGTGTTGATCTCGCTGAACGGTTGCTCGCCGGTCGGGGCGGCGTAGGCGATCGGGCGGCGGCGGGTCATGTCGGCCTCCTTTGTGTTATGTAACATCATAACAAACTCGAAGGCTTCGCGCAAACGGCCTTAGCGATCCTCGCCGACGTAGATGCGCCAGCCGTCGCCGGCTCCGGTCGCCTTGCGCAGGGTGACGCTGCCGGCGCTGCTGAAGGATTTGCCGCCGCGGAAGGTGCCGCGGATCATCACCGGTACCTCGACATAGGCCCAGCCCTGCGCCTCTACGGGCTCGCTCGGGGTTCCGACGTCGGCATGATAGGTCTCATACGCCTTGAAATTGTCAGCGAAGCGCCGCCTTGCCTCGTCTCGGGTCTCGCCCGAACGCATCGCCCAGGCGGCTTCGTAGTCGCCGGCCTCGATCCGGGCGTAATAGCTTTTGAGGGCGGCCGCCGCATCGCCCCGTTCCTCGCGGTCCTGGGCGGTCTCCACCGGCGGCTCAAGCTCGGGCATTGGGGGGCGCCCGGCCTTTTCGCGCTGCTCGGCCTGTTGGGAAGCCTCCCGCTCGCCGCCGCAGCCCGCGAGGAGGAGCAGAAAAGGGATCAGGACGGTCGAGCGCATGAACGCGCTATAGCGGGTCGGGCGGGAAATTGCCTCCCCCTCCACCATTATGGGGAGGCAGGTTACGCGCTGAGCCGGCTCTGGGTGCCGTGGATGAGGTCGGTGGCGCGCTCGAAGCTCATCGGGCGCCCGAACAGATAGCCCTGGATCTGGTGGCAGCCGAGGTCGCGCATCCGGGTGAAGTCGTCGGCGGTCTCGACGCCTTCGGCGGTGACGGTCATCCGGAAGCTCTTGGCGAGCTGGACGATCGACTGGATGATCGCCACCGTCTCGCGATTGTTGGCGGCGTCGCGGACGAAGCTGCCGTCGATCTTGAGCTTATGGAAGACCGCCTTGTTGAGGTAGCCGAGCGAGGAATAGCCGGTTCCGAAATCGTCGAGGGCGATCCCGACGCCGAGGGCGCGGAGCCGCTTGAGGACGTCGAGCGAACCCTCCGAATCGCCGAGGAACACCGATTCGGTCACCTCCAGCTCGAGCCGGTTGGCCTTGAGCCTGTACTTCGCCAGCGCCTCGGAGACCGTGTTGGGAAGCGCCGGAAGAATCAGCTGGCGGGCCGAGAGATTGAGGGCGACGCTGATATAATCGGGCCACACGGATGCGGCGCGGCAGGCCTCGTCGATCACCCAGTCGCCCAATTGCATGATCAGGCCGGTCTCTTCGGCGAGCGGGATGAACTCGATCGGCGAGACCATTCCACGGGTCGGATGGTGCCAGCGGATCAGGGCCTCGAAGCCGATCAGGCTCTGGTCGGCGGCGTTGACGAGCGGCTGATAGTCGAGCCGGAACTGCTTCAGGGTCAGCGCCTGGCGCAGATCCTGCTCGAGCCTCAGGCGGTCTTCGGCCTCGTTCTGCATGTCGGCGGAGAAATAGCAGCAGGTGCCGCGGCCCTGGCCCTTGGCCTGGTAGAGGGCGAGATCGGCCTTCTGGATGAGGTCGTCGACGCTCTGGCCGTCGATCGGGCCGAAGGCGCAGCCGATCGAGACTCCGATGCGGATCTCGGCCTTGTCGATATGATAGGGCTCGGCGACCGCGGCGATGATCCGGCGGGCGAGGTCGTCGACCTTCTTGCGGCTCTGGGCGTCGCGGATGACGATGGCGAACTCGTCGCCGCCCATCCGGCCGACATGGCCCGATTCGCCCGCTTCCTTGACGAGGCGCTGCGAGACGCTCTTCAGCACCGCGTCGCCCTTCGGGTGGCCGAACGTGTCGTTGACCGGCTTGAAGCCGTCGAGGTCGAGGAACATGATCGCGCAGGGCACATTGCTCGACTGCGATGTCGAGAGCGCCTCTCCGAGAAGCTGGCGGACCCGGCCGCGATTGGGAAGGCCCGAGAGCACGTCCATGTTGGCGAGGTTGGTCAGCCTCTCCTGGGTGCGACGGACCTCGGTGATGTCGGAGCCGACCCCGCGAAAGCCCTGGAACTGGCCCGCCATGTCGATGATCGGATCGCCGGCGAGGCTGATCCAGCGCGTTCCGCGCCGGGTCTTCAGCTCCATCTCGAGGCTTGCGAAGGGCGCCCTGGCGAGCAGGGTGCGGCCGAGCGCGCTGTTGCCGCCCAAGGTCGCCGGAAGCGAGTGGCCGATCAGCTGGCTCGCCGAGCGGCCGAGCAGCGAGGTCATCCGGGAGGAGATGTAGACGACCCTATTCTCGGCATCGACCTGCCACAGCCAGCCCACTCCGCGATGCTCATATTCCTTGAGCAGGAGCCGGACCGACTCGGCCTGGGTACGGACGTTGGCGATGGTCTGGAGCTGGCCGAAGGTCCAGCGGGTGAGCCTTGCGACTCCGAAGATGGCGACCGCCGCCACTCCGACGATCGAGGCTCCGAAGGTCGGGTTGAGCTGCGAGCTGCCGAGATAGTAAGCGCAGCACAAGGCCGCGGTCAGGGTCGCGATCCAGGCGAAGGCGGCGGCAGGAACCGAGGCGAGGCCGATGGCGGCCATGATCATCGCACCCATCGCCCCGCCGATGACGACCTGCACTTCGTGCGGCTGGGTGGCGAAAGCGTAGGTCGGGAAAGCCGACCAGATGGCGGCCAGGCCGACCGCCTCGCCGATCGCCCGCATGAGCGGCCGCCCCTCGGCGGAACGGCTCTCGGCCGCGGCGCCTTCCATCCTGGCGGAGCGAAAATAGGTCCAATTGGCGAAACCGACCAATGCGAGCCAGCCCACGATCAGCTCGATCCGGGTCGTTCCGAGCATCGCCCAGGCGACCAGCAGGGCCGCGCCGGCGCCGGTCAGCGCGAAAAAGGGTGCGAACAGAAGGCGGGTCTGCGCCTGCCCGTTGTGGAGATGGGCGTCCCGGAGCCTCCGGCTGCTCGCGTCGGCGCCGACGCTTTCATCCGCCAGCTCAGCCGGTTCCAATTCCTGCGGGTCGACATCCAAGGGAACGGGGGCGTGATACATGGGAATCCTGCGTGCTGCCGGGTTGACCAGTTCCTACGCCGAGAGTTTTGATGGAGTGTTAAGGACGGGAAGGAATGCGGCGAACGGTCCGTTTCCGGATATTCCCTCGGTGCGACCGGAAGATCGGCTCAAGACATTGATTTAGATTATGTGATTTTCCGAAGGAGGCGGGGCTCGGCACCTCGCCGCTTCGGCCCCGTCTCGGCCGGTCGGCAGGCGTCGATGCGTGGATAGGTGACCGGACCGATCAGATTCGTTCCGGCGCGAAATCGATTCGCTTCGGCGCGGCGGTTGGAACGATCGATCCGACCGCGCTTTGGCTGACGATTCTCCGTGGAGAATCAAGCAGATGCTGGCTACCCGCCTGAGCTCGAGCGTGATCGAGCGGATCCTGTACGACGAAGAGGCAAAGGCCCTTTTCATCTGCTTCCGGGAGACCGGCCGCTACCTTTATTCCGGGGTGCCGAGGGCGATTTACGAGGGACTGAAGAAGGCGCCCTCGCCGGGACGCTACTTCAACGAGTTCATCAAACGCCGCTTTCCCTGCCGTCCCGATCCCGAACGGCGGCGGTTCAGGCCGGTCGCCGGAGAGGGCCGCGACCGGAGCGGGGAGCCCGGCCGCGGCCCATCCGGGCTCAGTCGTCGCGCGTGCGGCGGGTGATCCGCAAGGTGTCCGGCGCCAGCTTCAGGTCGTAGACTTCGCCGGCGGCGGTGCGGGCGTCGTCCACCTCCCAGCGGCGGCCGTCGTCCAGCTCGATATCGTCCCAGCCGACGAAGCCGTTGCTGGCGAGCACCCGCTCGATCGCGCTCCGCTCCTCGGCGGTCGGAGCCCGGTCCGGTGCCTTGGCAGCGAGTGCCGCGGCCGGGAGGAAGGCGATCGGGGCGAAGAGGAAAAGGGGCATGAGTTTGCGCATTGTCTGTCTCACTTGCTTTCAGGTTGTCCGGCCCGTTTCGAGCGGGCGGAAGGAGCGGGAATCCGCCGGTCCGGGCGGGGCGTCTCGTTGCGCGTCGCCCAGATCAGGAACCGCGCGACCGCTCCGGCGAGGGGGCACTCGTCCCTGACGGGCGCCTCGTTCGGCCGGTCGCGATGCGCTGTTCTTTCCATGACGATACCTATCGCCGTGCACGCTGACGCCGCGATTGCCGAAACATTTGAAATTCGTCAGGTTGGCAGCGCGCGATTGTGTGCCCGGTCCGTCTCTGGGAAAGAACGGGGATGCAGATATTGCTCATCGAGGACGATCCGGCCGTCGCGCTTTATCTGCGCAAGGGGCTGGAAGCCGAAGGGCACCTCGTGGATCATCGGGACGACGGCCGAAGCGGCCTCCTCCAGGCGTCCACCGAGCGATACGACCTCATCCTGCTCGACCGGATGCTCCCGAACGTCGACGGCCTCAAGATATTGCAGACGCTCCGCGCCACGGGCGACACGACGCCCGTCATCCTTCTGAGCGCGCTCGGCGACGTCGACGAACGGGTGAAGGGGCTGAGGGCCGGCGGCGACGATTATCTCGCCAAGCCGGTAGCGATTTCCGAACTGGTCGCCCGGGTGGACGCGATCGGCCGGCGGGGCGCTCTCCAGGAGGAACCTACCGAGCTCAGGCTGGCGGGCCTCGTCGTCGACCGACTTGCCCACCGGGTCGAGATCGACGGGAAGCCGGTCGATCTGACCGCCCGGGAATTCCAAATCCTCGAGCTGCTCGCCCGGCATTCGGGCCGGGTCGTCACCCGGTCGATGCTGCTCGAGCAGGTCTGGAACTATCATTTCGACCCGCAGACCAACGTCATCGACCAGCATCTCAGCCGACTTCGGCAGAAGCTCGCCCTCGTTTCCGACCGCTCGCTGATCCAGACGGTCCGAGGCGCCGGCTATGCTCTTCGGCCCGCCGAATGAGGCTGCTCCGGAGCTTCTCGTTTCGGCTGTCGGTCATCTATGCCGCGCTCTTCCTCGGGTCGGTCACCCTCGTCCTGGCCACCTACCAGCTGGTGAGCATCACCCTGCCGCGCCAGGCGGTGAAGGAAGCTCTCGAGGTCGAAGCGGATGCCTTCGCCTCGGCCTATCGCGGCGATCCGCGGGCGCTGGTCGCGCCGCTCGAGCGCCGGGCCGGCGAGGATTCCCCGCGCGCGGCCTTTCATCTGCTCGTCGACAGGAACGGCGCCGTCGTCGCCACCAATCTGCCGAGCTGGCCCCGCTACGATGGCGAGAAGTGGGTATCGATCGAGGCCGACATCTACCGGGACGGGGACGAGGACGATCACGAAGCGCTCGCCCTGGATCGCCAACTGCCGGACGGGACGCGCCTGCTTGTCGGACGCGACGTCGAGGAGCTGGACGATCTTCAGGAAGCCATTTCTTCCGCGGCTTTCCACCTGATCGCGGCGACCCTGGCGCTCGTCACCCTGGGCGCCTGGCTCATGAACCGGGCGATCGGCCGGCGCCTCGCGTCGATTTCCGCGTCCGCCAGGCAGGTCATGGGCGGCGACCTGGGAGAACGCGTGCCGACGAGCGGGACCGGCGACGATTTCGACCGGCTCGCGCTCACGCTCAACCTCATGCTCGACCGGGTGGAAGCGGGAGTCGAGGCGGTGAGGACGGTGTCCGACAGCGTCGCCCACGAATTGCGTACGCCGGTGACCCGGCTCCAGGCCAGCCTCCGTGCCCTTGCCGCCGATGGAGGCGGCGGCTCTCAGGCCCTGGCCGAAGCGATGGCGGAAGCGGATCGCCTCCAGGCGATCTTCGACGCGGTGCTTCGAATTTCGCGAATCGAAAGCGGCCGGCATTCGGCGAATTTCAGCCGGCTCGACCTCGCGGAGCTGATCGCGGACTCGGTCGACCTCTACGGACCCGCCGCGGAGGAACGCGGGATCCGGCTGATCCGGGAGACGGACGGCGCGCTTCCCGCGCATGGCGACCGCGACCTCCTGTTCCAGGCACTGGCCAACCTCATCGACAATGCCATCAAATTCTCACCGGACGGCGCGAACGTCGTCGTGCGGGGATGGCGAGACGAAAAGGGCGCCCGGATCACGGTCGTCGACACCGGCCCCGGCATCGACGAGGATCTCGCCGCGCGCCTGGGAGAGCGCTTCCTGCGCGGGCCGGCGGCGCGCGCGAAGCCGGGCTTCGGGCTCGGCCTTTCGCTGGCGAAAGCGATCGTGAAGCTGCATGGCGGAACGATCGAATTCCATCGCGGCGATCCGGGCCTCGCCGTCGAGATCCGCCTTCCGGCCGCCGCCGACGCTTGATCCACGTTCCTGTTCATGCCACCGTCTGCGCAGGAGATTAGCCTTGCGTTTGAAGACCTTGACCTACACGAGCCGCGCCCGCCTGGACCTTGGCGACTCGGATCTGAGCGCGATCCAGCAGACTGCGCGGCACCTGAACGCGCTCGACGGCATTACGGGCTTGCTGCTTTTCGACGGCTCCCGCTTCCTTCAGATCGTCGAGGGTGCGGAGGACGCGGTCGACAATCTCGTCGAGCGGCTTCGAGGGGATTCCCGCCATTCGGCCTTCGAGCTTCGCGACGAGCGCTATGTCGATCGGCGCTCCTTCCCGGACTGGTCGATGGAGCTCGTCCGGGTGAGCGCCGGCTACGGGAATGCGAAGGACGAGGTGGCGGCGATCCTGCCGGCCGCCGTCGCCGAGCCGGTGCGCGAGCTCGTGCTGAAGATGACCGGCCAGCTCGCCGAGGCTTAGGGTTTCCGGCAGTCCGCCTGCGATAGAGCCTGTCCTGTTGAGTCGGATCTGTTTCCCGGCGAAGGCCGGGACCCAGTCGCACCGCTTGCGACGCTGGACCCCGGCCTTCGCCGGGGAACGAGGGCGCGCCGTGGCTTGCTCCCGTGCCTGTTTTGCCTGACAAATGCCGAATGACCACCGAGCTCAACGTCCTTGCCTGGGGCTGCATCCTCGCCCTCGTCCACATCTTCGTCGCGGTGCGCTTCAAGACCCGGCAATATGGGACGAAGTGGAATGTCGGCGCCCGCGACGAGGATCTGCCGCCGCCGCAGCCGATCGTCGGCCGTCTCGCCCGGGCGCAGGCCAATTTCTTCGAGACATTCCCGATCTTCGCGGCCGCGGCGCTAATCGTCGCCGTCGCCGGGCTCGCCGATCGATGGACGGCGATCGGCGCCTGGCTTTGGCTCGGCGCCCGGATCGCCTATCTGCCGCTTTACGCCCTGGGCGTTCCGGTAGTCCGTACGATCGCCTTCCTTGCTTCCGTCGTCGGTATCCTGATGGTGCTTCGACCGGCGCTCGCCGCAGCCTTCACCTGAACGCCGTGCGACGACGAATCACCAGGAGAAGGGATTTTCGTGCTTCTGGCGGGGCGGCGCGGGGACTTCGCTTATCTCGGCGATGATCCCGTCGCCGCAGCGAATCGCCACCCCGCCGTAGCGCTCGATCGCCGGGAAGACCCTCCGGACATTGTGGATCACGGGCGCTCCTCCCGGCTGCGCCGAGCCCTCGGTCCGCACCCGAACCTGCTGGATGGGCTCGTCGAGCCGGGCGACCGGACCCTTGGCCAGGCTCGCATAATAGCCCGCTTCCGTCGTCACCTTGCCCGTGACGACGAGCTTTCGGGTCAGATAGGGGATGGGGCTGGAGGTCGAAGAGAATTCGACATGCGCTTTCCAGTCCGACGAACCCAGCACCTTGCAGGGCGCATATTCGGTGTCTCGGACCGGCCCGTCGAGCGCGCAGCCGGCGAGGAGAAGGAGGGGAGCGGCCAGCGCCGCCGGCAGGCGACTCAAAATATGCCTCCGCCCAGGATCAGCCGGACGATTCCGACGACGATCACGAACAGATTGAGGTTGCGGCCGCTGGTGCGCCTCGAAGCCATGCCCAGGGCGAGGCCGACGAGCGCCAGGGGCACGATCAGCCAGTTCATCCACCCGAGCAGCGGAATGAAGGCGGGGATTGCGAAGACCAGGGCGATCGCGCCGATCAGGAGGGACAGGATGTTCAGCATCGGGAGGTGCCTTAGCGGGTCGCCGCCGGATGGGCTAGACCGCCGCCTCGGCCGCCTCGGCCGCCGCGGCGGCGCGGTGGGTGCGAACGCCCTCGCCGACGAAGATGGCGAGGGCGACCCAGATCGCGGCGAAGCAGATCATGTGGGCGGTGGTCAGAGGCTCCCCGAAGACCAGCACCGCGAGCAGGAACTGCATCGAGGGCGCGACATATTGGAGGAAGCCGAGAGTCGAATAAGGCAAGCGTTTCGCCGCCGCGGTGAACAGGAGCAACGGGATTGCGGTGAGCGCTCCGCCGAGGATGAGCAGCAGGTCGGTGAGACGGCTGTCGAGGAACCCGCTGTCGCCGCTCTGCGAAAGCCAGAACACCCAGCCCAAGGCGAGCGGCGCCAGGAAGAGGGTCTCGATCCACAGCCCCTCCAGCGACTCGACCGGGGCCACCTTCCTCAGGAAGCCGTAGACGGCGAAGCTCGCGGCGAGGGTGAGGCTGATCCAGATCGCCTCGCCCGCGCCGAAAGCGAGGATTGCGACTCCGGCGCCGGCCAGGAACACGGCGGCCTTCTGCATCCTGCTCAGCCTCTCCTTGAGCAGGAAAACCCCGAGCAGCACGTTGACGAGCGGGTTCAGATAATAGCCGAGGCTGCCTTCCAGCACATGACCGCTGACGACGGCGTAGATGTAGACCAGCCAGTTGATCCCGATCAGAACCGCGGTGAGCAGCAGGGTGAGCGCGATCCTGGGATTGGCCAGGGCGGCGCGGATCCGGGGCCATCTTTTCCACAAGGTGGCGAGGGCGCCGAGGAAGAGGAGCGACCAGAGGATCCGGTGGGCGACGATCTCGGTCGCGCCGACATGGACCAGCGCCTTGAAGTAGAGCGGCAGGACCCCCCACAAGGCGTATGCGCCCAGCCCCATGAGGAGCCCGGATCGGGTTCGGGTGGAGTCGGTCACGGCCGGGCGGGTAGCCGAGGGCCGGGGCGGCGACAAGCATTTGGCGGAGGCTTGAGGAATGGCTAGGATCGCGGCGGACCCCGGGGAGAGAGAATGAGCCGCCCTAGCCTGTGCACAGCCCTCGTCGCCGCCGCCGTGCTTAGCGCCTGCGACTCGGACGCCCGCCTGGAGGAGCCGGACAATCCGGTGGCCGAAAGCAACGTTTCGGCGGAGGGCAAGGCTGAGGAGGGCAAGATCTCCCTCAAGATGCCGGGCCTCGACATGACTCTCAGCCTTCCCAAGGGCGTCGCCGACGAGGCCCGGGCCGAACGGGACAGCAAGCTGCTCTATCCGGGCGCGACCTTGCGCGGAATGGCGATCGCCGCCGGTCCGGACAGCGCGAGGAGCGGCGACAGCGAGGTCGAGATCCGCTTCTCCACTCCCGACCCGGTGGATACGGTCGCCGCCTGGTATCGCGACCCCGCCCGCGCCGACGGCTTCCAGCTGCAGAGCGCCGCGAGGGAGGGCGATTCCTGGCTGGTGACGGGAGTCCAGAAGCGCGACGAGCATAGTTTCAAGCTCCGCCTGGGCCCGAGAGCGGGCGGGGGCGCCGACGGCCGGCTCACGGTCCGTCACCGCGGCTGAGAAAGGCGTGGCCGCGCTCGCCGATCCGGAGGAAGTGCGGCTTCACCTCCTCGCCGCGGCCAGGTCCGGATCCGCGCTCAGCTATGGCGAATTGCTCGAGCGGCTCGGCTATTCCTTCTCCAGGCCCAGGATGCGGGCGCTGTGCAAGATTCTCGGCGCGATCGACGAGGCGGCGGCGCTCAGGGGCGAGCCGGAGCTTGCGGTGCTGGTCGTCCGCCAGAGCGACGGGCTTCCTGGCCAGGGCTGGTGGATCGCCGGCGGAGCCCGCTCGCGCGGCTATGAAGGGCACTGGGAAGGACCCGAGGCCCGGCGCTTCGTCGACCGCGTCCAGGCGGAAAGCTTCGCCTTCTGGCAGTCCCGAAGCGGGACACAGGGCACGGACACTCCGGATTAACCATCTCTCGTCACCCATTTTGCGGGGGAATGCGGCATAGCGGGGCTTCAAGGAGTCCCTTCGATGACCGATCGCGCCTTTCCGCTGCTTCGACTGACCGCTCTGGGAGCAGCGCTCGCGCTCGCCGCCTGCAATCGCGGCGGGGACGAGAGCAATCTCGCCGATCTGGCCAACGACGCCGATCCGGCGGTGACCAGCGCCCTCAACGACCAGATCCTCGTCGACGAGAACCTGGCGACCCAGTCCAACAAAAATTCCGCCCGGCCTTCGCCGACTCCGGCCGGGGCGCCCTATCCCGCTCCCCAGGCGACCGCTTCCGCTCCCGGCAAGGCCCCGAACCCGCCCGCCGCGCTCGCCGGGCCCAAGGGCTGCTCGGACGCCCGGCGATTCGACTACAACATGGCTTGGGCGAACAAGCTGTCCCCCAACTTCCCGGTCTATCCGGGAGGGAAGGTGACCGACGCGGCCGCGAACAATTCCGGGGGCTGCAGCACCCGCGTTGTCACCTTCGCGACGGCGGACCATTGGCAGCGCGTCCTCGACTGGTACCATACGAAGGCGGTGCGCGCCGGCTATTCGTCAGAGCATCAGCTTCGCGAGGGCGACCATATCCTCGCCGGAAGCAACGAGGGCGACAAGGGCGCCTTCTACCTGATCGTCACTCCCAAGCCGAAAGGCTCGGACGTCGCGCTGATCGCCAATAACGGGCGGTAATTCGTCGCCCCGGCGAAGGCTGGGGCCCCGGCGGGTGAAGAGCGCGGCGTCTTACACCCGCCGGGATGCCCAGCCTGCGCCGGCATGACGGAGTGTAAGCGCTTCCTTCCTCTCCTCCACCCCGCTACATCGCCGCCATGCCCAATCTCCTCCTCGTCATGATCGGCGGCGCTGCCGGCGCCGGCCTGCGCTGGGAGTTCGGCCGCCTGGCGCTGCGCCAGCTCGGGCCGGGCTTTCCGTGGGGCACTCTGGGCGTGAACCTGACCGGCGGCCTGCTCATGGGGATCCTGGCCGGGGCGATGATGGGCCAGGGATCGGACCAGCGGCCGCTGTGGCTGTTCCTGGCCGTGGGCCTGCTCGGCGGCTTCACCACCTTCTCGGCCTTCAGCTTCGACCTTTTCGCGATGCTGGAGCGCGGGCGCATCGCGACGGCGAGCCTCTACGTCGCCGCGTCGGTGCTCGGCTCCTTGGCCCTGCTGGCCTTCGGCTGGTGGTCGGCTCGGGCGGTCGCATGAGCGACGTCCGCCAGTTCACCGTCGCGCCCGACGACGACGGAATCCGCCTCGACCGCTGGTTCAAGCGCCATCTGCCCGAGGCGAGCTTCAACATGGTCTCGCGCTGGGCGCGGACCGGGCAGCTTCGGGTCGACGGCAAGCGCGCGGCGCCGGGCGACCGGGTCGAGTCCGGACAGTCGATCCGGGT
>JBAWCC010000151.1:0-12822 GCA_049590095.1 Allosphingosinicella sp. | reverse complement strand
GCAGAGGCCCCGACTCCGGGTCGGCGGCGGCGAGCTCATCGCCATGGGCCTCGCGCCGGGGCCGGTCGTGGCGCGCACCCTTCAGGCAGTCGAGCGCGAATGGGCCGAATCGGGCTTTCCGCCCGAGGCCGCTGCGCAGCGCGCCATCGCCCGCCGCCATGTCGACCGGGTCCTGCGCGAGGGCGGGTAGCCATGCGATTACCCGAACGGCTTCTCCTTCGGGAACCCCGTCGGCGGCATCCTCCCGGCGGCACCGCGGGCGGCGCGCCAGGGGTTCATGTCGGCCTCGGTCCGGGTCCGGCCGCTTTCCCCGCCCATCGGCCAGCTCAGGCCGTCGGCGAAGCGGAAGCTGGTCGCATCGCCGAGGCCGCCGTCGCGATAGCGTTGTAGCTGGACGCCCTGGCCGCGGCCCATCTCGGGAAGCTCGGTGAGCGGGTAGACCACCAGCTTCCGGTTTTCGCCGATCACTCCGACGTAATCATGACCTTCGGCGATCGGCCTCACCGTCTTCAGCCTGGCGCCAGGCTTCAGATTGACGACCTGCTTGCCCTTGCGGGTTTCGGCGACGGCGCCCGCCGCCGGGGTGACGAAGCCGCGCCCGTCGGTGGTGGCAAGCAGGAGCTTGTCCGCCGCCGCCGCCCGGAACAGGGTGACGATATTCCCCTCGCCCTCGACGTCGACCATCAGCTTGATCGGCTCGCCGAAGCCGCGCCCGCCGGGCAGCCGGTCGGCCGCCAGGGTGTAGAAGCGGCCGTCGGCGGCGGCGAGGAGCAATTTGTCGGTGGTGTGGGCGTGGAAGAAGAAGCGGCGGCCGTCGCCCTCCTTGAACTTCAGCGCCTCCGCCTCGGCCGGGTCGACATGGCCCTTCATCGCCCGGATCCACCCCCGCTGCGACATGATCACGGTAATAGGCTCGCGTTCTATCATCGCTTCAAGCGGGATCTCGCGGGCGGGCGCAGCCTCCTCGATCAGGGTTCGCCGGCGACCGAGGTCGGTGGCCGGGCCGTAACGGTCGCGAAGGCCGGTCAGGTCCTTGACCAGACGCTTGCGCTGAAGCTTGGGATCGTTGACCAGAGCCTCGAGCCCTTCCCGCTCCGCAATCAGCTTGTCCCGCTCGCCCCTGAGCTGCATCTCCTCGAGCCTGCGCAGAGAGCGCAGACGCATGTTGAGAATGGCTTCGGCCTGACGGTCGTTCAGCTCGAACTCCGCCATCATCACCGGCTTGGGCTCGTCCTCGGTTCGGATGATCTCGATCACCCGGTCGAGGTTGAGGAAGGCGACGATATAGCCCTCGAGAAGCTCGAGCCGGTCGTCGATCTTCCCGATCCGATATTGCGACCGCCGCATCAGGACGCTGAACTGGTGCGCCACCCAGGCCGAGAGGACTTCCTTCAGGCCCATCACCCGGGGAGTCCGGTCGGCGTCGAGCACGTTCATGTTGAGCGGCACCCGAATTTCGAGATCGGTGAGCCGGAACAGGCTTTCCTTTAGAAGCTGCGGATCGATGGTCCGGCTTCGAGGCTCGATGACGATCCGGATACGGGCGTCCGATTCGTCGCGGACGTCGGCGAGGATGGGCAGCTTCTTGTCGGAGATGAGCGCGGCGATCTGCTCGATCAGCTTGTTCTTGGGCACCTGATAGGGGATTTCGGAAATGACGAGCTGCCACATCCCGTTCGGCAGCTTCTCGATGCCGTTCGCTTCCCATTCCGCCTCGGCATTCTGCCCGGTCGAGAAGCGGCCGCGTACCCGGAACGCGCCGCGCCCCGTCGCATAGGCCGAAGCGATGACCTCGGGACTGTCGACCAGCACCCCGCCGGTCGGGAAGTCCGGCCCCTGCACCTTTTCCATCAGCGCGGCATGGTCGGCCCTGGGGTCCTTGATCAGGACGATGGCGGCGTCGATTATCTCGGCGAGATTATGGGGCGGGATCGAGGTCGCCATTCCCACCGCGATCCCGCTGGCGCCGTTGGCGAGAAGATTGGGAAACAGGCCCGGGAAGACCTCCGGTTCCTCGTCCTCATTATTGTAGGTCGGGCGATAGTCGACCGTGCCTTCGTCGAGCCCGGCCATCAGCTCGATCGCGGCCGGGGTCAGCCTGGCTTCGGTGTAGCGATAGGCGGCGGCGTTATCGCCGTCGATATTGCCGAAATTGCCCTGCCCGTCGACGAGCGGATAGCGGAGCGAGAAATCCTGGGCGAGTCGGACCATCGCGTCGTAGACCGACTGGTCGCCGTGCGGGTGATATTTGCCGATCGTGTCGCCGACGACCCGGGCGCATTTCTTGTAGCCCGCGGCGGGATCAAGGCGGAGCAGCCGCATCGCCCATAAGAGGCGGCGGTGAACCGGCTTCAGGCCGTCGCGAACGTCGGGCAGCGAGCGGGCGGTGATCGTGGAGAGTGCGTAGAGGAGATAGCGCTTCGAGAGCGCGTCTTCGAAACTGTGGTTCTGGATCGGATCGATATCGTTCAGGGCATCGGACATGGCCGACCGATAGCAGCGGGATTCGACGGACGCGACACTCGTCTTGTCGATTGTCTACCGATGGGATAATGTAACAGCAACCGGCGAAGACCGGATCGAGAAGACGAGAGGAGAAAAGGATGCGCAAGGCACTCTGTCTGGGTCTCCTGACGGCCACGGCCGCCTGCGGCCAGGGCGGCGATGAATCGGCCCGGTCCGGCGGCGGCGAGACGACCACCTTCGACGCCGCCGAGTATTCCTCCGCCCCGGCTTCCGTGGATTCCGCCGGCCGATCCCCTCGGCCACCGGGAGTGGCCCCGACCGCCGCGCCCGGAGTGGCGTTCAACTATCGCTACGCTTTCCGCCTGCCCGCGGCGAATATCGGCCGGGTCCAGGAAGAGCATGCGCAGGCCTGCGAGAAGCTTACCGTCGCCCGCTGCCGGATCACGGCGATGACCTATGAGGACGACGGCGACGGCGACGTCGAGGCGCAGCTCGGCTTCAAGCTCGATCCGGCGATCGCCCGAACCTTCGGCCGCGACGGCATCGCCGTCGTCGACAAGGCCGAGGGAGAGTTGCTTCGAGCGGCGATCACCGGCACCGACGTCGGAAGCGAGATTACGGCGGCCACCCGGGTCCAGGCCCAGCAGGCCGACGAAGTGCGGCGGATCGAGCAGCAGCTTGCGCGGCCGGCACTCAGCTCCGGAGAACGGGTGGAGCTGCAGCAACAGCTCCAGGCCCTTCGCGACTCGATTCGCGCCGGCCAGTCGGAGCAGGCCGGACGGCGCCAGCTCCTTGCGAACACGCCGGTGACCTTCGACTACAAGGCGGGCAAGACCGGCAGCCGGCTCGAGCGCGCCCTCGTCGACGCATCCGACAATTTCGCCGGAGCCGGAATCACCGCCCTGATCGTTCTGGTGACCTTGCTTCCATGGCTGGTCGTCCTGCTCCTGCTCTGGCTTCTGTGGCGCTGGCTCAACCGGCGCTTCGGGCTGACCGGCCGCTATCCGGAGCGGCGCGAGCCGGCCGAGACTATTCCGCAGGAGTCCTGAACGCTTCCGCCGGGGCCAATCCGGCCTCGGCGGCCATTTCTCCGAGCAGCCAGTCGCGGAAGGCCCTTATCTTGGCCCGTCCGCGCTTGTGCTCGGGATAGACCAGCCACAAGGCCGGGCCGCTGACCACGACCAGGTCGAAGGGCTGGACGAGGCGGCCTGAGGCGAGCTCGGACCGCCAGTAGAGCGGGGTGAGCAGGCCGATGCCGTGACCGGCGAGCGCGGCATTGCCCTCTAGCGCCTGCGAATCGAGCCGGATGCCCTGGCGCGGCGGCTCGCCCTCCAGCGGGACTCCCGCCGCTTCGAGCCACTGCTTCCACCACCAGTCGTGAGCGTTGAGCCGGGGGATCCGAAGCAGGTCCTCGAGCCGCTCGAGCCGGTGCCGGTCGCGGAATTCGGGGGTGCAGAGCGGGGTCGCGTAAAGGCAGAAAAGGAAATGCCGCCTGAGGCCGGGCCACGGACCCTTCCCCATCCGAACCGCCACATCGACGTCGTCGCGAGCGAAATCCGCCATATTGTTGGACGTGAGCAGTCGCACCGCCAGCTCGGGCCGTGCGATCTGGAAGCCGCCGAGCCGGGAAGAGAGCCAGTTGGACGCGAAGGTCTGGGCGGTGCTGATGGCGAGCACGCTCTCATCCTCGTCGACCAGGCCTGAAAAGCCTTCGGACAGCCGGTCGAAAGCGTCCGATACGACCGGGGCCAGCCGCCGCCCGGCCTCGCTCAGCGTCACCCGGCGCTTCGAGCGGACGAACAGGGGCAGGCCGAGCCGCTCCTCGAGCAGCCTTATCTGGTAGCTGACCGCCGCCTGGGTCATCCCGAGCTCGGCCGCGGCCAAAGTGAAATTCTCGTACCGCGCGGCCGCCTCGAACACCCGGACTGAAGGCAAAGGCGGAAGATGACGCATCGCCGAGATGATAAGTCCAGCTTATCACGTTGGTCCAGCGTTTAGTTGGACCGTGCGGCACCTCGGCTCCTATCTCTCAGCTACGACGCGCCGCAACGGGCGGCCATCGATTGAAGGAGTGATAAAATGCGCGACGAAATCGACAGCCGCATCTGGGCCGATCACGGCCACGCATTTTCCGAGGATCTGACGCGCTTCTTCGCCGCCGCGGGCGCCAATATCGGAGCCGGGTTCAGGCGCCTGAACGAGATCCAGTTCGAAGCGCCCTGGAAGCGGGACCCCCGCGGCCCCGGACACGCCTGAGCTCGGCCGAACCGATCGCCCCGCGGCCGCCACGGCCGCCGACGAGCGCCGGGAGTCCCTCTCCTCCCGGCGCTCGCTTGTTGGGTCGGCGTCAGGCACCGTTTCAGCGGGTTTGCCACTTTCGGCCCCGACCGCTACCGCCGCCGGATGCGTCCCGCCCTTGCCCTTGCCCTCGCCGCGGCGCTAGCCGGGTGCTCCGTGTCCGAGCCTCCCGCCTCCCCGCCCTTCGCCCAGCCCGAGCTGATGAAGTGGCCCGCCTTGCTCGAGCGCGAGCGGCCGGAGCCCGATTCCACGATCGCCTATGGCGACGACCAGATGCAGAAGGTCGACCTCTGGCTTCCCTCCGGTCGCGGCCCGCACCCGACCGTATTGATGGTCCATGGCGGCTGCTGGCAGACAGAGATCGCCGACCGGCGGATCATGAACTGGATTGCCGACGATCTGAGGAAGCGCGGGATCGCCGTGTGGAATATCGACTATCGCGGAGTCGACCGGACCGGCGGCGGCTATCCCGGCACCTTCGCCGACTCCGCCGCCGCGGCCGACGCGCTTCGCCGGCACGCCCCGAGCCACGGGCTCGACATCGAGCCTCTGGTCGCGGTCGGCCATTCGGCGGGCGGGCATCTGGCGCTCTGGCTTGCGGCGCGGCGGGCGGTGAACCGGCGTCCGGGCCCGCTCATCCCGCACGGCAGCCCGGTCCTCGCCACCGATCCGCTATCGATCGACACGGTCGTCAGCCTCGGCGGACTTCCGGACCTCGAGCTCGCCGCGACCCCGCCCGGAAGCGGCTGCGGAACCGAGGTGATCGAGAAATTGGTCGGGCCGCCGAGCCTGAGCAGCCGCAACGTCTATGCCGACACGTCCGTGCCCCGGCTTTCACCGCTCAAGGTCCGCCAGGTGCTGATCAACGGCCTGCAGGACCGGATCATTCCCAGCGCTTATGCCGAGGATTATGCGGCGAAGATGCGTGCGGCCGGCGATACGGTGAAGGTTCGGATGATCGATCGCACCGGCCATGTCGAGCTGATCGCTCCCGAAACCGCGGCCTGGGCGGCGGCGGTCGAGGAGATCGAGGCGGCGCTGGGAAGAAAGGGCCGGCGTTGATCGTGGCCCCGCCGTTCGCCCTGAGCCTGTCAAAGGGCTTTCATTCCACCCCCGCGGACGGTGGAAAGGGAGGGCTTCGACAGGCTCAGCTCGAACGGTCTGAGCCGTGACAGCCACGCTCGAACAGGTCCGTGCCCTCGACGCGGCCGATCCCCTCCGCCCGTTTCGAGACCGCTTCTTCCTGCCGGAAGGCGTTATCTATCTCGACGGCAATTCGCTCGGAGCGCTTCCCAGGGCGGCCGTCGCCCGGCAGCGCGCCATGGTCGAGGAGGAATGGGGCTCCGAGCTGATCCGGAGCTGGAACACGCGTGGCTGGATCGAGGCGCCGCAGCGGGTCGGAGCGAAGATCGCGGCGCTGATGGGGGCGAAACCGAACGAGGTGATCGTGGCCGATTCGACCTCGGTGAACCTGTTCAAGCTGATCGTCGCCGCAGCGGCTCTTGCTCCCGGCAGGCCGCAGCTCCTGTCCGAAGCCGGCAATTTCCACACCGACCTCCACATCGCCGCCGGCGCCGCCGAGCTTGCCGGGCTTCGGCTCGACACCGTTGCCCGCGAGGCGCTGGATGACTCGATCGGGGATGAGACCAACCTCCTCCTTCTCACCCATGTCCATTTCAAGAGCGGCTCCCGCTTCGACATGGCCGGGGAGACCGCGCGGGCGAAGGCGGCGGGGGCGCTCACGCTTTGGGACCTCAGCCACAGCGCCGGAGCAGTCCCGCTCGACCTCAACCGCGACGGAGCCGAGCTCGCGGTCGGCTGCGGCTATAAATATCTGAACGGCGGCCCCGGCGCCCCCGCCTTCCTCTATGTCGCCGAGGCCCTCCAGGAGCGGCTGATGCCGCCGCTTCGAGGCTGGATGGGCCATGCCGAGCCCTTCGCCTTCACCGACGATTATCGCCCGGCCCCGGGCATCGCCCGATTCCTCGTCGGAACCCCGCCGATGCTCAGCCTGGGGGCGCTTGAGAGCGGCGTGGAGAGCTTCGAAGGCGCGGAAATGCCGGCGCTGTGGGCCAAGTCCGTCGCCTTGTTCGACCTCTTCGCCGATCTCGCCCGCGCCTGTTGCCCCGAGCTCGAATGCATTTCGCCGCTCGACCCGGAACGGCGCGGCAGCCATATCAGCTTCCGCCACCCGCACGCGTTCGAGCTCTGCCAGGCGCTGATCGCCGACGGAGTGATCGGCGACTTCCGCGCACCCGACGTCGTCCGCTTCGGGCTTACTCCGCTTTATCTGGGCTATGAGGATATCTGGCGCGCGGTAGAGCGGATGCGGGAGATACTGGACAGCGGCCGCTGGCGCGAGCCGCGATTCGCGCTGCGCGGTAAAGTCACGTAAAATACACTTGTGTATTATGTGGATAGTACACTAGGAGTCGGGCATATCAAAACCTCGAGAGGTGCCAGATGAATGCCAAGTCCCTTCTGCTCGCCGCCTGCGCCGCGATGACCGTCGCCGCCATTCCCGCCGTCGCCCGGACGGACGTCCCGCTCATCCCCCGCGAGAAGATTTTCGGCAATCCGACAAAGGTCGCGGGCCGGCTGTCGCCGGACGGCAAGTGGCTGAGCTGGATTGCTCCGCGCGACGGAGTGCTCAACATCCACGTCGCGCCCTCCGCCGATCCGACCAAGGTCCGCGCCCTGACCAGCGAGACCAAGCGGCCGATCCGCCAATATTTCTGGTCGCCGGACAGCAAGCAGATAATGTTCATCAACGACGCCGGCGGCGACGAGAATTTCCTGCTCTACGGGGTCGACGTCACGTCCGGCGAGCAGCGCACGCTCACCCCGTTCGAGAAGACCCGGGTGCGGATCATCAACATCTCCAACGAGGTGACCGACCGGATCCTCGTCGGGGTCAATAACCGCGACCCCAAGTGGCATGACGTCCACAGTCTCGACCTTAAGACCGGGAAACTGACTCCGGTCCTGACCAATAGCGGCGGCTATTCCAGCTTCCTCGCCGACGAGCAGCTCGACATCCGGATCGCCGCCAAGTCGAGGCCGGACGGCGGCACCGATTATTACCGGGTCGCCGACAACGTCGTCGAATCGCAGCCCTTCGAGCAGGTCACTCTCGAGGACGCCCAGACTACCCAGCCGGTCGGCTTCACCGCCGACGGCAAGATACTCTACTGGCTCGACAGCCGGGGCCGCGACACCGCGGCCGCGATCGCCCAGGACGTGGCGACCGGACGCAAGACGGTTATCGCCGTAAATCCGAAGGCCGATATCGGCGGCGCCATGGCCAATCCGCGAACGGGGCGGCTCGAGGCCTATGCGGTCAATTATCTCAAGAACGAGTGGATTCCGCTCGGCGGCGCGGTCAAATCCGACCTCGACTTTCTGAAGAGCCGCCTCAAGGGCGAGATCACCGTCACTTCGCGCACCGAGGCCGACGACAAATGGATCGTCGGGGTCGACCCGGTCACCGCGCCGTCGAGCGCCCACCTCTACGACCGCAAGGCGAAGACGCTCACCAGGCTCTATACCACCCGGCCGGAGCTCGAAGGCGCTCCGCTTGCCGCCATGCACCCGGTGGAGATCAAGACCCGCGACGGGCTCAACATGGTCTCCTACCTCACCTTGCCGCCGGGCACCGACCCGGACGCCGACGGCAAGCCCGACCGGCCGGTGCCGCTCGTGCTGATGGTCCATGGCGGTCCCTGGGGCCGCGACGTCTACGGCTATGACGGCTACGCCCAGTGGCTTGCCAATCGCGGCTATGCCGTCCTCTCGCCCAATTTCCGCGCCTCGACCGGCTTCGGCAAGAAGTTCATCTCGGCCGGCGACCTGCAATGGGGCAAGAAGATGCAGGACGACCTGAACGACGCCGTCGACTGGGCGGTCGGGCGGGGAGTGACCACTCCGGACAAGGTCGCGATCATGGGCGGGTCCTACGGCGGCTACGCCGTCCTCGCCGGCCTCGCCTTCACTCCGGACAAATTCGCCTGCGGGGTCGACATCGTCGGCCCGTCCAACCTCGCCACCCTGCTCGGAACGATTCCGCCTTATTGGGAGGCGATGAGGGCGCAATTCTACAAGAGGATGGGCGACCCCAACACTGCCGAGGGTAAGGCCTACCAGCGGGAAGTCTCGCCGCTGTTCAGCGCGGACAAGATCCGCCGGCCCCTGCTGATCGGCCAGGGCGCCAACGATCCCAGGGTCAACGTCGCCGAATCGCAGCAGATCGTCGACGCCCTCAAGGCGAAGAACATCCCGGTCACCTACGTCGTCTTCCCCGACGAGGGCCACGGCTTCGCCCGACCGGTCAACAATATCGCCTTCAATGCGGTGGCGGAAAATTTCCTGGCGAAATGCCTGGGCGGAAGGGCGGAGCCGATCGGCGACGCCTTGAAGCCCTCGAGCGCGCAGGTGCCGCACGGCGCGGAATATGCGCCGGGGCTGGCGGAGGCTTTGGCAGCGAATTAGGATCCGTCATTGCGAGGAGCGTAGCGACGAAGCAATCCAGCGGGTCTCCACGGCCGTACTGGATTGCTTCGCTTCGCTCGCAATGACGGACTGCCCGGCTAGACCCCCACATCCTCCCATTCGTCGAACAGAATGCTCGGCACCTCGACGCCTTCGCGCTCGTCGTCCCAGATGATGTGCATCAGCCACCAGCGCGTCCCGTCGTTGAACAGGTGCGCGCAATTCATCCCGCGCTTGATCAATCCGCCGCCTTCGCGCGCGGTTCGGGCCTCGTAGACGGAGAAGATTTGGGCGACGTTGCCGAAGCGGACGACTCGCCGCTTCGTCTCGATCTCGTAGAAGGGAAGGCCGTCGAGAAGCGCCCGGGCGTTGGCCTCATATTCCTCGCCGGAGAAGGAGAAAGCGACCGGCCGTCCCGCTTTGTCCAGCCGGGTCCTGACCAGCCTCACGTCCGGGTGGTAGATCCGCCGCGACAGCTCGAAATCCTGGCCCCCGGGCGGGCCGGAGATGGACGCGTACAAAGCCGTCATGAGCTGGTCGATCGTCCCGAATTCCTCGCCGTCCTGATCCATCGTCACCTCCGTCTTCGGGCGGCCACATTGCACAAGGAAGGGGCTTCCGCTATGGGCCGGAGCCCGTCCGCCACGCCGCGTCACGGGGTCGAATTTTCCAGTTTCGTGGAGGACCTCCCCGCCCATGTCCCGACGCCGCCAGATCTACGAGGGCAAGGCCAAGATCCTCTACGAGGGCCCGGAGCCGGGCACGCTCATCCAATATTTCAAGGACGACGCGACCGCCTTCAACGCCCAGAAGCGCGGCACCATCTCGGGCAAGGGAGTCCTCAACAACCGAATCTCCGAGCATGTTTTCACCCTGCTCGGCCAGATCGGAATCCCCCACCATTTCATCCGCCGCCTCAACATGCGCGAGCAGTTGATCCGCCAGGTCGAGATCATCCCCGTCGAGGTGGTGGTGAGGAACGTCGCCGCCGGCACGCTCTCGACCCGGCTCGGGATCGAGGAAGGGACCCAGCTCCCCAGGGCCATCCTCGAATATTTCTACAAGGACGACGCATTGGGCGATCCGATGATCGCCGACGAGCATATCGCCTGCTTCGGCTGGGCCAGCCAAGAGGAGATGAACGACATCGCCGACATGGCGGTCCGGGTGAACGATTTCCTCTGCGGCCTGTTCGCCGGGATCGGGATCCGGCTCGTCGATTTCAAGCTCGAATTCGGCCGGATCTGGGAGAATGAATATCCCCGGGTCATCCTCGCCGACGAGATCAGCCCCGACGGCTGCCGCCTCTGGGACATGACCACCAACGAAAAGCTCGACAAGGACCGCTTCCGCCGCGACCTCGGCGGCGAGGCCGAAGCCTATCAGGAAGTGGCCCGTCGAATGGGGCTCCTGCCCGAGGGCGAGGGCAATATGGTGCTGGACCTCGACAAGCACAGGCAGAAGAAAGGGCGCTGAGGGCGTCGTTGCTGGCCGAGCGGCTTTGGATCTGCGAGGCGGGATCGCAGGTGAAGCCGAGCGTCTGATCATAGCTCGTCCCTTCCGGATTGTGGGAGAGGGTCTGGAGCCGACCGGCGGGATCGTAGGCGTAGCTGGTGCGGTGCCGGGCGTCGCCGTCGTAGAGGAAGCGGGTCACGCCCGCGGTCCCGCCCGAGGTCTGGAACAGCCGGCCGAGCGGGTCGTAGTAGAGAGTCGCGATCTTGGCGCCGGACGCGCCGACCAGGCGGTTCTCGACGTCGTAGACGAAGCTGGTCGAACCGTCGGAGGCAAGGTTGCCGTTGGCGTCGTAGGCGAACGCCGCCGGCCCGGCGGATGTATATTGGTTGAGCCCGTTCGCCGCATAGGCGCGGCTGACGTCGTAGGCCGGAGGCGCCGCATAAGCGTCGTTGGTGACGGTTCGGCCGACGATCTGGCTCGCCGGATTGTAGGCGAAGACTTGCACTGCCCAAGGCCAGCAGGCCGTCCTTGCATGAAAGTGTTAATTTTCTGGCTCTCGTCGGTTCGGTCGCAGCATTAGAGAGATCAGCTCAGCATCCAGTTCTGTGAGCCATCGTGCTCCAAACTGCTGCCAGAAGCGCTCCTTATCACTTGAGGGGACCGGCCGGTCGACTAAATATCCACCGTCCCGTATATATTGAAGTTCGCTCAATAGCATAACCCTCAAGGAGGTAGGTTCCATCTCTAAAAATGCATTAACCGCACCTACAAGATCTCCATATACGAGATCAGCAGTTTCCATCCAATAGCAACCCATAAATTGACGCATTGCTGGAAACTTACATTGAGAGTCGTAGGTCATTTTACTTCTACAAATCCTGTTAAGACGGTAAAATCGCCACCGTTGCGAGTAGGGGTCGGTAATAGAATAAACACGGCCCGATAACCATCTTGAACACGAAAATGGCTATCCATTACCCGGCCGAGAGGAATCGGCGATTCAAATTCTATGCGTTTGGATGATGGCACTTCGCTAGTAAGCCATGCGTTGATGTATTCTGCATTTTCGCTTACCGCTGCGGTAAGTGCCGCATTCGCCATTCCCTCATCAGTGAATGTTGACGCACGTGTCGTCCCGTTCTCAACTCGGCCTCTGAGAAACGCGTCCGTTTTGCCAACGTGAACGCGCAGCGTATGTGGACCTTTCGGAGTTTCTTGCCCTCTTAGGGCGCCAGCCCCGATGCGAGGGGTGCCAGGCGGGCGAGGCGCGGTCCATGCAGGGCCCCGATTATGGCCTATCCCCGGTCGACGGGCTTGAGCTTGAGCGTATTGTTCGCTCCGTCCGGAATGACCTTGAGCGAGCCCCCCCTCCTTGCAGGGTATGTTTGACCCAGTACAGCTTGTATTTAGGCCATCCGGGTCGACGGCATTAACTGGATCATTCCCAACATAGGCATAAAGATTTATCTGGTCCTCATACCCGATCGGGTCCACCTGCAGGAACCTCCCCGTCGTCGGCGAGTAGAACCGGGCCTTGTAATACCACAGGCCGAGCTCCGGCACCCAAGTCTGGCCGGTATAGCCGAACCGGCCCTGGATGCCCGCGCCGGGTATGCCCCACGGGTCGTAGCGGTTGATGACTGAAGGCGTGCCGTCGGCGTTGACGAGGGCGGCGATCGAGCCGCGTTCGTCGGGGAGCGTGTAGCGGCGGCCGGCGAGGCCGAGCGCGGCGCCTTCGTAGACCGCGACCGGCTCGTCGGTGCCCGGGCCGTGGACGTAGCGGCGAATGAGGGCTCCGGTGGCGCCGGCATATTCCGCCACCAAAGCGTCGCCGTCGTAGAGGAAGCGGGTCACGCCCGCGGTCCCGCCCGAGGTCTGGAACAGCCGGCCGAGCGGGTCGTAATGGAGAGTCGCGATCTTGGCGCCGGACGCGCCGACCAGGCGGTTCTCGACGTCGTAGACGAAGCTCGACGCTCCGTCGGAGGTAAGGTTGCCGTTGGCGTCGTAGGCGAACGTCGCCGGCCCGGCGGATGTATATTGGTTGAGCCCGTTCGCCGCATAGGCGCGGCTGACGTCGTAGGCCGGAGGCGCCGCATAAGCGTCGTTGGTGACGGT
>JBAWCC010000150.1:0-22743 GCA_049590095.1 Allosphingosinicella sp. | reverse complement strand
CACCGCGCTGGCGGCGCCCGACGTCGAGGCGTCGCTGGGCTGGATCGCCCGCCACGCCGACCGCGAGCGGCCGCCGGTCGTCCTGATCCTGGGCTCGCTCTATCTGGCGGGCGAAGTGCTTCGAGCGAACGGCCAGGCGCCGACGTAATTGTCCTCCCCGACGCGAAGCGGTGGGGAGAATTAATCATCGCTCCGCTTGCGCCTCCTGCGGCGAATCCCGGCGGGCGTCGCCCTCCCCGTCCTTGCCGGCGGTTCCGATCGAAGCGTCGATCAGCCCGGCGCGCATCATCAGCCAGAACAGGACGATTCCCGGCACCGCGGCGGCCGTCGTCAGCCAGTAGAAATTCACATAGCCAATGCTTTCGACCACGGCGCCGGCGCTGGTTCCGGTCAGCACCCGGCCGACGATGCTCGCCGCCGCGGAGATGAGCGCATATTGCGACGCCGTGAACCTGAGGTCGGTCAGCGCCGAGAAATAGGCGACGACGACCACTCCGCCGATGCCGCTCGCGAAATTCTCGAAGCCCTGGGTGAAGCCGAGGCCGATGTTGCTGTGGCCATAAGCGGCGAGCAATGCGTAGCTGCCGTTGGAGACGCCCATGAGGATGAGGGCGAGCAGGACGGATCGTTTCATTCCGAGCCTGGAATAAAGGATGCCGCCGACGAATATCCCGATCAGATAGGTCCAGAAGCCGACCCCGACGTCCCAGATGGCGATCTCGTCGTTCGAATAGCCCATGTCGTCCAGCAGCAGCCGAAGCACGAGCTGGCCGAGCGTGTCTCCGATCTTGTGAAGGAGAATGAACAGCAGGACGAGCAGCGCGCCCTTGCGCATGAAGAATTCCGCGAACGGTCCCCAGATGGCGGCGACCGACTGTCCGACGCCCTTTCGGCCCGCCGGCTCGCGGTGTCGCTCCGGCTCGCCGACGATGAGCCCCGTCAGCATCGCCGGGAGCGCGAAAACGGCGCAGGCGAGGTAGGCGGCTTCCCAGCCGACCCGTGCGGCGAGCACCAGGGCGAGCGCCCCCGCCGAGACCGAACCGATCCGCCAGCCATATTGCGACATTCCCGAGCCGACTCCGAGCTGGCGCGGCTCCAGCAGCTCGATCCTGTAGGCGTCGATGACGATGTCGTAGGTCGCTCCCGCTACTCCGACGAGGATGGCCGCGACCGCCGTCTGGTAGATGTTGGCCGACGGATCCTGAAAGGCGAGGTTAGCGACCGCCGCGATCACGCAGACGCCCGCCACCAGCAGCCACGAGACTCGCTGGCCGAGGCGCCCCAGCACCGGGATCCGGACCCCGTCGACGACCCAGGCCCAGAGGAACTTCAGATTGTAGACCAGGAAGGCGAGCGCGAAGGTCGTCACCGTCGACTTGGTGATCCCCTCCTGCGCCAGCCGGGTCGTCAGCGTCGCCCCGATCATCGCGAAGGGGAAGCCGGAAGAAACGCCCACGAAGAAGGCCGCGATCGGCGCCTTCTCGGTATAGGGTCGGACCCCCTCGGGGAGGCGGGCGCGCCAGCCTTCGGGCGCGGTGTCGGGGGCGGTGCTCATGACGCCTTGTAGCGTGTCATGGGCGCCCCGCTAGAGCCTTCGTTTCGCCGTCATCCCGGCGAAGGCTGGGATCCCGGCGGGTGATAGGCGCCCGCGTTCTTCACCCGCCGGGACCCCAGCCCTCGGGTTCCCATCAAAGTACTACTTTGATGGGTTCCCTCCTGGGGCGACGCGAGGAATTGCCCTTGCCTTCCCAAGCGCCCGGACGCACTTTCCTCGCTTATGGACATGCCCGCCGGCCTTCGCCCCACCGAGGGACAGCTCGCGCTCGCGGCCGTCGTCGCTCGAGGCGAGAGCAGCCATGGCGAGGCGATCGCCACGGTTCCCGCTTCGGCCTATACCGATCCGGCCAATTTCGAGCTGGAGCGCTCGAAGCTGTTCCACCGCCTGCCGCAGGTGATCGCGCCCTCCGCGCTTCTCGCCCGCAACGACATGGCGGTTCCTCACGACGGCTTCGGCCTGCCCCTTCTCCTCGCCCGCGACAAGGAGGGCAAGGCTCACGTCTTCTACAACGTCTGTCGCCACCGCGGCACCCGCCTGATCGAAGGGGGCGAGGCTTTGTGCGGGCCCCGGATCGTCTGCCCCTATCACGCCTGGTCCTATTCGCTCGACGGAGCGCTCGCCGGAATGCCCCGGCCCGACACCTTCCCCGGCCTCGACAGGAGCCGCTACGGCCTCGCCGAGCTTCCCTCCCGGGAGGCGGGCGGGCTGATCTGGTTCGCCCGCGAGGAGGCGGATTTCGCCGACGCCCGGTCGCTGGCGCCGGAATTCGACGCCTTCGGTCTCGCCGGCCACCACCTCTACCGCCGCCGGGTCCACGACGTCGCCTCCAACTGGAAGCTGATCATGGACGCTTTCCTCGAAAGCTACCACGTCCAGCGACTCCATGCCCCGACCATCGCCAAATTCTTCACCGACGGAGTGACGGCCGCCGAAATGCTCGGCCGCCACCAGCGCTCCGCGGTCGGCCGGATCGACCATATGGCCGGGATCGACCACGGCGACTGGACGGCGCTTCGGGCCGTGATCACCTTCGCCTATCAGCTCTTCCCGGCGACGATCCTGATCATGAGCCCCGATTACGTGAATTTGATGGTCCTGATGCCGCAAGACGTCGGCCGGACCCTGGTCGAGGATTTCATGCTGATCCCGAAACCGCCCTCCACTCCGGAGGAGGAAGACCATTGGGCTCGAAGCTGGGCCCTTCTCGACGAGGGAGTCTTCGGCGGCGAGGATTATCGGGCGGCGGCGCTGGGCCAGGAAGGGCTGGCGACGGGGGTGGTGAAGGATCTGACGCTGGGGACCCTGGAGACGGGGATAAAGCACTTCCACGATCAGGTGAACGCGGCTTTGGGATAGTCGTCACCCCAGCGAAGGCTGGGGTCCATTCAGAGTCAGCATGGATGCCAGCCTTCGCTGGCATGACGGAGAGCGAAACGCCCGCGCCGCTTACGCTACGCCTCCTCGTACAGGCTCAGCCCCGCCGGCAGCTTTCCCACCTTCTTGCCCGACAGCTTCCGGTCCAGCGCCTCCAGAGCGCCCTTCAGCACCTTGTCGGAATAAGGCTTGGCGAGGCAGCCGATGCCGAGGCTTCGAGCCTCGATCGGGCAATTGGCAGTGACGAACAGCACGGGCACCCGCCTCGCACCGGCGGCCCGGGCCACGTCCGTTCCGTCACCCTCGCCGCTCAGCTGGATGTCGGAGAGGACGAGATCCACCTTTTGATCGCCGAGTATCCGGACCGCGTCGGCGAGCGTGTCGACCGTGGCGACCACCTCGTAGCCGCAGTCTCGAAGCAGATGCTCGTTGTCGAAAGCGACGAGCGGCTCGTCCTCGACGATGAGGATCCGCCGGATCGCCCTTTCGCGTTTGCCGAACAACATCTAATGCGCGCCCTTGCCCACCGGGTATCGGTTTCTCTTGCGTAACGAGCGCGCGGAGCAACGGTGCCCCGCGGGCGGATCGACTGAGCGCATATTTCCGCCCGTCCGGCTACTCGTCAGGAGAAAGACGCTGCCCCCGCCCGCCCCGCCCAAGGACTCGCCCAGGGACTCCCAGCGAATCGCCAAGCTGCTCGCCAGAGCCGGAATCGCCTCGCGCCGCGAAATCGAGCGGATGATCGCCGAAGGCCGGATCGCGATCTCTGGCAAGGTCGTCGAGACTCCGGCGACTTTGCTGACCTCGCTTCACGGGGTCACCGTCGACGGTAAGCCGGTCAAGGCGCCGGCGCCCGCCCGATTGTTCCGCTACCACAAGCCGGCGGGGCTTCTGACCGCGGAGCGCGACCCGAAGGGCCGCCCGACCATCTACGACCGGCTCCCCGCGGGCCTGCCCCGGGTGATTCCGGTCGGCCGGCTCGATCTCAACACCGAGGGGCTCCTCCTCCTCACCACCGACGGCGAACTGAAGCGCCAGCTCGAGCTTCCCTCCTCGGGAATCGAGCGCACCTACCGCGCCCGCGTGTTCGGCGAGATCAGCCAGGAGCGGCTCGAGGATCTCATCCAGGGCGTCGAGATCGAGGGCATTCGCTACGGCTCGATCGACGCCAATCTTGAGCGCCGCACCGGCCGCAACGCCTGGATCGAATTGAAGCTGACCGAAGGCAAGAATCGCGAGGTCCGGCGGGTGCTCGAGCATCTCGGTCTGCAGGTCTCGCGGTTGCTTCGAACGTCATACGGACCCTTCCCTCTCGCCGATCTGCCGGCTGGAGCGGTGGACGAGGTGCGGCAGCACGACCTGGTGGCGTTCCGGAAGGGGCTGAAAAGCTCAAAATCCTCCCCCGTATTTACGGGGGAGGGGGACCGCAGCGCGCAGCGCCGGGGTGGAGGGGTTCTTCAGGGCCGAAAAGAACCGCTCCACCGCCGTTCCGGCGGTCCCCCTGCCCGGAAAAATCCGGGGAGGAATTAAATGCGAATAATCGCCGGGCAATGGCGCGGCCGCCCGCTCGTCGCCCCGCGCGGCCAGGATACCCGCCCCACCGCCGACCGGGTCCGCGAGGCCCTCTTCTCGATGCTGGCGAGCCGCCTTGGAAGCTTCGAGGGGCTCCAGGTCGCCGACCTGTTCGCCGGCTCCGGAGCGCTCGGCCTCGAAGCCCTGTCGCGGGGCGCGGCCCATTGCGTCTTCGTCGAGAACGACCGCCGTGCCGTCGAAGCGATCCGCTCCAACCTCGCCGCGCTCGGCGCCTCGGGGGAAGTGCTTGCGAGAAGCGCCGAGCATGCCGCCCTCCCCGCCCCGGCTGACCTCGCCTTCCTCGACCCACCCTACGGCAGCGGCCTCGCCCCCGCCGTGCTGGCGAAGCTCGCGGTGGCGCCCGGAGGATGGGTCAGCGTCGAGACCGGCCAAGGCGAAACGGTCGCGGCCGAAGGCTATGAGGTCGACTGCGAACGCAAATACGGCAAGGCGAAGATCACCCTGCTTCGCAAGGTCGCTCAGTCCGGATAGCGCTCGAACGCCGGAAGCTCGTGCGCCCGCTTCATCCAGCCGACCCGCTCCGCCATCTGGACCTGCGCCGTGGGCGGGATGAGGTCGGGATCGTCGAGCGTGCAGATCTGGACGTCGATCTGTCCCGGGAAGATGATTTCGTTGGTGTAGAAAAGCGCGGTCCCGCAGGTGCCGCAAAAGTGCCGGCGGCCATGTTCCGACGAGGCATAGGTCCGGGTCTCTCCCTCCACCTTGAGCCGCTCCTTCGCCACCAGCCCCCAGGCGACCATGGGCGCGCCCGAATGACGTCGGCAATCGCCGCAATGGCATAGCGCCTGATGGATCGCCTCGGTCGGCATCTCGTAGCGGACAGCGCCGCAATGACAGCCACCTTCAGCCATGCCCGACCTCCCTTTGTTCCGGCCTCGATACGATGTTCGGCGGGACCGCGCAAGCCAAGCTTCGCTTGCCCCGGCCGGCCCCGTTGCCTACCTGTTCGTGAGTGACTCTCCCCCAATCCCAGACCCCCGAACCGTCCTACCTGAGCGGCCTCAATGCCCCCCAGCGTGAAGCGGTGCTGACGACCGAAGGGCCCGTCCTCGTCCTCGCCGGGGCCGGCACCGGCAAGACCGCGGCTCTGACCGCGCGGCTTGCCCATCTCATCCACAGCCGCCTGGCCTGGCCGTCGGAGATCCTCGCCGTCACCTTCACCAACAAGGCGGCGCGCGAGATGAAGGAGCGGGTCGGACGAATCGTCGGCGACGCCGTCGAAGGCATGCCCTGGCTCGGCACCTTCCACTCGGTCGCGGCCAGGATGCTCCGCCGCCACGCCGAGCTGGTGGGCTTGCAGTCCAACTTCACCATCCTCGACACGGACGACCAGCTCAGGCTCCTCAAGCAGCTCATCTCCGCCAACGACATCGACGAGAAACGCTGGCCGGCACGGATGCTCGGCGGCCTGATCGACCGCTGGAAGAACCGCGGCTGGACTCCGCAGCAGATCGACGCCGCCGAGAGCGAGGCCTATGCCAACGGCAAGGGCGCCGAGCTCTACGCGCTCTATCAGGCTCGGCTGAAGGCCCTCAACGCCTGCGATTTCGGCGACCTGCTTCTCCACATGCTGGTCATCCTGAAGGAGCATCGAGAGGTCCTCGAGCTCTACCAGAACCGCTTCAAATATATATTGGTCGACGAATATCAGGACACCAACCAGAGCCAGTATCTGTGGCTCCGCCTGCTCGCCCGGGAGCGCAAGAACATCTGCTGCGTCGGCGACGACGACCAGAGCATCTACAGCTGGCGCGGCGCCGAGGTCGCCAACATCCTCCGCTTCGAGAAGGATTTCCCGGGCGCCAAGATCGTCCGGCTCGAGCAGAATTACCGCTCCACGCCGCACATCCTTGCCGCCGCCTCGGGCCTCATCGCCCACAATGGCGGCCGGCTCGGCAAGACCTTGTGGACGGAGCATGACGGCGGCGACAAGGTCCAAATCGTCGGGGTCTGGGACGGACCGGAGGAAGCCCGGCGGATCGGCGAGGAGATCGAGACCGTCCAGCGCCGCGGCGGCCGGATCGACCAGGTCGCCATCCTCGTTCGGGCCCAGTTCCAGACCCGCGAGTTCGAGGACCGCTTCATCGCCATCGGCCTTCCCTACCGGATCGTCGGGGGTTTTCGATTCTACGAGCGCGCCGAGATCAGGGACGCCCTCGCCTATCTCAGGATCATCGCCCAGCCCGCCGACGACCTCGCCTTCGAGCGGATCGTCAACACCCCCAAGCGCGGCCTCGGCGACAAGGCGGTCGCGAAGATCCATTCGCTCGCCCGGGCCGAAAGCGTGCCCCTGCTGATGGCCGCGGCGATCATCCTCGACACCGACGAGCTCACCCCCCAGGCCCGCCGCCAGCTCGGCAATTTCGTCGGCGACATCGCCCGCTGGCGCGCGCGCCTGGGCGAGCTGCCCCACCCGGAGCTGGCGAGGCTGGTGCTCGACGAAAGCGGCTACACCGCCATGCTCCAGGCCGACCGAAGCGCGGAGAGCGCCGGCCGACTCGAGAATCTCGCCGAGCTAACCCGCGCGATGGAGGAATACGAAACGCTGGGCGCCTTCCTCGAGCACGTCTCTTTGGTCATGGAGAACGACGCCGAGCGCGACACGGAGAAGGTCACGATCATGACCATCCACGCCGCCAAGGGCCTCGAGTTCGAGACAATCTTCCTCGCCGGCTGGGAAGAAGCCGTCTTCCCCTCCCAGCGCGCATTGGACGAAGGCGGCCAGGCCAGCCTCGAGGAAGAACGCCGCTTGGCCTACGTCGCCATCACCCGCGCCCGCCGCAAATGCTTCATCTTCCACGCCGCCAACCGCCGAATCTACGGCCAGTGGACGAGCTCCATCCCAAGCCGCTTCATCGCCGAGCTCCCCGACGCCCATATCGAGCAGGAGCAGACGATGTCGGGCGGCGAAAGCCTGTGGCGGGCGAACTGGTCGGAACGGGCCGACCCGTTCGCCGACGTGGCGCGGGGGAGTGGGCGCGGCCCGGGCTGGCGACGGGCGGTGACTGGAGGGTTCGAACGGACGCCGCCGCGGGTGATGGAGGCGCGGGCGTCGGCGGTCAGCCTCGGCAACCCGGGGCGAGGCGACGTGGCAGTCGGCCAGCGAGTCTTCCACGCCAAGTTCGGCTATGGCCTGGTGGCGGAGATCGAAGGCAACAAGCTGGAGATCAATTTCGAGCATGCGGGGCGGAAACGGGTGCTCGACAGCTTCGTGGATTTGGCTTGAGAGCTGACATTCTTCGCGAGGAAGGCCTCAGCCTTAGTTGACGTGGGTGGGAAACGCCGCCTCAAAGCGCGATGGAACCGCCCCTTTTTCGGAATAGGCGCCCGGCTCACACCAAAACCCGACGCCGGGATGCGGGACCTTCAACTCCGCCTCAGCCGAGGCGGCCATATTTGCATTCAAGAGCCGCGCAGCCATGCTGCAATTATTCGCATTATAGCTGGGATCACTCTCCTGCGCATTGAACGTTGCCCAGTGGACACGGATTGTACCGTCGATGTTGGAATTTCGGTAAAGCGAGTACGGATCAGCCTTATCGGTTGAGCCCTCAGGGGCGCAGCCGCATAAGAGCATGACTCCACAGGCTATCCACGTGCGCATAGATTGTCCTCCGAGTTACGCCGCCTCCACGTCGATCTCACCTTCTCGACGCCGAGCCTCGGCCAGCTCGTGCGCTGCCTGCATCCGCATCAGCGTATCGGCCTTGACGCCGAACGTCTTCTCGAACCGGATCGCCATTTCCGCCGATAACCCCGCATTCCCGTTGAGTAGATTGCTCGCCGCCTGCCGCGTTACCCGGAGCCGCTCGGCAAGCGCGGTCACGCTCAACCCCGCCGGCTCGACGATCTCCGCCCGCAGCCACATGCCCGGATGCACAGCGATGCTGTGGTGAAGTTTAATCGCCATCAGTGATAATCCTCCAGGTCCATGTCCTCGATCGCACCGGCCTCGTTGATCCGAAACGTCATCCGCCAGTTCCGCGTCACCGTCAGCGCCCATTCGTCTTTGCGGTCGCCTGTCAGTCTGTGCGCGCCGAAATTCGGAAGCACATGCAACTCCTCCTCGGCAGCCATGACGGCCAGATAGGTAAGCATATTGCGCAGCCGCTCGAGCGAGCCGGAGGGCAGACCCTTTGTCGAGCCCGTTCCGGCAAATCTTCGAAGGGCCTTGTGCCGAATGCTGTCGATCAACATAGGGGCACCGGACCTCGGGTGTCAAGTATCAATTGACAGGCTACAATCGTCCACGGCGACTGATTTGGTAGCCGCCGTAGTGGCGCAACACTGCCTAGACTGAAGGCCTCTGTCCAGAAAAAGCCGGCAGTAATAACGGCTTATGCGAAGTTCGTATAAGGAGCATGCACGGCAGGCCCTGAGGCTGGTTGCAGCGCTCCACCGCCGCCCCTAAGCGCCCGCAATGGCCCCAGCCGCCCCCCACCCCTTCCGGATCGCGAACTTCCGCTATTACTGGACGGCGCGGCTGACCGCGACTCTGGCGCAGTCGGCGATGATGCTGATCATCGGCTGGCAGGTCTACAACATCGCCCGCGAGGACGGGCTCGGGATCGCCGCCGCCTCGGCGCGGCTCGGCCTGATCGGCCTCGTCCAGTTCCTGCCGCTCTTCGTCCTGACCCCGGTCACCGGCTGGGTCGCCGACCGGATCGACCGGCGGCAGATCGCCCGGGCCACCATCGCCCTCCAGATCCTCGGGGCGGCGGTCCTCGCCTGGGCCACCTGGGCGGGGACGATCGACCTCCTCATCCTTTATTCGGTCGCCTTCCTGCTCGGCATCGCCCGGGCCTTCTCCGGCCCGGCGCTGGGCGCCTTGGCCCCGAACCTGGTTCCGCGCGAGTCGCTGCCCAACGCGATCGCCCTGTCCTCGATTTCGTGGCAGGCGGGGATGATCGCGGGACCTGGCCTCGGCGGCTATCTCTACGCCTGGGTTCCGGAAGCCTCCTATATCGGAGCGGCCCTGCTCTTCCTCGTCTCGCTCCTCTGCCTGTTCCTGATCGGGCCGGTGCCCCGTCCCGAGGTCGACCGCAGCCGGCACCCCATTCGCCAGATGGTCGACGGCCTCGCCTACGTCCGGACCAACCGGCTGGTGCTCGCGGCGATCACCCTCGACCTGTTCGCCGTCTTCCTCGCCGGAGCGACCGCGCTCCTCCCGGTCTATGCCCGCGACATCCTCCAGGTCGGCCCGGAGGGACTCGCCCAGCTCGGCGCCGCGCCGGCCCTCGGAGCGACGCTGACCGCGCTCCTCTTCTCCTTCCGGCCGCTCAAGACCAATGTCGGAACCAAGATGCTCTGGGCGGTGATCGTCTTCGGGATCGCCACCATCGCCTTCGGATTCTCGACCTGGATGCCGCTGTCGCTCGCGGCCCTGTTCGTGGTCGGAGCGTCCGACATGTTCTCGGTCTACGTCCGCCAGTCGCTGATCCAGCTCTCGACGCCGGACGCGATGCGCGGCCGGGTCGGAGCCGTCTCCCAGCTCACCATCTCCGCCTCGAACGAGCTGGGAGAGGCGGAATCCGGCTTCCTCGCCGCTCTGGTCGGCCCGGTGGCGGCGGTGGTGGCGGGCGGAGTCGGAGCGATCGCGGTGACCCTGCTTTGGGTGCGCTGGTTCCCCGAATTGAGGCGGGCGCGCAGCTTCGAGTCGAAGGAGGGAGATCCCGCAACCTAGTTTCCCGGCGAAAGCCGGGACCCAGCCTTTCGGACGCCGCTGGGCCCCGGCCTTCGCCGGGGAGCAACCGCAGCCCGACGCTAGCCCGGCGCGCCCCCCGTCCAGATCACCAGCGCATGCCTCATGCCCTTCGTGACCGGAGTCACCCGGTGGATCGCCTTCGAAGGGAAGAAACGCGCGCCTCCCCGCGCCAGAGTCCGGGGCCGGCCGACCGTATCGGGAATGATTTCCAAATTGCCGCCTTCATGGTCGCCGGGCGCGGAGAGCTCGACCGAGACCGAGACCAGCCGGCGCTCCATGGCGTCGTAGCCGGCGTCGCTGTGCCAGGTCCGGAAGTGGCCGCCTTCGTCGTAGCGAAGGATCTGCAGGGCCTCGCCGACGGGACCGACCGCAAGTCCGAAGGCCTCTCCCGCCTCGGCGAAGAGCGGGTCGAGCCGGTCGTAGATCCAGGCCGTCTCCGGCCCGCGCGGGTGGTAGCTCGTCCGGGCCGAGCGCACGGCATCGTCGACCTGGTCCCCTGCCCCCGCCCACACCGTCGCCGGTACCAGCCCGGCCCGCTCGGCCAGAGCGACGAGCGCATCGCACTCCGGGTCGCCGAACGCCTTGGGGACATCGTGGATGAGCGCCATCAGCGCACGCTAGCGCGGGCCGGGGAGAATCGGTAGCGGGAGTTGAAGCAGGTTTTTTCGAAAACCCAATTTGAGTAACCGGCACCTAGGAGAGCGAAGATGAGAGCGGGCAGCATATTGGAGACGATCGGCAAAACCCCCCATATCCGGGTCCGGCGCCTGTTCGGCGATTCCGAGGTCTGGGTGAAATCGGAGCGGGCCAATCCCGGCGGCTCGATCAAGGACCGGATCGCGCTGGCGATGATCGAGGACGCCGAGCGCTCCGGAGCGCTCAAGCCCGGCGGAACGATCGTCGAGCCGACTTCGGGCAATACCGGCATCGGCCTCGCCATGGTCGCCGCGGTCAAGGGCTACAAGCTGATCCTGGTCATGCCGGAGAGCATGAGCTTGGAGCGCCGCCGCCTGATGCTGGCTTACGGCGCCAGCTTCGACCTCACCCCGCGCGAGAAGGGCATGAAGGGCGCGATCGAGCGGGCCAGGGAGCTGCTCGGCGAGATCGAGCATAGCTGGATGCCGCAGCAGTTCGAGAATCCCGCCAACATCGAGGTCCACCTGCGCACCACCGCGCAGGAGATACTCGAGGATTTCCGCGATTCGCCGATCGACGTCCTCATCACCGGAGTCGGCACCGGCGGCCACATCACCGCCTGCGCCCAGGTCCTGAAGAAGGAATGGCCGGATCTGAAGGTGTTCGCGGTCGAGCCGACCTTGTCGCCGGTCATCTCCGGAGGCCAGCCGGGGCCGCACCCGATCCAGGGCATCGGCGCCGGCTTCATCCCCGCCAACCTCCACACCGACATCATCGACGGAGTGATCCAGGTCGATCCGGCCGACGCCAAGGAGATGGCCCGGCGGGCGGCGCGCGAGGAAGGCGTCCTGGTCGGAATCAGCTCGGGCGCGAGCCTCGCCGCAGTGCGCCAGAAGCTCGACGAGGTCGGGCCGGGCAAGCGCTTCCTCACCTTCAATTACGACACCGGCGAGCGCTACCTCTCGGTTCCGGACTTCCTTCCGGAGGCTTGATCCTCACCCGTCATTGCGAGGAGCGAAGCGACGAAGCAATCCAGTGGACGGAGACGCAGCATTGGATTGCTTCGCTTCGCTCGCAATGACGGTACGCCGCCTCGAAATCTTCGCCGCCAGCGCCTCCGCGGCCCCGCCGCGAAGGTCGACGATCCGGGGCGCGTTGATCGTCGAGGCGCCGGCCGTGTCGATCGCGAGCGTGGCGAGGCCGAGGCGGCGCTGGATCGGGCCTCGGCTGAGGCTCAGCGACTGGACGTTGCGCAGGGGTATCAGCCAAAGCCGCCGGCGCCACACGCCGCGGCTGACGAACAGCAGATCGCCGGAAAGTGCGTAGCGGTGGAAGCGCCGCTCCAGCGCCGCCGCCACGGCGAGCAGCGGAAGCGCGGCAAGCAGCGCCGGAGCGAAAGGCGACCAGTAGGACAAGGCCGCGATCCCGACGAGCGCGGGCAGCAAGGTGCCGGCCACGCTGCGCAGGATGTGGCGTCTCGACACTTGCACCAGTTCATGCGGCGGCGGCAGCCGGAGCGGCGCCGCTTCCGCCAGAACGGCCTCGATCTCGCTTCGGGTCGCGAAAGGCGCCGCACTCTGGTGGCCGCCGCGCTCGGCGCCGGCGCCCAGGGTCTGGAAGGACAGGCCCGACCAGCCGAACAGGCCTCGGACCGGCCCGCCGCCGACCAAAGCGAGCTGGACCCGGCGGCGCGAGATCACGGCTTCCTTTCGCGTGAACAGCCCCTGCTCGCGGCGAAGCCGGTCGCCCTCGAGCGAGAGCCGGAAGCCATGGTCGCGAGCGAAGGTCCGAGCCACCCCCGCCACCGCCCCCAGCGCCGTGGCCACGAACAGCACGGCGGCGATCGCTCCGAACGTCCAGCGGGAGGGCAGATATTCGTCGACCAGCCCGACCCAGCGGGCCGGATCGTAAATGTCGAAGGGCAGGAATCGGTCGAAGGTCTGGAGGATGGCGAACAGGCCGGCGATGTAGACCAAAGAGAAGTTGAACAGACCGAACAGGAGCAGCCGCGGCGGATCCATGGCGAAGAGAATGCGCTGGACCGGCTCTTCCGCCTCCCGCTCACTTGCGGTCGCGGCCCCCGCTTGCCTCGCCCGCACCGTCTCGCGGAGGCGCTGCGCCTCGGCCAGCGAGACGCTGTCGAGCAGCCCTTCGTCCTTGCCCCCGGCGCCGGTTTCGATCCGGACCTTGGCGAGGCCGAACAGGCGGGCGAGGAAACTCCGCTCGATGTCGACGTCCTGGACCCGGTCGAACGGGATGCTTCGCCGGTTGCGGTTGAGGATTCCGCTCTCGATCACGATCTCGGCGGCGCCTACCCCGTAGGTGAAGCGGCGCCAGGCGAGCCATTTCGCCGCCAGCAGGACGGCCCCCAGCCCGGCCGCCAGGTACAATGCGCCGCTGAGATCCATCCTCGAGGAAAAGGCCAAGGCGGCGGGCAGCGCCAGCAGGGTCTGCGGCGCTTCCTTCAGGAAGCGAAGGGCGATCGTGCCCGGATGGAGACGGCGGTCGGCGCCGCCGCTCATGCCGGCTCCTCGCGGATTCGGCCCCGAATCTCGTCGCGCATCCGCTCGGCGGTGTCTCGGGCGAGGCCCGGAATGACGATCTGGCTGTTCAGGGTCCCCGCGGTGTGGAGGACGAGGCTGCAGATCCCGAAGGCGCGCTCGAGCGGACCCTGGCTGACGTCGATATGCTGGACATTGTCGAGCGGAACCACGGTATGGACCCGGGTCCATACTCCGCGCCCGACCTGAAGCTCTTCGCAGTCCATGCTATAGCCCCAGGCACGATAACGGCGCGGCGGCGCCAGCAGGACCAGATAGACCATGGGCAGCAAGGCCGTCCCAAGCAGCAGCCCGGTCGGCGCCGGGACCAGCGCGTCGATGAAAATCTCACCGACCGCCGCCGCGGCCAGCAGGAAGCAGCCCGCCATCGCGCCGCGTATCCGCATCAGCCCGAGCAGCCCCCGGTCCATCGGCGTCAGCGTCATAGTCTCCATGGTTCAGCCATAAGACGCGGCCGGGCCATGCGTCCACCATGTCGCCGCTGGAGAACCCGGGGCCGGCGGCGAGGAACCCCCCCAGCGGCACAGCGTTAAGCCTCCGAAACAAAGCGGAGACATCACAATGACGGAGCCAGTGCGCGAGCGCGAGACCACGATCGTCACCACCGACGGCGGCGGCGGCGGCGGCGGAACGATCATCGCCGTCGTCCTCCTGATCGCGATCCTCGCCCTCCTCTTCTACCTGTTCGGCGGCCAGCTTCTCGGCGGCGGCGACAGCACGACCGACGTCAAGGTCGATGTGACCGCGCCGGCGGAAGGCAGCTGACCGCTTCGTCGGCCGGCGATTGCGGAAGGCGCGGTCGGGCCTTCCGCCAGTAACTTAGGAGAGTGAAATGACCGATCCCGACCGCGACCGCGAGATTCCGCGCGAGCCGATCCCCGGCGAGCCGATTCCCCGCGAAACCGTGCGCGACACCGAGCGGACGACCATCATCCAGACCGACGGCGGCCGCGATCGCGGCGGCGGGGGAATGATCCTTGCCGTCGTCCTCGTCCTGGCGCTTCTCGCCTTGCTCTATTTCGTCTTCAGCGGAGGCCTCAACCGGACCGCGGACAGCGTCGGAGTCAATGTCAACGTCGAGACCCCGGAAGTGAAGATGCCGGACGTCGACATGCCGGACAATATCGAGCTGAAGGTGCCGGACGAGATCGACATCACCACCGACGGCGGCGGCAACAAGACGGAGTGAAGGTTCGGCGGGTGAATGGCGGCTGTCAGAGCCATTCAGAGATTCCTAAACCGAATCAATGCATAAGCTCAGGGTCGGTCCGAGGATCGACCCCTCGAGTCGCGTAACGAGGGAGGGGCCGGCAGCCGAAAGGCGGTCGGCCCCTTATCATTCGGATTTGTTGCCCGGCGAAGGCCGGGGCCCATCGGCACCGGCGAAAGGACTGGATCCCGGCCTTCGCCGGGAAGCCGATGCGCAGCCTTACTCGCCTTTCGCGGGCGCGTCGGGAGCGTCGCCGACCTCTTCCTCGCCCAATTGGCCGGGCCCGTGATAGGGCATTTCGGTCTGGCCGCCGCCGGCCGCGAAGCCGTCCTTGTCCCCGCCTTCCTTGCCGCTGTGCGGATTGGGATAGGCGCCGCCGCCGGAATCGCCGCCGCCCTGCCGTCCACCCAGCTTGTCGTCCTCGTCCATGGCGCGTTCCTCTCAGCGGCCTGAATGAGCCGAGGCGCTCGATGTTCCGAAGCTCAATAGGCCGTTCGCGCCAGCCGCCGCTCTTCGAAGGACGAGATCCTCCGGCCGGCCCCGACCGGCTGAAGCACCGACGAAACGGGCCGGCGCTGGCCGATGGCGAGGCCGGCATGAGTGGCCATCACCGCGGCCTCGGCGATGCTCTTCACCCCGAGCTTGGCCATGATATGAGCCCGGTGCATCTCCACCGTTCGAACGCTGATCCCGAGCTCGTGAGCGACCGTCTTGTTGGAGCGGCCGCTGAACAAAGCCAGCGAGATATCGAGCTCGCGCGCGGTCAGGCGGGCCAGCCGATCCTGGGCGACCCGCCTGGCCTCGCCCTGCTCGAGCGAGGCTTCGAGGGCCTTCCAGGCGGGAAGCAGGGCTCCGGCGAGCTTCGCCGAGTCCACCGGCTTCTCGAGAAAATCGAGAGCGCCCAGCTTCATCGCCTGGACGGCGACGTCGACCCTGGGCTCGGCGCTCATGGCGAGGATGGGCCAGCCCGTCTCCCGCCGGACGAGCTCGGCCAGAATTTCGAGCCGGTCGTCGGAATCCATGTCGAGAAGGATGCAGCCCGGCATCAAATGGCCGAGTATCTCGAGAAACTCGCCCCCACCGCCGAACGGCCAGGCCTCAGCGCCGATAGACGCCAGATTGATCGTCAGCGACCTCCTCGTCTCGAGGTCGTTGTCCACCACATACACGGTGCGTTGGTGCGACATAAGCCCGCTCCCCCAAAGGCCAAAAACACAGGGCCACGCACAGTCAACTGTCTGAGTCGACTGGTTAATGCACAACCTAGGGAAATTACGGTGAACCCCAAATGACCGGCTTTGTCCAAGTATCTGGCATTGTGGACCTTTCCGAACAGGGGGCGGGCATTGAGATAGGTCCGAAGTGACATAATCCAGGTTAGAAATCGCGAAGGTTTCGCGAGGCCGGTCCACCGTAGAGTCCACGCCGAATCACCGTATCATTACCGGTGTACAAGTCCGATCTGAGCCTCGCCCGCGTTAACCATTAAGCTTCCTCCCGTAGCGGCGATCGGCCGGTACGGGTTGGCGTTGCGGGGGGCGAACGAAGCCGTGGAAGTCACGCAGATCTTCAGTGGAAACGCGCTCGGCGCGCTCGACGAAGAAGGCCGAGTTCGCCTCCCGCCCTTCATCCTGCGCGAGATGGCGCGGCACGAGGGCGGCGGCAGGGTGATGCTCGGAGTCCATGAAAGCGACCCCTGCCTGACCGGCTACGGCTCCATCCTCCAGCCTCGGCTCGAGGCCGAGCTCGAACGGCGTCGGCTTCGCGACGAAGCGCTCGGGCTGGCGCCGGACGAGCATCATGCGCGCGCCCGGCGCACGTTCGGGCTGGTCGAGGAAGCCGATTACGACGAGGCCGGGCGCCTGACCCTGCCGCCGCTGGCGAGGCGCCGCGGCGGCCTCGGCCGCCACATCCTGTTCGTCGGGGCCGGCAGCCATTTCGAGATCTGGGATCCATCGCTGGCCATGGCCGAGGGCGACGAGGAGCTTCGCTTCCTCGCCGAATATCGGCTCGGGGGCGGTGCCGACGCGACAATCGACGAGGAGGAGGAGGAAGGATGAGCCTGTTATGCGCGCTGGGCGGCCACGAGGCGGGGGCCGGAGAAGTCTATAATGGCGGCTACTATTTCGCTCGCTGCAGGCGCTGCGAGCGCGACATGATCCGAAGCGGCGCCGCCTGGCAGATGGTTCCGGTCGGCCACCGGGTCGTCTGGAGGAGCGGCCGGTACCAGCATTCGGTCGAGCCGAGCTTCGCCGGGGTCCTGCCGGTCCTCCATCGCGAGGCCAATCTGCCCGCCGTGCGCCCGCCCTTCGCCTCGTGGAGTCGGGACATCGTCCGACTGCGGCGTCCCCCCGCCGGGGCCGCGGCGGTTTCGGCGGCGGCGGCGCTCGAGAAGGAAGAGGTGCAATATCCACGGCTGCTTGTGATCGCCGCCTTGATCGGGGCTGGGCTTCAGCTGATTTTCAGCCTGGGCTCGGGGCGAAACCTGGGGTGAATCCCTACCCTCTCCCTGCAGGGGAGAGGGACAGGTTCGCGAAGCGAACCAGGGTGAGGGCCTGTGAGGAAGTCGGTAGGCCCTCACCCTCCCACCGCTTCGCGGCGGGCCCCTCCCTCTCCCCTCCAGGGAGAGGGGTTTTGATTTCCGGACCCTTGCGCGGCGCGCCGCATTCTGCGCGTGAGAAGGCGGCAAGGAGGCACCGAGCGAATGAAGCCGATGGGCGAGCAGCATCTGGCGCTGTTGAGGCGCCACATGGTCGAGATCGTCGACATGCATTTCGACCTGGCGAGCGAGGAGCTGGGCAAGGACGAGGTCGACCCGCGGCTTCGCGCCGCCTTGCTTCGAGTGCCCCGCCATCTGTTCGTCCCGCACCAGCTCGCCGTCGCGGCCTATCAGGACACGCCGCTTCCGATCGGTTTCGACAAGACCATCTCCCAGCCCTTCATCGGCGCCCTGATGCTCGACCTGCTCGATCTTTCGCCCGGCCAGCGCGTCCTGGAGATCGGCACCGGGCTGGGCTGGCAGGCCGCGGTGATGGCCGCGCTCGGCGCCTTCGTGTGGAGCGTGGAGATCGTCGAGGAATTCGCCGAAGGGGCCCGGCTCAGGCTCGCGTCGGAAGACCATGACGTCGAGATCCGGGTCGGCGACGGCTCGCGCGGCTGGCCCGAACATTCCCCGTTCGACCGGATCCTCGTCACCGCCGCCGCCTCCGCTCCGCCCCGGGCCCTTTCCGATCAGCTCGCGCCGGGCGGCCGGATGGTGATCCCGCTCGGCGGCAAGGATATCCAGCAGCTCAGCGTGGTGACCAAGGCGGCCGACAGGACGCTCAGCGTGCGCGAGGTGCTGCCGGTGCGCTTCACCCAGCTCGAGACGGGGGTCTGACGGCAGGTAGGGCAGGAACCTGGACCCGTTCGGGCTGAGCTTGCCGAAGCCCTCTCCTTCTCTCCCGAAAGAAGGAAGGCCCTTCGACAGGCTCAGGGCGAACGGTTCAGGCAAGTCTACCCAAAAGCTTCGCGAGCGCCTATCTGCGCCCCTCCCCATCCCGACGCCGGCGCCCCTCCGCGGGCCGAGCGACCCCGGAGTTTCTAAATGAGCCAAGCGGCCCTCGAGCGGCGTACCTTCGCGATCATCTCGCATCCCGACGCCGGCAAGACGACCCTGACCGAGAAGCTGCTCTACGCCGCCGGCGCGATCCACGAGGCCGGCGAGGTCCGGGCGCGCGGCGACCGCCGGCGGGCCCGCTCGGACTGGATGGCGATCGAGCAGCAGCGCGGAATTTCCGTGACCTCCTCGGTGATGACCTTCGAGCGGTCCGGGATTCTCTTCAACCTGCTCGATACGCCCGGGCACCAGGACTTTTCGGAGGATACCTACCGGACCCTGACCGCGGTCGACAGCGCGATCATGGTGATCGACGCCGCCAAGGGGATCGAGGCCCAGACCCGGAAGCTGTTCGAGGTCTGCCGGCTCCGCAACATCCCGATCGTCACCTTCGTCAACAAGGTCGACCGGGAGGGGCTCAGCCCGTTCGCACTGCTCGACGAGATCGCCGAGACTCTCCAGCTCGACGTCTGCCCGCGCAACTGGCCGGCCGGGATGGGCGGCCTCTTCCACGGTCTCTACGACCTCGCCGACCCCCGGCTTCGGCTCGCCGACCGAAGCGACGGAATCGCTCCGGCCGAGAGCGTCCGGCTCACCGGGCTCGACGATCCGGCGCTCGACGAGGCGCTTCCGGCCCACGCCGCCGACCGGCTTCGCGAGGAAGCGGGGCTCGCGCTCGCCGCCTATCCCGAATGGGACCTCGAAGCCTTCCTGGCCGGCGATCTCACTCCGGTCTTCTTCGGCTCGGCGCTCCGCGAGTTCGGGACCGGCGACCTGCTCGACGGCCTCGCCGCCTTCGCTCCTCCGCCCGGGCCCCAGCCGGCCCGCTCGGGCCCCGTCTCCCCCGATTCGCCGCTCTGCTCCGGCTTCGTCTTCAAGGTCCAGGCCAATATGGACCCCAACCACCGCGACCGGATCGCCTTCCTCCGGATCTGCTCCGGGAGCCTCAAGCGCGGAATGAAGCTCGCCAATCCGAGGCTGGGCAAGTCGATCTCGATCCAGAACCCGATCACCTTCTTCGCCCGCGACCGCGAGCTCGCCGAGCTGGCCCGGCCCGGCGACATCGTCGGGATCCCCAATCACGGCACCCTGAGGGTTGGCGACACGCTGTCGGAGAATGGCGACATCGCCTTCACCGGCCTTCCCGATTTCGCGCCCGAGATATTGCGCCGGGTCCGGCTCGACGACCCGATGAAGTCGAAGCAGATGCGCCGCGGCCTCCAGGACCTCGCCGAGGAGGGGGTAGTCCGGATCTTCAAGCCGGCGATCGGGACCGGCTGGATCGTCGGAGTCGTGGGAGCGCTCCAGCTCGACGTCCTCGCGACCCGGATGGAGGCGGAATATGGATTGAAGCTCGGCTTCGAGCCCAGCCCCTGGGAGATCGCCCGCTGGGTCTCCGCCGATCCGGCCCGGATGAAGCGCCTCGCCGACATGCATCGCCCGAGCCTGGCCGAGGACGTCGACGGGGAGACGGTCCTCCTCATCCGAAACGACTGGGAGCTGAATCGCTTCCGGCAGGATTGGCCCGAAGTGAATTTCGCCGCGGTAAGGGAGCGGCATTAGGGGAGCTATCGCCGTCATTGCGAGCGTAGCGAAGCAATCCAGCACGGCTTCGGACGCCCGCTGGATTGCTTCGTCGCTTCGCTTCTCGCAATGACGGGGCGATGCTTTACGCCTTCTTCACCTTCCCCGCCGCATAAGGCCCTCCTCCACGGGCGGGTGAGAAGATGCTTCGGGTCTATGCCTGCATCACAGGCGAACATGATTTCCGGCTGGTGCTCGTCGCCGGCACGATCTGCCTGCTCGCCGCCTTCACCGCTTTCTCGATCTTCGAGCAGGCGCGGCGGGCGAAGCGGCGGCCGTGGGCGTGGACGGCGCTGGCCGGCTTCGTCGCCGGCACCGGGATCTGGGCGACCCATTTCGTCGCGATGCTCGCCTACCGGCCGAACCTGCCGATCGGCTACGACCTCCCGCTGACCCTGGTCTCGATCGCCGCGGCGATCTTGATCACCGGCGCCGGCTGGACCGCCGCACTGCGCGGCGGCCGAATGGGGCCCCTCCTCGCGGGGACCGCGATCGGCGCCGGCATCGGCACCATGCATTATGCCGGAATGGCGGCGGTGAAGCTGCCCGGGCGGTTCGTGTGGGACGAGGCGCTGGTCGCGGCCTCGCTGACCATCGGGATCGCGCTCAGTGCCGCCGCCTTGGCCGAGCATCGGCGCAGGCCGCAGGCGCTTCCGTGGCGGCCGGCTTTGCTTCTCACCCTCGCCATTTGCGGCCTTCACTTCACCGCCATGGCGGCGGCGTCCATCCTTCCGGATTCGCGCCTCGAGGTGCCGGCGGCGGCGATCGATTCGAAATTCCTCACCCTGGCCGTGGTGGCGATGGCTTTGGTGATCCTCGCCATCGGCTTCCTGATGGTGCTGTTCGACCGCAAGCTCGCCAGCAACGCGATCGAGGAAGCGCGGCGGCTTCGAACCTTCGCCGACGCCGCGGTCGAGGGGCTGGCGGTGATCGACGGCGAGCGGATTGTCGACGCCAATCGAAGCTTCCTCCGACTCTCCGGATTCGACAGCGTCGGCGCCGTCCCCGAACGACTCTCCGACCTGCTCATCGAGGTCAATCTCAAAGGCCTGTCCATGGCGCCGGACGCGCCTCCGGTCGAATGCCGGCTGCTCCGCTCCGACGGCGAGAGCCGGGAGGTTGAACTGCTCCTCCGCCCGCTCGCCTGGCGCGGCGCCGAGCTTCGGATCCTGGCGGTCCGCGACATTTCCGAGCGCAAGGAAGCGGCGGAGCGGATCGCCCACCTCGCCTTTCACGACGCCCTGACCGGCCTTCCCAACCGCTCCGTCTTCGCCGATCACCTCGCCCGGACGGTCGCCAAGGCGGACGAGAGCGCCGACCACGTCGCGATCCTGTGCGTCGACCTCGACGGCTTCAAGGCGGTCAACGACATATACGGCCACCCGGCCGGCGACGCCCTGCTGATCGCGGCGGCGCAGAGGCTTCGGGCGGCGGTGCGCGGCCATGAGCTGGTCGCCCGCCTCGGCGGCGACGAATTCGCGATCGTCCAGGCCGGCGGCGAGCAGCCCGGCCATGCGGGCCTGCTCGCCCAGCGGATCGTCGAGGCCCTGTCCGAACCGTTCGCGCTCCGCCAGGACATCGTCCGGATCAGCGCCAGCGTCGGTGTCGCACTCTTCCCGGCCGACGCCGCCGACCCGGAATGCCTGGTCAAGAATGCCGACATGGCCCTCTACCGCGCAAAGGCCGACGGCCGCGGGACCGCCCGCTTCTACGAGGCGGCGATGGACGAGGCGCTTCGCCGCCGCCGCCAGCTCGAGGCAGACCTCAGGCAGGCCGTCGGCCGGGGCGAGCTTTGTGTCCACTACCAGCCGCTCGCCGACCTCGAGAGCGGCTCGATCCTCGGCTTCGAGGCGCTTCTGCGCTGGAACCATTCGGAGCTGGGAGCGATCGGCCCGTCCACCTTCATCCCGCTCGCCGAGGAAAGCGGGCTCATCCTCAAGCTCGGCGACTGGGTGCTCCGCCAGGCCTGCGCCGAAGCGGCGCGCTGGACCCCCGCGCTCAAGCTCTCGGTCAACCTGTCGCCGATCCAGTTCACCCAGGGCGACCTCGCCGCCGAGGTCGAGGCGATCCTCGCCGAGACCGGCCTCGACCCGTCCCGGCTCGAGCTCGAAGTCACCGAGGGGCTTCTGATCAAGGACGCGGACAAGGCGATCCTCATTCTCGAGCGGCTGAAGGCGCTGGGCGTCCAGATCTCGATGGACGATTTCGGGACCGGCTATTCCTCGCTGAGCTATTTCCGGATGTTCCCGTTCGACAAGGTCAAGATCGACCAGAGCTTCATCCGCGACATGATCTCGAACCCGCAGGCACGGGCGATCATCCGCTCGGTGATCGGCCTCGGCCAGGGGCTGGGGATGCCGGTCGTCGCCGAGGGGGTGGAGACGCAGGAGCAGCTCGAGGCGCTCCGCGCCGAGGGCTGCGACCAGGTTCAGGGCTATTGGATCAGCCGGCCCGGCCCGATCGCGCATTTCGAGGGCGTGGTGATGGACCGGGGGGCGGAATCGGAGCCGACCCGCAAGCAGGCGGGCTAGGCCCTGTCCTGATAAGATTGAAGCCCTTGTTCCCCGGCGAATGCCGGGGTCCAGCGGCGCAAGCGGTACGACTGGGTCCCGGCCTTCGCCGGGAAACGGGAGAGGAGCAACGGGCGCGCGAAAGCCTCCGTTGCCGGATGAGGGAGAAACGGCCGGCGCGTCCTTGCCACGGGCACCCGGGGCTGGACGACTTTGTAGTTGCTTTCGTTCGTTACTCGAAAGCGTCCAGTCTTAAGTGAAGAGCCGCCGGGTCCTGTCGCCTTCGCTTTCGAGGCTGTGTGGCCCGACCTTCCGCCCGCTTTCGAAGGAGGAAGGCCGCCGCTCCGGTCCTTCTTAGCCGGCCCGGGCGCTTCGATCCGTCCGGACACTCTGTCCCGGCCCGGATCCTCACGCC
>JBAWCC010000149.1:0-28355 GCA_049590095.1 Allosphingosinicella sp. | reverse complement strand
AGCCAGGCGCTGCTCCCGCGCCAGCAGGTCGGGCCGCGTGGCGCCGGCGGGCGGGGATGCGACGCCCGAAGCGAGGAGAGTGAGGGAGGCGGCGGTTTGCGCCTGCTCGACCCCTGTGAGCGCCGAGAGCGTCGCGCAGCCGGCCCGGGACTCGCCCATCTGCACCAGCGTCTCCGCCTCGGCGGCGCGCGCTTCCACCCGGAGGCGTCGCAGGTCGTAGACGGCCGCATCTCCGGCGTTGGTCCGCGCGGTGACGATCCGCTCCGCTTCGCGAAGCCGCTCAGAGAAGCTGTGCATGACGCGCATGCGCTCCGTCCCAGCGGCGCAGGAGGCATAGGCCCGACGAACCTCCGCCACCCGCGTCTGCCTTCGCCGAGCGGTCTCGGCCTCGACCGCCCCAACCTCGGCCCTAGCCGCCGCCCTCAGGCGCGAGCGCTTGCCCGACAGGTCGATGGGCTGGACGACCCCCACCTGCCACTCCGTCTCCGACCGGCCACCGCCGGAGACGGACTCGCGGCTGACCGTCGCCTCGGGATTGTCGAGGCTTCGAATGCCCGAGACTCGCGCCTGCGCCTCGTCGCGATTGGCCTCGCCTAGGGCGGAAAATTCAGGCCGCGCCAAGGCGCGCTCGATCGCCTCGCTTTCGGTGATCGGAGCGGCGGCGAGAGGCGATGCGAAAGCCGCGAACCCCGCGACAAGGGCGGAGGCACCGCGTAAGCGGCTGCGGAAAATAGGGGAAGACATGGACCTGCTCCGACTGAACGACAGAAGGCGGGCCGCCCGAAGGCAGCCTACCCGAATCGATTCAGACGGTTCGTGGAGGTCGTGCGGGCGGAGGCTCGATGAGGACGACCGGAGCAGCCGCGGCGTAAGAGGGCTGCGGCACGCCGGTTAGTGGCGGAGCCACCATTGCCTCGCCCGCGTCGACGATCGCGCTCAGCGAAGCAGAGAGGCTCGGCATGTGGTCGTGGCCGTCGTCGCCTTCATCGGGCGCGTCATGGCCATGCCCTCCGGACTGGCCGCCATCCTCGTCGTGATGATGGTGCTCGTCCACCGCCACCGGAGTGCCGATGTGGCTGGCCGCATGCGTGTTCCAGGCCGCTGCGGGCATCGTCATGCCGAACGCAATCAGCGCGAAGGCGATCAGGTTGCGGAAAAGGCGAAGCGCGGCCGGCACGGGTGAAAGCCCTATCTCAGGTGCGTTCAAGCGGCAATCCCGGTCGGCGGTCCGTCGTGAGTTGAACCAAGCGACACTATGGACGATTGCGCATCTGAGGAGGCTCCATGCTCTACCTGATCATCAAGGCCGCGCTCTCGGGCGTCATCGTCGCTATCGTCTCCGAGGTGGCCCGGCGAAATCCCGGCCTGGGCGGCCTCGTGGCCGCGCTTCCGCTCGTCTCAGTCCTCGGGATGATCTGGCTGTGGCGCGACACGAGCGATTCGGCACGCATGATCGCCCATTCGGAGGCGACCTTCTGGTTCGTCCTCCCGTCGCTGCCGATGTTTCTCCTCATCCCGTTCCTGATGCGCGGAGGCTTCTCCTTCTGGCTCGCCCTGGCGGCAGGCTGCGCCCTGACGATCGCGCTCTATTCACTTACGCTAGTTGTCGGGTCGAAGCTGGGCCTGCGCCTGTAGCGTTCGCCGTTATGCGGCGGGTTACGTTCGCTCACGCCCTCGGTTCGCTGGCGTAGGCTATCTGGCTGAGAGCCTGAGCCGCGTCGCCGCGTCGGCCATATTTTCCGATCGAAACGCCGTCGGATCGTCGTGATGGGCCAATCGCTGGGGTCTCGGAGGTGCTTTAGGGACGGACTCTTGAGGTGCTCGGCGATCAGGCTGTGCACGATGGACGAGCGGTCGTCTCCCTGCATGACGGAAGTCTCCTCGGACGATGAGCCTGAGGATATCCTGATCAAGGTCGAGTAACGCTGCAAGGCGGCGCCGAGGTCAGGAACCTCACCCCACCGCGCGCAGCTACGCCACCGTCCGCTCGAGCTGCCGCAGCCGCCCAGCCGCCGCCGCCCGCACGGCGTCGTGGATCGCGCCGGGAAAGGCCGGCGGCAGCTGGCTTTCCAGTGTGTCGAAAGCCGGCTCCGCGGCTGCGCCTACTTCCTCGATCGCTCTCTCGGCCAGGCTTCGCGGGAGCCGCGCCCTTTGCGCCGTTTCGAAAAAGTGCCGCCCGGCAATGTCGTGGATCCGATAATGGCCGCTATTGCCCACCGACATGGCCAGCTTGAAGCCGTTGCGCCTGATCTGCCGGGCATCGAGGCTCGGCTGAGCCGTGAGTACGTCGTAGAATGGAGTCAGCCGGAAGCGTCCGGCAGGCCTCAGGAAGAGGCTGAAGTTCTTGGCATGGCCGTCGGTGGCGCCGATCAGCCAGAAGATGATCTGGCTCTTGAAGAAGGCGAGCTGGTCCTCCTGCGGTTCGTCGCTTCCGCGTAGCAGGTCGACGATCGCGACCACGCCGGGCCCGCCTTCGCTCTGATGCTTTTGAGTCGGCGGCACCGAGAGGGCCTGGCAGCAATCCTCCTGGGGAAGCCGGATCAGGCGGCCGTCGCGGGTCCACGTCCGGTCGAATCGCTCGATGACCAGAACCTTCCTTTCGCCGAATTGCGCGATCTCGACCTTGTTCGCCGGAAGGCCGAAGGCCTCCATCAGCTTCAGGCAGTAATATTCGTTCTCGACGCTGTTGGAGAGGTCGATCGTTCCCCCGGCGGTCTGGATGTGACCGATCTGCGGCTTGAAGATGTGCGTGGTCGGAGTCCTCCCGTGCGGGCGGAACCACTTATCCTTGTAGCGCAGCAGTGCCGTCTTCTCCTGGGCGCCTGCGACCGAGATTCGAAAATCCTCGTCGATGTCGGCGCCGACTCCGAGCGGCGCTCGCTTCAGGTTCGCGAGCATGTCCGCGATCTCGCCGTCGCCGACGACTGTGCCGCTGATCCCGGCGCCGCCGTCGGCGGCACCGTCGGCGCGATCGTCGTCCGGGACGAACTGCATCGCTCCCGCGCAGTCGCGGCCGATCGCGAAAAGGAGGCTGTAGGCGTCGACGCTGGCGGCCCCAACCCGTTCGGCGACGCGCCTGCGGATCGGGTCGGAGTCCGGAAGCAGGTTCTCGAAGACGGCCGCGACCGGAGCCCCGATATAGCGCGCCTCGCGCAGCGGCAGCGACAGGGAGACCGGCATGGCGTGCTCCCACGCCAGCCACTCGGCATCGTAGGCGAAGTCGGTCGCTCCGCTCGGCTGCTTGCTGAGCCGCCCCACCAGCCGGTCGTTGAGGAAGGTCAGGAGCGGCGTGTGAGCGCGGCGCCGAGCCATCAGAAGATATCCTCGATGTCGTCGGGCGAGCTCTTGCTTCGCCGGGAGATGGTCAGCTCGAGGTCGAGAGCCGCGAGAAGGTCGCAGATCGTGGCGATCCTGGTGGCGCCATGGCCGCTCTCGATTTCGGAAATGGTCGCCTGGCGAAGGCCGACACGGCGTCCGAGATCGGTCTGGGTGAGGTTGGCGAGCCGGCGCTGGCGTTTCAGGATCACTCCGAGCTGCCTGGGGGTTCGTGCAAGCTGGGTCATGGTTCCTCCTCAGGAACCGCTATACGCCACATCGTATAAGGAATCAATATACCACTTGGCGTATATTAGAAGCATATCCGTTCTAGCGTATATATCATAAATATCTGAATTGCCGTATATTCGTAATGCGAAAAGGGCCTTGAAAAATTGTGCTAATTCGCTGTACGTTTGCGGCGTAAATCGCGTTTCTTGCGTCAATGAAATCAATGGCTTAGCGGCGATAAAAACCGGCTTCGAATCCTGCCGCCCCAGCCAGCCGCATCCTCACGATTCGGTCCTAGAGCAATGATTTGCACGCAGATCGGCCGACAGACCAGCTAGACCCGGTTCGCCTGAATTGGCCCGGATTCGACGCCTATCGTGTCCCGATTTGTGTCCCGATTTTTGTTCTGCCTGAGGACCGCTTGGAGCTCGATATGACAGGCAATTTCGCGCGCATGAGCCCCTTGACCGACAACATGATCGAGCTGGACGCAGTTCGGCGCGGTTCGTCCGGGCGCGCCTCGACGACCGCGCGGTGGCGGCGACCTGGCTGCGCGGGCGGAGGACCCATTCGAGAGCGGGTCGAGGCGGGCGCCGGCCATGCCGTGAGCCGCAGGCGGGACGGGGCGAGCCGCGAAATCCCTCTCGCCAAATCGCTTTCCCAAGTTTAACAGCAGCTTGGGGAACCTGCTCGACCGCTGAAAGATTCGCCGCCGAAGGCCGGGTGCCCGGCAGCGGGCAGAGGAGCGGGAAGCGTTCAATGCGGGGCTGGGGCTTGGGTGGACGATTCGACTGAATTCAGGGCCGATCCGGCCTTAGCCTGCTTCGTCCTGCTGGCGCGGTTCCTCGGGGTGCCGGCGGACCCGCGTCAGATCGCGCACGAGCGAGGCAAGGGCGAGACCCCTTACTCGCTCGAGGATCTGTCGCGGATCGCCAAGCGGCTCGGCCTCGTCGGCCGGGTGCGCCGCTGCGAGGCGCGCGAGCTCCACAAGATGCCCCTCCCGGCGATCGCCGAGCTCGGCGACGGCGATTCGGCGGTGATCCTGAAGCTGGAGGACGATTCCGACGAGCCGCGGGCCCTGGTCCAGTTCGGAGACCGCGAGCGGCCCGAGGTCTGGACGGCGCAGGAGCTTCGGGAGCGATTCGCGGGCCGCCTCCTGCTGATGACGTCGCGGGAGAAGATGGCGGGCGCCTCGCGGCCCTTCGACATCAGCTGGTTCATCCCCGCCCTCGTCAAGTATCGCCGCCCGCTGAGGGACGTCCTGATCGCCTCCTTCTTCATGCAGCTGATGGCGCTCGTCTCGCCGATCTTCTTCCAGCTCGTCATCGACAAGGTGCTCGTCCACCAGTCGCTGACGACCCTCGACGTGCTGGCCTTCGGCCTCGCTGTGGTGCTCATCTGGGAGACGGTGCTGTCGGGCCTCAGGAACTGGCTGTTCGCCCACAGCACGAACCGGGTCGACGCGGAGCTCAGCGCCCGCATGTTCCGCCACCTGCTCAACCTCCCGCTCTCCTATTTCGAATCGCGCCGGGTCGGCGACAGCATCGCAAGGGTCAGGGAGCTGGAGAGCATCCGCGAGTTCCTGACCTCAAACGCGGTCACGGTGGTGATCGACCTCTTTTTCACCATCGTCTTCTTCGCGGTGATGTACCTCTACAGCCCGATGCTCACCCTGATCGTGCTGGGATCGATCCCGATCTACGCGGCGATCTCCATCTTCATCACTCCGCCGCTTCGCGCCCGCCTCGACGAGAAGTTCCGCCGCGGGGCGGAGAACCAGGCTTTCCTGGTCGAGACGGTGACGGGGGTGGGAACGCTCAAGGCGATGGCGGTCGAGCCGCAGATGCGCGAGAAGTGGGAAAGGCAGTTCGCCGCCTACGCCCAGACCGGCTTCGCCGTCACCAAGCTCGCCAACTGGGGCAATCACCTCATCCAGGTCGTCTCCAAGCTGACCACCGTCGCGATCCTCTATTTCGGAGCGAAGGCCGTGATCGCGGGCGATCTCAGCGTCGGCTCGCTGGTCGCCTTCAACATGCTCGCCGGCCGGGTGGCGGCGCCGATCCTCCGGCTGTCCCAGCTCTGGCAGGATTTCCAGCAGGTGCGGATCTCGGTCGACCGCCTCGGCGACGTCCTCAACATGCCGGCGGAGCCCGAGCATAATCCCAACCGCGCAAGCCTGCCCGCGATCCGGGGCAATATCGAGTTCGACAAGGTCCGCTTCCGCTACCGCCCGGACGCTCCGGAGGCCCTTCGCGGGGTCAGCATCAACGTCCCCGGCGGCGAGATGCTCGGGATCGTCGGCCCCTCCGGCTCGGGCAAGTCGACCCTGACCAAGCTCGTCCAGCGCCTCTACGTGCCGGAGCAGGGCAGGGTGCTGATCGACGGGGTCGATCTCGCCCTCGTCGATCCGGCCTGGCTCAGGCGGCAGATCGGCGTCGTCCTGCAGGAGAACATCCTGTTCAACCGCTCGGTCCGCGAGAACATCTCGCTGGCGGACCCGACCCGGCCGATGGAAGCGGTGCTCGCCGCGGCCGAGCTCGCCGGCGCCCACCAGTTCATCCTCGAGCTCTCGCACGGCTACGACACCGTCATCGACGAGCGCGGCGCCAATCTCTCGGGCGGCCAACGCCAGCGCATCGCCATCGCGCGGGCGCTGATCGGCGACCCCCGGATCCTGATCCTCGACGAGGCGACCTCCGCGCTCGACGCCGAGAGCGAGGAGGTCATCCAGAAGAATCTGAGGATGATCGCCCAGGGCCGGACCGTGATCATCATCGCCCACCGGCTGTCGGCCGTCCGGCAATGCCACCGGATCATCACCGTCGAAGCCGGTGCGATCACCGAGCAGGGCACGCACGAGAGCCTGCTGGCGAGCGGCGGCCGCTATGCCGAGCTCTACCGCAAGCAGATGGGGGTGGCGGCATGAGCGCGATCGCGGAGCGTTTCCCGACCCTTTCCCGCCACTTCGCGGTGCTCCGCGAGGCGTGGCGCAACCAGAACGAAGCCGACCGGAACCGGCGGCCGATTGAGGAGCATGAATTCCTCCCGGCGGCGCTCGAGATCATGGAGACGCCGCCGAGCCCGGGCCTTCGCTGGCTGATGCTGATCCTGTGCAGCCTCTTCGCGATCGCCTTGCTGTGGTCGTTCATCGGTAAGGTCGACGTGGTCGCCGTGGCGACGGGCAAGACCCTTCCGGTCGCCAACGTCAAGGTCGTCCAGCCGATGGAGATCGGGGTCGTCCGGACCATCCATGTCCGCAACGGCCAGCGGGTCCGCAAGGGCCAGCTGCTGATCGAGCTCGACAACACCATGGCGGGGGCCGAGGAGGCCCAGGCGACCCGCGGGCTGCTGTCGGCGCGGATCTCCCGCGCGCGCAACGACGCCCTGCTCGCCCACCTGGCCGGCCGTCCTGCACGCTTCGTCGCTCCGCCGGGGACTCCGTCCGAGGTGGCGGAAACGCAGAACATCGTCATCTCCAGCGCCATCGCCGAATATGAGGCCGAGCGGGCGAGCCTCGCGCAGAGCCGGGCGGAGCGGAACGCGGAACTGTCGGGATCGCTGGCCGAGATCGAGAAGCTGAAGCAGACCCTGCCGCTGATCGACCAGCAGCTCGAGGCCCGCAAGCAGCTCAGCGCCCGGGGCCATTACCCCAAGCTCAAGGTGCTCGAATATGAGCAGCTGCGGGTCGAGCATCTCAAGAATATCGAGGTCCAGCAGAGCGCCGCCGCCAAGGCCCGGGCCGCGATCGGCAATATCGAAGCCCAGTCCGCGCGCCTCCGCCAGGCCTTCGCCAAGACCGCGAGCAGCGAGATGGCGACGGCCGAGGACGAATCGAGCGTCCGGGGCGAGGAGCTGCGCAAGTCGGAGCGCCGGCGCTCGCTTCAGCAGCTGCGCTCGCCGGTCGACGGGGTCGTGCAGCAGCTTGCGGTGCATACGGTCGGCGGAGTCGTCCAGCCGGCCGAGCCGCTGATGGTGATCGTCCCCTCGGGAAGCGAGGTCGCGGTCGAGGTCCAGATCCTGAACAAGGATATCGGATTCATCCGCGAGGGCCAGCCGGTAAGGGTCAAGTTCGAGGCCTATAATTTCACCGATTACGGGCTGATCGAGGGGGTGATCGAGACGATCAGCCGCGACGCCATCCAGGACGAGAAGATCGGCCTCGTCTACGCCGCGCGCATCCGTCTCGATCGCAACCATCTCATGGTCGGCGGCCAGCCCCAGCCGATCGGGCCCGGAATGGCGGTCCAGGCCGAGGTAAAGACCGGGGAGCGCCGGATCATCAAATATCTGCTGTCGCCGATTACGCAGACCGTGGCCGAGGCCGGCCGGGAGAGGTGAGGGGGTCCGCCATTGCGGGGAGCGGAGCGACGCGGCAATCCGGCGGGGCTTCGAGGCCGCGCTGGATTGCTTCGCTACGCTCGCAATGACGGCTGGCCTCAGGCCGCCGGCGAGCCCATCTTCTCGGCGCCCATCTTCCTGAGGGTCTCGTCGTCGACCAGGCGGGTGACGATCGGGTGGAGCCGGAGCGAGCCATCCTTCACCACCTGGTTGAAATTGGCGATGACGCTGGCCGTACTCTTCGGGTCCGGCGCGATCACGTCCAGGAGCCAGTTGATCGACCCCGAAGTCCAGTCCTCCGCCTTGAGCCGGACCGGGAAGACTCCGGCCCGGACCTGCTCGCGGATCTGGCCGTCGACCTCTTCGGACACGCTCGCCCAGATGGCGACGCCGGCAATGTCGGCAAGCTCCGGATCCGACTGGGCCAGATGGGCGACCGCGATCCGGTCGCGGATCAGCGGCTCGAGCACGAGATGCTGGAGGTCCGCGATCGTCTGGTGGCGGTAGCGGGGGAGCATCAACATCGCCATCACGACCTTGCCGAAGGTCTCGCGCACCTGGAACCGGAGCTGGGCCACCTTCCTTAGGATATCGGGATCGAGCTGGGGGGAGGGCGCGTCCGCCGCCGCGGCGCCGGCGCCGTTCACCTGGGGAGCGGGGACGTCCGCGGCCGCCGAAATGCCTTCATCTCCCGTTTTCCGAATACCGCCTGATTTCTTGGACACTGTCTAATTCCCTCTGGTTTCAGCGGCGATTACCGCCGTCCCACGTCAAGTCAATTCGGATGCGGCGACCAGCGATCTGACGAAGTCGTCGTGAAGCGGAAGCATGTCCACCTCCTTTCGGGTCTGCCGGCCGGCCGACTCGATCAGGGCCCGGAGCTCCCCTTCGGTCGGCTGGTCCGCGAGCGGGTGGTGGCGGCGCGGCCGGAGGCCCTGGCCGTACATCACCTGGAGCCAGCTGATCTCGTTGAACAGCTCCTGATTGTACCGGACGATGGAGCCGTGCGCTTCGAACAGCTCGATCTTGTGGGCAAGGCTCGGCGGAAGCTCGACCTCGCGGCAGCGGCGCCAGAGTTCGCCCGGGCGCCGGTTCAGACGGTAATGGAGGAAGATGAAGTCGCGAACCGCTTCCCACTCGAAATCGGTCTGGGCGTTGAACTCGGCGATGTCGGCCTCTTCGAAGCGATCCGTCGGAAAGAGCGCGAGCAGGCGCGCGATCCCACTCTGGACGAGGTGGATGCTGGTCGATTCGAGCGGCTCGAGGAAACCGGCGGCGAGGCCGAGGGCGACGCAATTCTTCTTCCAGACCTGGCGCCTCTTGCCGGCGATGAAGCGCAGCGGGTTCACGGCGGCGAGGGGCTCTCCGTCGAGATTGGCGAGGAGCGTCGCGGCCGCTTCGTCGTCGGAAATGTGGTCGCTGCAATAGACGTAGCCGTTGCCGGTGCGGTGCTGGAGCCCGATTCGCCACTGCCAGCCCGCCTCGCGCGCGGTCGACCGGGTATAGGGCACGAGCGGCTCGACCCTCGAGCAGGGGACGGCGAGCGCGCGGTCGCAGGGGAGATAGCCCGACCAATCCTCGTAGCCGCTGGCCAGGGTCTGCTCGATGATGAGGCCCCGAAAGCCGCTGCAGTCGATGAACAGGTCCCCTTCGATGCGCTCCCCATTCTCCATGACCAGCGCCTCGATGAAGCCGGACTCCCCGTCGACCGCGACCGATCCGATCCTGCCCTCGGTTCGGCGGATGCCGTTCGCCTCGGCGATGCGGCGCAGGAAGCGGGCGTAGAGGCTGGCGTCGAAATGATAGGCATAGCCATAGCCCGTGGGCTGCCCGTTCACATGTGGAGGCAGGCGGCCGAAGCGGTTCTCGCGGGCGGCGACGCCGTTGGTCGCGAACTCCCAGAGGTCGAGACCGCCGCCTTCGCTTCGGTAGCGCAGCCAGAATTGATAGAAGGGCAGGATGCCGAGTCCCCGGCCCAGCGAGCCGAAGCCGTGGAAATAGCGCGAGCCCGGTTCAAGCCAGTCGACGAATTCGATGCCGAGCTTGAATGTGGCTTGCGTCCGGCGAACGAAATCTGCTTCATCGAGACCGAGATTATCGTTGAAGAGCCGGATCTGTGGGATCGTGGCCTCGCCGACCCCGACGGTTCCGATCGCCTCGGACTCGACGAGCCGGATGTCCGCACCGCGGCGGAAGAACCGGGCGAAGGCGGCGGCGGCCATCCAGCCGGCGGTGCCGCCGCCGGCGATTACGATGCGGTAGGGTCCGTCCGTTCGGTCAGGCTGGGTCGCGGTCATCGTCCGGTCCGGGAAATGGGGTTGGTGAAATGGCCGAAGCGACGACAGGGTCCTCCCCCGCCCGCCATTCCGGCCTGAACCCGTCGGCGCGGGTCAGGATCATGCCCGTCGGACGCTCGCGCGAGCCGGTCATCGCCGTCGAGGAGGCCCTGCTCGATCCGGATGCGGCAATCGAACGGGCGGAGACGCTCCGTTTCGAAGCCGCGGACGAAGGGCGGGGCGGCTTTCCAGGGGTTCGGGCGCCGGCGCCTCGGTCTCTCGTCGAGGCTCTCGTCGAAGGCGCAATGCCGATCGTTGAACGGGTGTTCGGGCTCGGGCGGGGCTCCCTCTCCGCCGTCGATGCGAGCTTTTCGATCGTCGCGACGCCGCCGGAGGCGCTTCACCCGCTGCAGCGCATCCCGCACATCGACACGCGCGACCCGCGCCGGCTGGCCATGCTCTGCTATCTCGGGCGCGGCGCCTTCGGAGGCACCGCCTTCTTCCGCCAGGAATCGACCGGCCTCGAGCAGGTGACCCCCGAGCGCTACGACGCCTATGCCGCCGCGCGCCGGGACGACCTCGCGCGGATGCCGCCCGGCGGCGGCTATCCGGGCGCCGGCACGCCGGGCTATGCCGAGACTGCGCATTTCGAGGCCCGGTTCAACCGGCTGCTCATCTATCGAAGCTGCTCGATCCACAGCGGAACCATCCCTTCCGACGCAAGGCTTGCCGCGGATCCGCGCGAAGGCCGGCTCACGATCAACCTCTTCCTCGACTTCGCGTCCGGATGACCGCGCACCGCGGCTCGAATCGCAAGCCGCCTACTGCTATCCCGCGGCGACCGCCGTCAATGCGCCGGCGGCTTTTCCGCCTTTCGTCCGAGCGATCCGTCGAGCTTCACGACGACCCCCGCCATCCGCCTGTCGGCATCCGCTATGTGAATAACAGCGCGGATTGAGCGCTCTCCTGCGGCCGTCCCGAAGCAATGCGCATCCGGCCAACAAATGTTGTTGACGGCCAACGGCATACTGGCGAAATTGGAGGCAGGGGGGATTCCCGATTCACGTCGTCCGGCACCTGGCCGGAGGGCCCGGCGAAAGCGCTGAGGGGCGTTTTCGACGGCCATCGGGTGTGCCTCCGAGCATGGAGGGGGGGGTGGGGCGATCCTTACGATGTTTTTCGGGAGCCTGGATTCGGCCGCCTCGACGGGTCGTGCCGTGAAACGGTGGGGGGCGATCGGCCTCCTCGCCGCCGGCACGGCGTGGCTCGCCGGCTGCGCCGTGCAGGCCCCGGGGCGGCTGCGCTACCGGATGACCGTAGAGGTAGAGACGCCCGAGGGGGTGAAGAGCGGTTCGAGCGTGATCGAATCGACCATCACCAAAGGGATGCGCTTCGGCGACTCCAGCGGCATTTCCTATGCAGTGAAAGGTGAAGCGGTCACCGTGGACCTGGGTGGCGGGCAGATGCTGTTCGCCCTCCTCTCGGGCCTGGATATGGAGCCTGCCGAATTCCACGCTCGCCTGTTTCACAATGCGCTGAAGAGGGGAGCGGCGGCCACGCCGCCCCTGCCGCGCAAATATAAAGCGTTTGAGTGGAGGGAGGAGCGACAGGCGGCTCGGAACATCAAGCCAACCGTCATTCTTCAGCCTTCGGATTATCCGAAGGTTGTTCGTTTCCGCAATCCAAGAGACTTCAGGACCGTTGAGATAGTCAACGAATCCGATGACGTGGCGTCGAATCAAGTCAACTTACAAATAAAGCGCATCATTATTGCCGTAACTGATGATGATGTTACTTACGGAAACTTGAGGCAGCTGCCCGACTTCTCCGCGGCGACCGGCTATGGAGAGTGGATACGTTCTCTGGCTTATGGTGACCCGCGACGCATCGGGCCGGAAGACTTCCGAGGATATAATAAATGAATCGTGATCTCCTCCTCGCCATTCTGTCAATGGATTCCTACAATAGGGGATACGATGCAGGGATCAAACTAACTGGCTTAAAAATAGGCCAGGCAACGATCGAAGAGGACTCGTCGGTCCTCGTAGACGCAAACGGCGCACGACTGGACATTCCTGCCGGATTTTATGCGATTTCGTATAAACTCGACGAAGCAGTAGATACAATAGCTGCCCAAACGAAAATCATTAGCTACCGCGGCACCGACAAGATCAGCTTCAATCCCTTTACGTCGGACAGCGACGTCTGGAACGGCTGGACACTGGGAGCAGGTTTGCCTCAAGCCAGCCAGGGCCGCCTGTCGCTGGCTTTCTTCGAGGCGGTCACGAACCGGACCGTGTTCGACGCCACCGTCGAGGATGTGCAGGTCACCGGGCATTCGCTCGGTGGCGGCCTCGCGGGCTTCGTAGGGGCGCTCTCGGGCAACGCGGCTTACGGTTTCGACCACATGCCGTTCGGCGCGGCTGCCTATGCTCAGTGGCTGGCCGAATTCAGCTCGCGGGCCGTCGCGGACGGACTTTCGGCCGCGACCATTCCGACCGCGGATCTGATCGCCCGCTACGGCATGCATGTTCCCACATTCGGTCGGTTCGATGCCGCGGCCGTCGCTGCTGAGGTGAATGCCGGCCTTCGCAACGGCCTCTACGCCGGGGCGATCGGCGCCCTGCTCGGAGCAATTCCGTTCATCGGGCCGGCATTGGCGGCTCTCGGCGGAAGCATTGCCGGCGGACAGATCGGCGCTGAGGCCGCGATCGACGTGGAAACGCTCGACACATACGGGTGGCTGAATTTCAATCCGATCGACCGCCACTCCATCGCACTCCTGGTCCTCCTCAAATATGCCAAGGACAAGGAAAGCGCCGATCCGGAATTCGGCAAATGGCACACCGGGGGTATCGCCAATTCGGTTCTGAGAGCGCTTTATGACAGCTCTATCGCCATTGCGGCGGGCGCGGAGGACTTGCCGTTCGACGGCAGGTCGAAAGACGGAGGCGACTTCGCTGCAATCGCGCGCGGGGCCATCGCCTATTCCGCGATCGACGAGGGCGAGCGGCCCTTCGGCGATACCGGGATCAGATCCTTGTTCAACGATGCCGGGGATCTCGGCACCGGAGTGGATGTTCAGACCACCGGCGTTCTCGACAAGCATGTGCGCTGGCAGTTCGCGCTCAACTTCAACGTCACGCTCAAGGAGGCCCTTTCCGACATCCTCGTCCAATATGCGGAGGCTCTGGCGCTCTACGATGTCGAGGAGGCGAAAGTCGTCGGGCTCGGCGAGGTCAAGGCGCAGGACGGAGTGCTCGCGCTCAACGACGATGAGTCGATCCTCGCCCTCGATTTCTCGAGCGTTCTGTGGGGCGACGTTCTGAGGAAAGGCGACAGGCCTCTGCCCGCCGGGATCGACCGCGTGGAGCCGGTCGGGATATACGACATTTCCTCCACTTTCTTCGAGCAGTCGGAGGAGGTCGATGGCGATCTGCTCAACTCGATCCAGCTTGCCACCAACCTCGGCGGCAATATCGACGAAGACTTCCTCAAGCGCCTTGCCGCCGAGTTCTGGCTGTCCACGGACGCCAGGATATTCGACCGCTACCATTTCCTGCTCAAGGATTCGCCGGACGGCCACATCAAGCTCGCCGAGCGGATCTACCCGACGGGGCCTCGCACCGGCAACGACACGCATGTCGACGTCGCCGTCGGGACGTCGGGCGCGAACAAGCTTACCGGCACCAAGGGCAACGACCTCCTCCTCCTCGGCAATGGCGACGACACCGTCTACACGCTGAGTGGGCGCGACATGGTCATCGCCGGGGCCGGCGACGACACGATGGTGAACAACGTCGTCTCCGAATCCGCGTCGGGCGACGGCGAGGAGGGCGGCGACGTCTTCATAGGCCAGCGGCTCAACAGCTCGATCTACGAGACCTTCCTGCAATGGCTGCTAGCGCCCGACGGGCTGGAGAGCGCCGCGGACCAGTTCGACTATTGGGCCGACGACATCGTCCGGTACAGCGTCGCCGATCCGGCGACGGGATCGCTCGCGGCGCAGGGCGCGACGATCACGGACCTCAGGATCGACAAGTTCGGCGAGCATGATGCGATCAAGGTCACGATCAAGGACCTGAACAGCGGCGCGATCAGCACCGATACCCTGCTCAACGTCGACGTGATCGAGCTGACCGAGCGCGCCGAGGAAGTCGTGCTTTCCGGCGACATGTCGAAGGTTCCGGTCGTCATCGATTTCGGAGGTCCCAAGGACGGGAAGGTCTATCAGTCCGACTACGACACGATCTCCTTCGCCGGCCGCTCCGGCGGGATGCAGACGGTCAACGGATCGACGAAGGATTATCAGGGCGGTTTCGCCGACAGCCTCATCACGCTCACCGCGGTGGTGGCGACCGACCTGCTCAGATCGGCCTTCGATCCGATCCTCGGGCCGACGCCCGAGGTCCATTTCCGCGATGCCGAGAACGTCAAGCTGACGAACGAGGACGACGTCTATTTCGGCGGAAATTTGCAAGGGTTGCTGGGCATCGACCACGGCTTCTTCGGCGAGAGCAACCACCCCGGCTTCGGCAAGATCGAGGGCGGGGCCGGCAGGGACATCCTCGTCTATTACGGCGCCACCCACAAGGACGTGGGAGAACGGATCAGCTCCGCCGAGGGCGAGAATGCCATCGCGGGAGAAGAGCTCGACCTGATCGTCGACGGCGGAAGCGGCAACGACTGGTTGATCGCGATCGGCGGCGAGAAGGCGATCACCGCCGGCGGCCTCGGCCGCGACTGGATCTTCAACACGTCGGACAAGGGCGAGCTCTACGGCGATTATTACGGCGGCCTCAGCCCGGAGGGTCAGCCCGCGCCCGATACAGGGGAGAATAGCGACAATTTCTGGTACTGGGCCGACACCACGATCATGGACGCCCAGCACTTCGACGTGCTGAAATATTTCGGTATTCCGCTGACCGGCGGCGACGCCAACGGCGGCGCGGCGGGCCTGGCGATCATGGGCATGCTCGGCTCCGCGATCGGCATGGCCAACATCAGCCGCTACATGACCGGCCAGGCGCAGGACTGGACCGGCGAAGTCTATGTCGACCACCTCCAGCCCTGGATGCTCTACCTGTTCAAGCGTGACGAGGACGGCAACCTCGACATGTATATCACCAACGCCTTCGAGCAAATCTTCCGCGGGATGATGGCGGCGATCGGCGGCCAAGCGGGAACGACGCCCGATTCCATCCACAAGGGATTCATGAAGGTCGAGAATGTCGACGTGATCGGCTCGCGTCTCGGCATATTGCAGCGGGATCTGACCAACGACGTGCTCGCGGGGCGCGGGCAGGGCGATCTCAGCATGGTGTTCCGGGCGGTCAATCCGCTCCAGGCGCTGCTTCCGGTGATCAACCTGGTGCCCGGGCTGATCGGCCAGGCGCTCTACTGGTCGGTGTTCGCCGACGCGCTCATCTCCACTGCGGCCGCGGCCGAGCGCTTCGCCAAGGCGATGGACTGGGCCGACGGCACGGACCCGCTCGTCATCGACCTCGACGGCGACGGCATCGAGACCGTCTCGCGCGACTATAGCAAGGCCTATTTCGACGTCGACGGGGACATGTTCCGCGAGCGGACCGGCTGGCTCAAGGGCGACGACGGTTTCCTCGTCCTCGATTCCAACGGCAACGGCACCGTCGACGGAATCGCCGAGCTGTTCGGCGATCGTGCCCAGGGCGGCTTCGCCGAGCTCTCCGCCTACGACAGCAACGGCGACGGGATGATCAGCGCCGCCGACCTCATCTGGAGCGAGCTCCAGATCTGGCAGGACCGCGACCGCGACGGCGAGACCGACGCCGGCGAGCTGAAGAGCCTCGACGCGCTCGGGATCGTCTCGCTGAGCCTTTCCTCGACCCCGCTGAACGTCATGACGCCGCAGAACGCGACCCTGCTGTCGCGCTCCGACGTCACCTTCGCCGACGGACGCGTGTCGAAGATGTTCGAGGCGATCTTCGGCGCGAACGAGGTCGACACGAAGTTCGCCGGCGAGGCCGGCTTCGCCCCCTGGCAGTCGAACGACATGCTCAACGCCAAGGGCTTCGGGACGGTCACCGACCTCGCGGTCGCGGCGGCCAACGACCCCGAGTTCGCCGAGCTCGCCCAGGCCCGCGCCGAAGCGATGACCGTGCCGAAGATGAAGACCCTGGTCGCGCAGGCCGGGGACGTGCTCGGCCAATGGGGCATGACCCTGGAGACCAGCCGCGAGCTGGTCGCCGTGCGCCTCGACGCCGCGGGCGCGATGCTCGACCGCGCGGTCTATGTCGAGGACGAGGCCGGCGGCTACTGGACGCTCGATTCCGGCGCTTCGGTGGTGGACGGCGCGGGGGCGGCGATCGCCCGGCCGACGCTGGAGCAGGTGCTGGCGCAGGGCGGCGGATGGCGGCTCGAGCAGGCCTGGTCGCCGGCGTCGCGGGGCGAGCCGCTGACCAAGCGCGACGAGGCGCCCTACCTGATGCGGGTCGAGAACGGCCGCGCGATCATCCTCGACTACGGAATCAAGCAGGCCGACGGCCGCTGGGCGCTCGCCTCCGCGCCGGGCACGACCTATGCCGGCGTCGACGCGATCCTGGCCCTGCCGCACGCGGCCGGCACCGAGTGGCGGCGCGAGGACATCCAGTTCAATCCCCTCGCCGATCTTCCGGTGGAGGCGATCGGAGTCCGCTTCACCGACGGCAAGGTGGTCGACTACACCGTCCAGGTCACCGACCGCGACGGTACCTTCTACGTCTGGGCGCGCAACCTCGACCGGGCGCTCGAGCTCGAGGCGAAGACCGGCGACTATCGCGAGTTCAACCTCCGCAACTACGAGGTCGATTTCGAGAACCTGGACGAGGTCGGCTCGACCGACGATTCGACCTACCGGGTCGAGCTGCTGACTCCGGCCCAGTTCCACTTCGCGATGAGCCTGGGCGGGATCGCCTTCCGCCCGGAAATGCTGACCGCGGTCGCCAACGACGCGACCGGCCACCTCGCCTACAGCGTCAACGAGAGCGGCAGCGCCAGCCTGTCGCCGGACAGCTACGTCTCCGCGATCAAGTCGATGATCTCGATGCTCCAGCCGGTGATGGAGCAATGGGTCATGGTATCGCGGCGCTTCGCCGTTCGGATGGCGCTGCAGGGCGGGCTTTCCGAGTTCGCGCGCGGGATTTCCTACGACGCGGAACGCAACGTCTTCCTCGCGACCACCGACCGCCAGCTGGCGCCGATGTTCGAGGCGATCTTCGAGGGCGCTCCCGACTCCAACGCCAACGACGCCGTCCTCGACTATCTCACCGACTGGAACGAGCTGCTCTGGCAGATCTATCCGGATTTCGCCCAGGAAAACGAAAACGACGTCCTGAAGGGCAAGGTCGGAATCGACCAGGCCTATATCATGCAGATGCTGATCCAGGCCTATGAGAATGTCGGCGTGGATCTCGACATATTCGGCGTCGCCCACGCGCTTTCCGTCGACGAGACCCGGATCCGCACCCACCTGAGCTCCGACACCCAGGTGGCCGGCACCGACGGCACCGACTTCTTCTACATGACCGGCGGCAACCAGACGGTCACCGGCGGCATGTCGGCCGATTATTATTTCGTCGGCAAGAATTCGGGCGACGACTACATTTACGACAAGGATCTGGGCGGCGAGGACGAGCTCCGCTTCACCGACGTCAAGTCCAACGACGTCAAGGCAATCCGCGACGGGCAGGACCTCATCCTGCAGATACGCGGCCGGACCAACTTCATCCGCCTGACCGACCAGTTCCTCGGCGAGCTCAACGAATACGCGACGAACGGCAAGCAGTTCCAGTCGGGCGTCGAGCAGATCGTCTTCTCCGACGGTATCGTCTGGGATCGCTTCCGGATGGCGCTGGAGGTCGTCGACTATGAGCGGGCGGAAGGGCTGTTCAACGATCCGCTGACCGGCTCCGGATCGGCCGATGTGCTGATGGGCGGCAAGGGCAACGATTTCCTGAGCGGCAATGTCGGCGGCGACATCTACGTCTTCCGGCGGGGCGACGGCCAGGACGTCATCAACGATCTCGGCGGCTTCTCGTTCGGCCCGGTCAAGGCCGGGATCGACTTCCTCCAGTTCCGCGGCGACATCAGCGCCAAGGATCTCTACCTGATCCGCGACGGTGCGAGCGACAACCTCAAGCTCTACATCCGCGACGAGAACGGCAACATCAATCGCGACGCCAACGGTCAGATCACCAATGACGGGATCGAGATCGTCGGCCAGTTCGGCGGCGTCCGGCTCAACATGGGCGCGTTCGGCGAGGCGCTGGGGAGCAGCGACGGGCTCGACTATATCGCGCCAAACCTCATCGAGCGCTTCATCTTCGGCGACGGCACCTCGCTCGAATTCACCGAGATCGTGAAGAAGGTCCTGGAAAACGCGAAGACGACCGGCGACGACGCGATCTACGGCCTGCTCAACGACAACACGCTCGATGGCGGCAAGGGCGACGACTATCTGACCGGACGCGAGGGGACGGACACCTACGTCTATGGCAGCGATTACGGTCAGGACGTCATCGAGGACGCCGATTTCTCGCTCGCCCTGTTCGGCCCCAAGGACGATTTCCTCAAATTCTCCGACGACCTGCGCTGGACGGATTTCGACTTCCTGCGCGAGGGCAAGAGCGACACCCTGACCCTCCAGGTCAAGGGGACGACGGACCAGCTGATCCTCAGGGAGTATCTGAAGGAGGTCTTCCTCGTCGGGTACGTCAACCTGATCGAGACGATCACCTTCGCCGACGGAACCAACTGGTCGTACCTCAAGCTGCTCCAGCATTATGTCGACATCGCCAAGACGGACGGCAACGACACGATCTACGGCTTCGAGGGGATCAGCGATTCCATCGACGGCGGCCTCGGCAACGACCGGCTCGAGGGCCTGAGCGGCAACGACCGCTACGTCTTCGGCCGCGGCTACGGCACCGACACCATCCTCGACGAGAGCGGCGAGGAGCGCATCCAGTTCCAGGGCATCGCCTCCACCGAGATCACCTTCTCGCGCACGGCGCTCGACCTGATCATGACGGTCACCGCGACCGGCGAGCGGATCGTCCTCGAGAACCAGTATGTCCGCGACGACAAGCAGCATTTCGCCGTCGAATATTTCGAGTTCACCGATCGCACCCTGGTCTTCACCGACTTCAATCCCGAGGACATGGACCTCGTCGGCACCAATGCCGGCGAGGAGATCACGGGCTCCAACTTCGCCGAGACCCTCGACGGCCGCGGCGGCAACGACACCCTGATCGGCGGCGACGGCGGCGATACCTACAAGTTCGACGTCGGCTACGGCCAGGACGTCATCGTCGACCGCAGGATCCGCGCCCACTGGAGCGACCGGCCCGGATTCCGTGTGCCGGTCGACGACGTCGTCGTGTTCGGCGACGACATCACCCTCGCCAACATCGTCTTCACCAAGAGCGGCGACGATCTCCTCATCTCCGTGCGCGACCGCACCGACACGCTGCGCATCCGCAACCATTTCCGGAGCATCGACGACCAGATCGAGCGCTTCGAGTTCCGCAACGGCGGCAATTTCCTCACCGTCTCCGACATCGAGGAGATCCTCCAGATCGAGGGCGGGAATTACGGCGACAACGTCATCACCGGCTCGCTCACCCAGCCGAACACGCTGGACGGCCGCCAGGGCGACGACACTCTGATCGGCGGCAATGCCGGCGACAGCTACGCCTTCACCGCCGGCTACGATTTCGACCGGATCGTCGAGCGCCCGGACCAGGCAGGAGTCATCGACCGGATCGTCTTCGGCGCCTCGGTGACCCAGGATGTGCTTCGGTTCCTGCGCAGCGGCAACGACCTGCTCATCGACCTCGGCAACGGCACCGACGTCGTCACCGTCGTCGGCGGCCTCACCAACACCCGGGTCGAGGAATTCCATTTCGCCGACGGCGCGGTCCTGACCCTCGAGCAGGTGCTCGACCGGATGCTCACCGGCACCGAGGCGGACGAGCAGCTGACCGGCTTCGACAACCGCGCCGACACGATCGCCGGCGGCGCCGGCTCCGACGCCCTCGCCGGCGGCAACGGCAACGACACCTACAAGTTCGGCTTCGGCGACGGCAACGACAGCATCAGCGACACCGCCGGAATCGACAAGATCGTCTTCGGTCCCTCCGTCACCCAGGAGCACGTCACTTTCCGCAACGTCGACGGCGACCTGCTGATCACGCTCGGTACCGAAACCGACCGGATCGTCGTCCTGGGCGGCTACAGCGCGGCCCCGATCGAGAGCTTCGTCTTCGCCGACGGCACGACGTTGACCCTGTCCGAGGTCCGCAGGCACATCTGGACCACCGGAACCAACACCGGCGACGACATCGTCGACCTGCGCGACTTCGACGCCTTCGCCGAGATCAGTCCGGGTCGGGGCAACGACCGCGTGATCATGCGGACGGACGGCCGGGCGATCATCAACGCCGGCGACGGCGTGGACCGGATCGAGATGCCGTCGGGCGTGACCCGGGGCACGATCGTGCTCGCCGACATGTCCCCCGCTAATGTGGTCGTGCGCCTGTCCTCGACCGACAGCAACGATCTCATCATCACGGTTCCCGGCGCGGGCAACGAGATCACCATCGTCGGCGCGCTGGGCGGGGCCGCGACCCCGACCATCGAGTTCGGCGACGGCTCGATGTGGGACGCCGCGGCGCTGATCCAGCGCTCGGTCGCCGACCAGTCGAGCAGCGGCGACGACTTCATCCGCGGCAGCTCGAACGCGGACACCATCACCGGCGGGGCCGGCGACGACCGGATCACCGGCAATGCCGGCAACGACACCTATATCTTCTCGATCGGCGACGGCCGCGACGTCATCGACGACAGCAGCGGCGCCGACACGCTCAGGATCAGCGGCTATCAGGCCGATGAGATGCGCGTGTCGCGCTCCGCGCCGGGCCGCAATGAGCTGGTCCTCACGCTGGGCGACGGCGCCGACGAGATATTGCTTCGCTACGACGCCGCTCTCAACGGGGTCGACAAGGTCGAGTTCGGCGACGGCACGTCCTTCACCCGCGACCAGCTCTTTGCCCGGATCAACGGCGAAGGCAGCGACGGCGACGACCGGCTGGTCGGCACGACCGCGGCCGAGCCGTTCACCGGCGGTCGCGGCAACGACGTCCTGATCGGCGGCGGCGGCAACGACGTCTACCGCTTCAACCGCGGCGACGGCCAGGACCGGATCGAGGCCAACGGCACCGCCGACGGCCTCGGAACGCTCGAGTTCGGCGCCGGAATTGCCCTCGAGGACATCGCCGCGAGGCGGGATTCGGCCGGCAACATCGTCATCCGGATCGCCGGCAGCGACGACAGCGTCACGCTCGTCGACCTGCCGGGAGACGTCGACCCGGTGGTGGCCACCCTGCTCTTCGCCGACGGCCGGACCCTTTCATTCGCCGCTCTGGCCTCGTCGATCGCCTTCACCGACGGGGACGATCACATCGCCCTTTCGGCGGGCCAGGCGGGCGCCGTGGAGCTTTACGGGGGCCTCGGCAACGACTGGATCGAGGCCGGCCGCGGAGCCGACCTCCTGACCGGCGGCAAGGGCAACGACCGGCTCGAGGGGCAGAGCGGCGCCGACATCTATTATTTCGATCGCGGCGACGGCCAGGACGTCATCGTCGACTTCGACGAGACCAGCTCGACGAGGAGCGATCGGATCCGCTTCGGCACCGGCATCCTGCCGACCGACATCCGCTTCCTCTCGGTCGGTCCGACCGACCTCGTCATCGGCCTCGTCGGAGGCGAGGACCGGCTCACCATCCGCAACATGTTCGTCGCGGGAACGTCGAGCACCGACCACGGCATCGAGGAATTCGCCTTCGCCGACGGAACGGTCTGGACGCTGAGCCAGATCTACGCCCGCGCCGCTATCGGCACGGCGGGCGACGATGCGATCGATTTCGGTACGGCGATCGAGGTTTCGGCGCCGATCGTCGGCGGCAAGGGCGACGACACGCTGGCGGGCGGTTTCGGCGATAATGGCTACAGCTTCGGCCGCGGCGACGGCCGCGACGTCATCCGCGAGACCAACGACTCGAGATCGTCCGACACGCTCACCCTCGGCAACGACATCGCCGTCGCCGACGTCGTCGTCGTCCGGGTCGGCAACGACCTCGTCCTTCGGCTGAAGGGCGGCGACGATCGCCTGACGCTGGTCAACCAGGCCGTCGGCAGCTGGAATCCGATCGAAGAGGTCGTCTTCGTGGACGGCACCCGCTGGACCGCGGCCACCTTGCTCGCCAACGCCGTGACTCCGGAAGCGGCCGAAAGGCTGCTCAACCCCGCGTCGGCGGCCGATCCGTTCACCGCCCCCATCTTCAGCAGCGGCGGCGGCGGCACGGGCGGAGAGACGGGCGGCGGCGACGGCGGAATCCCGTCGAGCGGCGGTCCGCAGACCCTGACCGGCACCGCGGAGCGCGACACCTTCCGGATGTTCGTTCCTCTCCTGCCGGACGAGGGGGTCATCACCGTCGTCGCCTTCCAGACGGGCGACAGCGGCGACATTCTCGACATCCGCCTCGCGGAAGGGCTGACCGGCTCGGTCGTCGCTCGCCAGGAGGGCGCCGACGCCTTCGTCTATTTCGCGCCCACCGGGACTTCGAGCCTCGACAGCGCGCGGCTGCTGTTCCGACTCCAGGGAGTTGCCGCCAGCGCGCTCACGCTCGGCAATTTCAACGGCGCTCCGTTCGAGCTCGCCGCCAACCTCACGCTCACCGGGGACAATGCCGCCAACACCCTCAAGGGCAGCTGGGGCAACGATTCCCTCACCGGCAACGGCGGCAACGACACGCTGACCGGCGGCCCCGGCAACGACACGCTGCGCGGCAATGACGGCAGCGACGTCTACAAATTCTCGCGCGGCTTCGGACAGGACATCGTCACCGACGCCGGCTGGAGGACCCAGGATTCCCCCAACGACGTGATCGAGTTCGATTCGACGATCTCGCCGGACGACGTGACCGTCGAGCAGACCACCGACGGCGTGGGCCTCATCCTCAAGGTGACCGGCACCGACGACCGGATCACCATCCCGAGCACGCTCAACGACGCCAGCTACCGGATCGAGGCGGTCCGCTTCGTCGCCGCCGACGGCATCGTGACGAGCTGGAACCATGCCCAGCTCGTCGCCAAGGCGACCGTTCCGACCGCGGCCGACCAGACCCTCCACGGCAGCTACGACTGGGACACCTACGACGGCGGCGCCGGCAACGACACGATCTACGGAATCAGCGGCAACGACTCCCTGACCGGCGGCACCGGCCACGATTACCTGCAGGGCGGCGAAGGCAGCGACACCTACAAATTCTCGCGCGGATTCGGTCAGGACATCGTCTCCGACGCGGGCTGGAGGACCCAGGATTCGCCCAGCGACGTGATCGAGTTCGACTCGACGATCGCGCCGGACGACGTGACGATCGAGCAGACGGCGGACGGCGTCGGCCTCGTCATCAAGGTGAGCGGGACCGACGACCGGATCACCATCCCGAGCACGCTCAACGACGCAAGCTACCGGATCGAGACGGTCCGCTTCGTCGCGGCCGACGGCACCGTCACCAGCTGGAGCCATGCCCAGCTCGTCGCCAAGGCGACCGTTGCGACCGCGGCCGACCAGACCCTCCACGGAAGCTACGACTCGGATACGTTCGACGGCGGCACCGGCAATGACACGCTGTACGGCAATGACGGCAACGACACGCTGACGGGCGGTGTCGGCAACGACTATCTGCAGGGTCATCAGGGCAGCGACCTCTACAAATTCTCGCGCGGATTCGGTCAGGACATCGTCTCCGACGCGGGCTGGAGGACCCAGGATTCCCCCAACGACGTGATCGAGTTCGACTCCACGATTTTGCCGGACGAAGTGACGGTCGAGCAGACGGCGGACGGCGTCGGTCTGATTCTCAAGGTGACCGGAACGGACGACCGGATCACCATTCCGAGCACGCTCAACGACGCCAGCTACCGGATCGAGGCAGTGCGCTTCGTCGCCGCCGACGGCACCGTGACGAGTTGGAGCCACACGCAGCTCCTCGCCAAGGCGATGGTCGCGACCTCCGCCGACCAGACGATCCCCGGCACCTACGATTGGGATACTTACGACGGCGGCGCCGGCAACGACACGCTCTACGGCGCTGACGGCAACGACACGCTGACGGGCGGTACCGGCAACGACTATCTGCAGGGCCAGCAGGGCAGCGACCTCTACAAATTCTCGCGCGGCTTCGGTCAGGACATCGTGTCCGACGCGGGCTGGAGGACGCAGGATTCGCCCAACGACGTGATCGAGTTCGACTCGACGATCACGCCCGAGGAATTGACCGTCGAGCTGACGGCCGACGGCGTCGGTCTCATTCTCAAGGTGACCGGTACCGAGGACCGGATCACCATCCCGAGCACGCTCAACGACGCAAGCTACCGGATCGAGGCGGTGCGCTTCGTCGCCGCCGACGGCACCGTGACGAGCTGGAGCCACACGCAGCTCCTCGCCAAGGCGATGGTCGTCGCGACCTCCTCGGACCAGACGATTCCCGGCACCTACGAATGGGATACTTACGACGGCGGCGCCGGCAACGACACGCTCTACGGCGCTGACGGCAACGACACGCTGACGGGCGGTGCCGGCAACGACTATCTGCAGGGCCAGCAGGGCAGCGACACCTACAAATTCTCGCGCGGCTTCGGTCAGGACATCGTGTCCGATGCGGGCTGGAGGACCCAGGATTCCCCCAACGACGTGATAGAGTTCGACTCGACCGTCACCGCGGACGACGTCACCGTCGAGCAGACGAGCGACGGCGCCGGCCTCATCCTCAGGGTGATCGGCACGGAAGACCGGATCACCATCCCGGGCACCATCAACGACGCCAGCTATCGGATCGAGGCCGTTCGATTCGTTGCCGCGGACGGCACGGTGACGAGCTGGGCCCATGCGGACCTGATGGCGCGGCTGACTCCGGCGGTGGGCGCCGGAGTCACCCTCATCGGAACCGGGGCGGCCGACACGCTTACCGGCAGCGCGCGGTCCGACACTGTCCTCGGCGCGGCGGGCGACGACGTCATCGTCGGCGATTCGAACGTGGTCATCCAGCCGGTCGGTGAGAACCTCATCGTCAACGGCAGCTTCGAGCAGCACGGGACCGCGCCGATAGCCCAGAGCTGGGGCTTCGACGCCAGCGCCATCCCCGGCTGGACCAAGCTGAACTCACAGGTCTACCAGCTTCATACGTCCGGATTCGGAAGCGTCGGCTCGACCGACGGCGGTTACTGGCTCGACCTCGATTCTGCCGGCGGGACCGGCACCAACATGATCATCTCGCAGGTCGTGTCGGGCCTCACCGCGGGGGAGCAGCTGCAGCTCCGCTTCGACCATGCCAACCGCTCGACCGCTTCGGGCGACACGTTCGAGGTCCTCTGGAACGGGGAGGTGATCGCGACCGTCGCAGCCACCGGAACGACGATGCTTCGCAAGAACTACATCGTCGTCGCCCGGGCCGGGGACAACGAGCTGACCTTCCGCGGCCTCGGCTCGACCAACGGCGCGGGTCCGTCTCTCGACAACGTGCAGCTGCAGCGCGTCGAGCAGGTTGAGGGAACGACCGTCGGCAAGGACACGCTCGACGGCGGCGCCGGCAACGACACACTGTACGGCGGCGGCAGCGACGATTCCCTGATCGGCGGCACCGAGAACGACACGCTCTACGGAGAATCGGGCGACGACAGCCTTGCGGGCGGTGCGGGCAACGACATCATGGTCGGCGGAACGGGCACGGACGCCCTGACTGGCGCCGCCGGCGACGACGTCTACCGGTTCAACGCCGGCGACGGCCAGGACACGATCACCGACACCGCCGGAATCGACCGCATCGAGCTTGGCGAGGGGATCGACCGCTCGAACGTGCGCGTGCGCCAGCAGGGCTCGGCCAATCTCGTGATCGAGATCCTCGGCAGCAACGACAGGCTGACGCTCGTCGGCGCTCTCAACACCGCCGGCAACGCGATCGAGGAAGTCCGCTTCTTCGAGGGCGATCCCTGGACCCATGCCGAGCTGCTCGCCATGGCGATGGCCGGGACCGAAGCCAACGACGTCCGCTACGGAACCGCCGCGGCCGATTCGATCCACGGCGGTCTCGGCGACGACACGATCAGCGGTCTCGGCGGCAGCAATCAGTTGTTCGGCGACTCCGGCAACGACACGCTCACCGGCGGCGCCGACGACGACACCCTCACCGGCGGCACCGGAGGCGACTCGCTCGCCGGCGGCGCGGGGAACGACGTCTACCGCTTCAATCCCGGCGACGGCTTCGACACGATCACCGACACCGCCGGAATCGACCGGATCGAACTCGGCGCAGGCATCGACCCGCTCGACGTCCAGGTCCGGCAGTCGGGAACCGGCCTCGTGCTGCGCATCGGCGAGCAGGACCGGATCACCATCGCCGGTGCGTTTGGCAATGCCGCGAACGCGATCGAGGAAGTGCGCTTCTTCGACAGCACCGTCTGGACCCACGCCCAGTTGATCTCGATGTCGCTGGGCACGGGTGACGGCAACGACGTCACCAACGGCACTTCGGCGGCCGACACGATCTCCGGCGGCCTCGGCAGGGACAGCCTCTCCGGCGGAGCGGGCGACGACACGCTCACCGGCGGCGACGACGACGATACGCTCGCGGGCGGCACCGAGAACGACGCCCTCTACGGCGAGGCGGGCCACGACAGCCTGGCCGGCGACGCGGGCAACGACCTGCTCGTCGGCGGAACCGGCAATGACAGCCTCGTCGGCGCGGCGGGCGACGATGTCTACCGCTTCGATCTCGGCGACGGGCAGGACACGATCACCGACACGGCCGGAGTCGACCGCATCGAGTTCGGCGCGGACATAAATTCCGATATGGTTCGCGTTCGGCAGCAGGGCTCGACCGGGCTGGCGCTGACGATCGCCGGCACCTCGGACCGGCTGACGCTCGTCAACGCGCTGAGCACCGCCGGCAACGCCATCGAGGAAGTGCGCTTCGTCGCCGCCGACGGCACGGTAACCGCCACCTGGACCTTCGCCGAGCTCCTTGCCAGGTCGATGGAATCGACCGACGGCAACGACATTCTCTACGGCACCTCGGCGGCCGATTCGATCTCCGGCGGCGCGGGCGACGATATTATCAACGCGCTCGGCGGCCACGACGCGCTTTCGGGCGAGGCCGGCAACGACAGCCTGACCGGCGACGTCGGCGACGACATCCTCATCGGCGGCATCGGCAACGACAGCCTGGCGGGCGCGGCCGGCAACGACGTCTACCGCTTCAATATCGGCGACGGCCAGGACACGATCACCGACACGGCCGGAATCGACCGGGTCGAGCTCGGCGCCGGAATCACCATCGACGATGTCCGGGTGGTGCAGCAGGGGACGACGGGCCTCATCCTCAAGATCGGAACCGGCGATCGGCTGATTCTCGCCAACGTGCTGAGCGCCGCGGCCAATGCGATCGAATCCGTGTACTTCACCGAGGACGGGACCAGCTGGAACGCGGCCGAGCTTGCACGGCGCGCAACCGGCGGCACGCCAGGCGAAGACGTCTATAACGGCAGCGCCAATGCCGACGAGCTCAGCGGCCTCGGCGGCAACGACACCCTGCTCGGCAATGCCGGCAACGACATCCTCTCGGGCGGGGCCGACAAGGACCGGCTCGAGGGCGGCGCGGGCGCCGACCAGCTCGCCGGCGGCACCGGAGCCGACATGCTGACCGGCGGCGCGGGCGCCGACACCTATGTGTTCAACGCCGGCGACGGTCTTGACGAGATCGACGACAATGGCGACGCCACCGCCGACGCCCTGCAGATCAACGGCTATTCGCTCGGCCAGATCCGCTTCAGCCGGACGGGCGGCGACGGCAACGACCTCACCATCCGCTTCGCCGGAAGCGCCGACCGGATCATCCTCCGCTCCGCCCTGGCCGGTACCGCGGCCGACACGGTCGAGCAGTTCGTCATCGCCGCCAGCGGAGTGACCCTGTCGCTCGCCGACGTGATGACCCGGCTGACCACCGACGTCGCCTCGACCGGCGAGATCCTCTACGGAACCGCCGAGGACGACGTTCTGACCGGCGGCGTTGGCGACGACTTCATCAGCGGCGGAACCGGCGCCGACACGATGGTCGGCGG